>JALZAV010000005.1 GCA_030948145.1 Candidatus Dormiibacterota bacterium
TCCTGGGGGGTCGCGATACCGGGCGCGGTAGCCATCTTGCTCCTTAGTAGCGGATCCGGGGATCGATCGCGGTGTACAGCAGGTCAACAAGCAGGTTTGCCAGGCCGATCGCCGCCGCATAGACGGTGAAGACGCCGATCACGATGTTGTAATCGCGCGAGAGGATGCTCTGCACGAACTCCTTGCCCAGTCCGGGGATGCCAAAGACGTTCTCGATGACGACGCTGCCGGTGATGATGCCGATCGTCAGCGGACCGAGGATCGTCACGACGGGAATCAGCGCGTTCCGCAGCGCGTGCCGAATGATCACGACGCGGCTGGTCAGCCCTTTCGCCCTGGCGGTGCGGACGTAGTCCTGCCGCAGAACCTCGAGCATGCTGGCCCTCGTCAGGCGGGCCACGATGCTGGCGTAGGGAAAGCCGAGCGCGAAGGCCGGGATGAAGATCTGGCCCAGCTTGCCGTAGGTGCCATCCCAGCCGACTTCGTAGTAGATGGCGCCGCCGGTCCAGTTGTAGAGGTACACGGCGAAGACGAGGACGAGGACTGACGCGACCACGAAGTTGGGGATGCTGTAGCCGATCACCGAGGTCGCGGTCGCCAAATAATCGATCCAGGTGTTCTGACGGACGGCGGCGACCACCCCCAGGACCATGCCGATCCCGATCGTGAAGATCATGGCGACGGCGCCGACCTCCAGACTGACGGTCGCCTCTCGCGCCAGCAGGGGGCTGATCGCGATGCCGCGGTTGACGAGCGACTCACCGAGGTCGCCGTGCACGACGCCCGCCACGAACAGCTTGTACTGATCCCACAGGGAGAGGTCGAGGTGATAGTGATGCAGGATGCTCTGCAGCGCGGCCGGATCGATCCGGCGGTCACTCAGGAAGGCGTTTCCGGGGAGTTGATGGACGCCGAGGAAGACGAGCGAGGAAACGGCCACCGTGGTAAAGCCGATAAGGACCAGCCGTTCGGCGATGTAGGTGAGCGCCCTTCTCGACAGCATCGGCTCAAATATAGGTGGAAGAGACGCCCCCCTCTCGAGGAGCGTCTCTCCTGTTACCCGTTAGTGCTGCGCGATCTGGATCTCGTTCCAGTAGAAGTCGTTGAAGCCGTTCGCTCCCGCGCCCTTGACGTAAGGCTTGAAGAGAAAGACGCCCTGGGTGTAGACCAGCGGCGCGTAGGCCGCGTCGTCGATCATCATCTGGGACGCCTTCTTGTAATCGGCGAGGGCGTCGTCCAGCTTCTTGCCGTCGGCGGTCTTGACCAGGCTGTCGAGCTGCGGGTTCGAATACCCGGTTCCGCCATTGCCCGCGTCCGTGACGAACAGGTTGTCGAACCAGTCCTGCGGGTGGTCGTAGTCGGCCTGCCAGCTGTGGCGGAAGACGATGTACTCCTTCTTGGTGCGGCGCTGGAAGAAGCTCTGCCGCTCGGTCGCCGCGAGATCAACCTTGACGCCGAGGTTATCCTGCCACTGCGACTGGAGATTCTCAGCCACGGCCTTGTTGAAGGCACCGGGGTTGTAGTTGTAGGTGAGTCCCTTGACCTTCGTGCGGTTCGGGTCGGCGCTCTGGAGGAGCTGCTTGGCCGTGGCGGCGTCGAACTTCGCGAGGGGATCCATGTTATCGCCGAGGTAGCCTTTGAGTCCCTTGCTGATCAGTCCGCCGGTCGCGGCCGTGCACGTGATGCCATGGCTGCAGGCGACGTCGACCAGCTTGCTGCGGTCGATCGCCAGCGAGAAGGCCTTGCGAAGGTCTTTGCCGGCGGCGCCCGCAAACGGGCCCTTTTCGAAGTTGTAGCCGACCCAGGTGGTGCGTACCTTCGGAACGAACTTCAGCTCGCTCGCCTTGGGGCCGGCCTTGATCCGCAGGATGTCTTCCGGCGGGATATTCCCGTTCATGTCGCCGTAGCCGACGTCGTCAAAGCCGTTCTGGTCGTACTTGGCGATCGCGGAGGAGAGGTCGGCGATGATGTCGACGTGGATTTTCTTCAGGGTGGGTTTCGGTGAGCCCCACCAGTTGTCCACCGGGACGAAATCGAGCGACTGCTTCGGAGTCCGGGCGCTCATCTTGAACGGACCGGTGCCGATCAGCGTCTCGGGCTTGGTCCACCAGGTGTCCTCGCCGCCGGCCTGGATCGCTTTCTGAGAGACGACGGCGGTGGTCGCTGGGAAGAAGGCCACCTCGGTCAGGAAGAACCCGGCCGCCTCGGTCAGCTGGACTTTGAGCGTGTAATCGTCGGGTGCGCTCATGCCGCTGAGGCTTGTGGCCGTCTTGGCCTTGACGGCCTTGTAGCCAACCACGTGGTCAAGATCGGAGGCATAGTCGCCCTGCAGCCGCGCTGCGCGGCTCCAGGAATAGATGAAATCCTTCGCCGTGACCTTGTCGCCATTGGAGAACTTGACGTCCTTGCGAAGCTTGAACGTGTAGGTCTTCTGGTCAGACGAAATTTCCGGCATGGCTTCGGCGATGTCCGGCACGATCTTGAGGTTGTCATCGAACTTCAACAGACCGTCGTACAGGTTCTGGGCAAAAGCCGCATCGACCGCCGCATTGATGAACCCCGGATCGAAGCTGCCGATGTCATCGTTCAGCGGGAACCGGAATGTCTGGTCCGCCGCCAGCTGCGTGCTCGTGTTCGTATTGGTGTTGGTCGAGCCTGTGCCGCACGCTGCGATGAGAAGTGAGATGGTGCCGAGTACCGCCGCGCCCCGAAGGGCTCGAAAACGTACGTCTAAATGTTCCATTCCCCTAGCTTGTCCTCCCATTTCCGATTACGGCCGGTGCCCCCTTTCCGGGACACGCTAGCAGATACCAGTACACCTCAATTGTTAGAGGCCTGTTAGACCCGCCGGCCGGTCAGGAGGTCGAGGCTACACGCCTCCCATAACGACGCTTTTCTGCTCGGTATAGAAGTCGAGCACCTCGGTGCCGTGTTCTTTGCCGAAACCGCTGTGTTTGGTGCCGCCGAAGGGCAGCTCGTCGTACGCAACCAGGTTAACCTGGTTGACCCAGCAATAGCCGACGTCGAGCCGGTCGATCGCCTGCTGCGCTTTCTTGATGTCACGGGTGAAGACCGAAGACCCCAATCCGAACTCGGAGCGGTTCGCCTTCTCGATCGCCTCCTCGAGACTGCTTACTCGGGCAATAGGAAGGAGCGGGCCGAAGGTCTCCTCGGTCCAGACGCGGGCGTCCTCGGGCACGTCGGTGACGACCGTCGGCTCGAAGAAGAACCCGCGCTCGAAGACCTCCCCCGTCATGCGATGACCGCCGGCCAGGAGTCGTCCGCCTCGATCAAGCGCATCTTTGAGTTGCTGCTCGATCGTCTCCCGGCCACCGGCGGTGTGCATCGGGCCCATCTGGGAGGCGGCGTCGGTCCCGGGCAGGACCTTCAGTTTCTTGGCTCGGGCGGTCACCTTCTCGATTACCTGGTCCGCGATCGCCTCGTGCACGTAGACGCGTTTCACAGCCAGGCAGGCCTGGCCGCAATTGAAGAAGCGCCCGATCGCGATCGCCTTGCTTGCCATCTCGATGTCGGCGTCATCGCAGACGATCGCCGGGTCGCTGCCACCGAGCTCGAGCGTGACATGCTTCAGGTCCGAAGCGGCTTCAGCCATCACCTGCTTGCCGGTCTGTGTCTCGCCCGTGAATCCGATTTTGCGGACCTTCGGGTTCTTGATCAGTTCCTGTCCCACCACGGCTCCCGGGCCCACGATCACGTTCAGGACTCCGGCGGGCAACCCGCCTTCGTTGAGCAGCTCGACCAGGCGAATCGTGGAAAGCGGTGTGGTGCTGGCGGGTTTGGCGACGACCGTGTTGCCGGCGGCGAGCGCGGGCGCAATCTTGTTCGCCAGCAGGGTGAGCGGGAAGTTGAAGGGGATGATGGCGCCGACGACGCCGAGCGGCCGGCGTACGACCAGTCCATAGGCTCCCGGGGCGGACAGCGGGATATGATGACCGCGGATCGCTCCGCTGGCCATGATGCTGGCGTAGAACTCGATGTTTTCAACGAACCGCTCGGCCTCCATCTTCGAATCGCGAAGCGGCTTGCCCTGCTCGCGCGTCAGGAGCATGGCGACTTCATCGAGGTGCTGGCGGACCAGCGCAGCCCCTTTCAGCAGGATGTGCGTCCGCTTGGACGGGAGCAGGTCAGCCCAGCCACGGAAGGCTGCATGGGCGGCATCGATCGCCTGGCGCGTCTCCTCGACGCCAGCCTGAGGAACCCGATCGACCAGCTCGCCGGTGGCGGGGTCGTGGATCTCCAGGGTGGCGCCGGAGCGTGCCGAAGCCGCCTTCCCGTCGATGACCATTGTGCTCATACCGCTGCCTCTCCTCCTCGCTCGTGATCGAACTAGACTCAGGGTACACAAAGGAGGGATCGATGCAGAATTCGACGACTGCGGCCGGGGCCGTCTCCGTTAGCAAGGAAGCGGATGGCGTCGCGCTGATCCACTTGCACCGACCGCCGGCAAACAGCTACGACAAGGCGTTCGCCGACGACCTCAACGCCGCGATCGACGCGGTCCGCTTCGACGAGGCGGTCGATGCCGTGGTCCTGATGTCCGATCTCCCGAAGTTCTTCAGCGCCGGGGCCGACATCAACATGTTCCGGACCGTCAGCCCCAAGGCCCGTGCCATGACCATCCTTCATATGCACGAGATCCTGCTAAAGATGGAGCGCACCCCGAAGGTCTTCATCGCGGCGATCGGCGGCCACTGCCTTGGTGGTGGGCTGGAGATCTCGTTGGCGACCGATTTCCGCTTTGCCGCCGAGGGCGAATACCGCATCGGCGTTCCCGAGGTGACGCTCGGCGTCCTGCCGGGGAACGGCGGCACGCAGCGGTTGCCCAGATTGATCGGCCCGCAGAAAGCGATGGAGCTGCTGATGACCGGCAAGCCGGTCGACCCGAAGACGGCGCACGCGCTGGGGATCGTCGATCGCCTGCTACCCGCTGACCGCTTGCTCCCCGAGGCGATCGAGTTCGCCGCCTCGCTGGCCAAGGGCCCGACGATGGCGATCGGCGAGATCAAGGTCGCCGCCAAGCAGGGCGCCGAGATGGCGCTGGATGGCGCCCTGACGCTAGAGAGGGGCGGCATCTTCCGGCTCTTTCAGACCGCCGATGCCAGGGAAGGGATGGACGCCTTCGCCGAGAAGCGAAAGCCAACCTGGAAAGGTGAGTAGACGGATCGTCCGTTGCCCTTGACGCAGCCCGGTCGAGACGGCTAAGTTAGGCCAGGGTATTCATTTCGACGTTGGCCTTGTGAGGAAAGGAGGGGCCGATGCGACTCAGGGCGATTTTTCCCGCCGTGTTGCTTTGCGCGGCCGCCACGCTGCCTTCGCTCCAAGCGCAAGCCGCCTCCACGTTTCCCGGTGCTGGTCCATGTCCGACCAATCCCACGTACGGTGGGCTGCACATTTGCTCTGGTGAGGTGCCAAGCTTCGACGGATCTCCTCTCGACGTCGATGTGACGCTGCCGGCGTCCAACACCGGCGACCGGCATCCCCTGATCGTGATGCTCCACGGCTTTGCCAACAACAAGCATGAATGGGAGTCCAGGACGGACGAGGGCAACAACGGCGACAAGTGGCACTGGAATAATCACTGGTTCGCCGAGCATGGCTTCTATGTCCTGACCTACACCGCGCGCGGATTTCCGGATCCCGGACGGAGCGATCCTTCATACCAGCCGGATACGCCGGGCGGGAGCTCATACACGGGCCCGGGGACGAATGGGACGATCCACTTGAAGAGTCGGGATTTCGAGATCAGGGATACGCAGTGGCTGGCGGCCCTCACGGCGGCCGCGTACTCCGACCTCGATCGTGACCGGGTCGCCGTCACCGGAGGCTCCTACGGCGGCGGTGAATCCTGGACGCAGGCAAGCCAGCCGCTTTGGGACGTCAACGGCTTCCCAACCCTGACACCGCACGCCCCCTTGCCAGTCCTTCAACTGCAGGTCGCGGTGCCGAAGTACCCCTGGACCGACCTCGGCTACAGCCTGGCGCCGAACGGCCACAAGGGTCCTTTTCAGCGCAGCATCTACACCTCGTCCACAGGCTGGCCGACTTCCGATACCGGCCAGGGCAACCCGCTCGGGGTCATCAAGTACAGTTATGCGACCGGTTTTTTCATCGAAGGCATGGGCACGGGATTCTTGGAGACGGTACCCGAAAATGTTCCAGGATGGTTCGCCGACGCGGTCGGGGTGGGCGACCCGTACGACGCGGGAGCGCCGGCAACCGACCGACCCGTGTACATTCCCGAGCTCCGGCGTGGCCTTACCGAGTTACGCTCGTCGTTCTACCAGGACGAGTACTGGGCCAAACAGGTGGGCAAGCGGGAGGTGGCCATTTACTCGGTCTCCGGCTGGACCGACGACCTCTTCCCACCGGTTGAGTCCTTCCGGCAGTTCAAGTACCTGAAGTCACTCGATCCGCTATGGCCGGTCGAGCTTGCCGTGGCGGACATCGGTCATCCCCGCGCCCAGAACCCGGAGTGGGAATGGCAGCGCATCAACGGCCAGGCCTGGGACTTCCTCAGGCAGCAGATCCGTGGCAGCCACCGGCAGCAGACCCAGGTCATGAGCCTGCCGACCGTTTGTCCGGGTAGCAGCGCAAGCACCGACGAGGATGGCGACAGCGACGACCAGGGTGACGAGGACGGTGGTGACGCCGCCGGCGCTAAGAGCCGGTCCGACAACGGCGGAGGTGGCGGTGGGAACGACGAGACGGACCAGGGCAGCGGCGGAGGCGCGCTGGTCGCCCCCACTCCGGAAGGACTCGCTCGGGGCACGCTCTCGATCGACTACAAGACTCCGGGCAGCATTTTCAACCGCAAGCCGCCTCCATTCCCGGCCCCCGATCCCGCCGATCTGGACAATATGCAAACCGATCCGGCCTTCGGCTCGGCGCTGCTGAAGCTTCCCAATTGCCGGCAGTCGATCATGCCAACAACCGCGCCGGAGGCGCGATACACGGCTTACTCGCGTCCGCTGTCCGATAGCCGGACCTACGTCGGACTTGGCTATATCAGGCTGAATTACACGCTCGCGGGTGCCACTACCGCCACGCTCGACGCCCGGGTCTGGGACGTCGCGCCTGACCATAAGGCGCTGCTGGTGGCTCGTGGCACCTATCGGATCGACGGCAATCTCACCGGGACGGGATATGACCGGCTGCCAACCGGCCACCTCGATCTCCCCCTATTCGGTAACCACTGGACGCTTGCAGCCGGCCACCAGGTTCGTCTCGACCTGACCCAGGTCGACTACCCCACCTTCCTTCCCGGGAACACGTCGAGCACGGTGATCTCCTTCCCGTCCGCGCGGCTGGTGCTGCCGACGCGTGACGGATCGGGATCAGACTCTACGACCCCCGGATCCGATTGAGGAAGTCGAGCAGTCGAGGCCATGCCTGCGCACGCGCGAGGTCATTGGCCAGGGGCGATGCGCCGTCGAGCGTCCCCATTCGGCCGGCGAGCGCGTAGGGTACGAGGTTGCCGAGACCATGACCCGCCTGCGGATAGCTGAGCAAGGTATACGGATAGCCCTTGTGGGCCGCGGTAAGCTCGTCGCCGATGGCGCGCGCGTAGGGACATGAGGACCAGACCCGGTCGGACCCTCCGCAGGCCATGAAAACCGGGCCCTGGATCTTCGCGACAGGGATCAGGGCCGAGGGGTCCGTCGGGTGCGGCTCGTTGAGCTGGCCTGTGAACGGGACCGGCTTGCCCGCCAGGGTCCAGGCGGCGCTGGTGACGACGTCACTGGGCGCGAGCGCGATCACCCCGTTGACGAGCTGAGGGAAGTTCGCACCCAGCAGGAGCGCCGCCTCGCTGCCGCGGGAGATGCCGTAAACGAGGACGTGGCTCGAGTCCACGCCGGGCTGCTGTCGAATCCAGGTGAGTGCCCTGGTGAAGTACTCGAGCGGAATATTGTTCAGGCGGGACGGCAGACCGGCGGCCCCGAAATAAGCGACCGCCAGACTCGGGTAGCCATGGGCGGCGAGCATCCTGGCGGTCAGCGCGCTGAAGTACAGCCCGCCCTCGGAGCCGCCAAGCACGATCACGCTGGGCAGGAAGCTCGTCATGCCGCGCTGGCTGTAGTACTCGCCGTAGAACCCCTCCTCGGCGGGCCGGGTGTCGATCACGGTCAGCCCGGTGTGGGTCAGCTCGCGGATGATGGTTCGATCGGCGCTCGCCGACCCCGCCGTCACGGTCAGCGTGGCGGTCTGTGTCGGGGTCGGCGGCAGGTAGAACGCAAGCGCGCTGCTCGACTCCGCATGGAGGCTGGAAAACAGGCCCATCGGCTGGAGGCCGGAGTAGTCGCCGGACAGGGGCGCCTGGGCGGCAAGGCGGATCTGCCCCGCGCTGTCAGCCGTAAAGCGGGCAGAGGAGGACCAGGTGGCGCCGAGCCGGTCGGGGGTGGAGAGGGCGACCGTCGCCTGGGCTCCCGCCTCGACGCCACTGACCGTGATCTGCAGGGGCTGGTCGACCGGGGCGGTGGAACGGTCGACCTGCAGGCTCAGCGCGGCTGCTGGTTTCGCCTGGCACGCCGGCAACACCACCAGGCCGAGGACGGTCAGGGAGCCGATGGCTCGGTGCCAGCGACCTCTCACCTGAGCCAGGTACGCACCATCGGTGGCATCAGCGTGAGCACCGCCAGCGTGGCCAGGGCCAGGTCGAAGGCGCACCAGAGGCCGAAGTCTCGAACGGTTGGAACCGGGCTCAGGCCGAGCGTGGCGAAGCCGGCGAGCAGCGCCAGCGCCGAGGCGAGGATGGCGGGGCCGACCTGGCTGGAGGCGGTCCGGGCGGCCTCATCCGGCTCGACCCCGAGAGCACGTTCGCGGCGGTAGCGGCCTAGCCAGAGCACCCCGAACTCGGTCGCGAAGGCGACCACGACGCCGGCCAGCAGGATCGTGATCGGGCTTGACCGATGGTCAAAGGCTGCGCCGCTCAGTGCCAGCAGCGCAGTGGCGGCTCCGGCTGCAACCAGCGTCGGGAGGACGGCCAGGATCGCGGGGAGTGGCCGCCGGTAGGCGAGAAATAGCACCACGAGGATGAGGATGATGGCCAGCAAGGTCAATTTCAACTGATCCGCCTGTAACTGTTGAAGCGCGTCAACGGCGAGGACGGCCAGGCCGGCCGGGAACGCCCGATAGCCGGCCGGGGCTTGCGCCCTGTTGCGCAGATCCGACACCAGCGCACGGTCCCGGTCGACCGCGGTCACTTTGGTGAGGCCGAAGATGGAGAGCGAGAGGCCCTGCTGCCGGTCGACCACCGCGCCGCTGAAGTAGGAGGGGATGCGGTCCAGGATCAGCCTGGTCCGGGCTGCGTCTGGAAGCGTCCCCTGGTTGAACCCGGACAAAAAGGCCGGGAGGCTCTCCAGGGCCTTGAGATCCCCGGCGGATCCGGCGACCTCGGCCCTGGTGACCTGCTCCAGCCATGCTGCCGCCTCGCTGCCCGCCGGGTCACTTCCCTGCAGGACGAGATCCAACTCTCCGGCCAGCCCAACACGCTGCTGAACATACTGCGCTCGGGCGAGGGCGGGATCGCCGGCCGGAATCAGCTGGGCCGGATCGGTCTCGATCCGGACGGTCGGCAGCGCCGCCCACCCGACCAGCCCGACCACGGAGATGGCCGCGGCGGCCGCGACCGGCAACTGGCCGAGCCTGCCGATGCGGCTGCCCACGGTGGCCCCGATCGGGGCTCGCTCGACTGATCGAGGCCAGCGGCGTCCCAGCAGGATCAGCCCGGGCAGGCCGATCAGGTAGTTGCTGGCGAACGCCATGGCGACACCGATGGCCATGAAGAGGCCGAACTGCCGGACCAGCGGGATGGCCGATATGACGAAGGCCAGCATCCCCGCCGCGGTGGCAATCGCCGCCAGGGCGGTGGCCGGGAGGATGTGCCGCGCACCGGAGGCCACCCGGTCCCCGACCGTTGCCATCGCGCCCGTCTCCTCGGTGACGCGATTGACCGATTGGATGAAGTAATCGGTGGCGAGGCCGAGCACGACAGGAAGCACGGCGAGGGTGGCGGGCGTGATTGGAAGCCCGGTAAATCCGGCCACCCCGGCGGTCCAGAGCGTGGCCAGCGCCGCGACCACAAGGGTCAGGGCCATCGGCCAGCGTAGGGCGCCGATCGCGACGGCCAGCATCGCCAGCAGCGCCAGGGGTAGCAGGAGCTTGAGGGAATTGACCACGGAGTCGGCGACCGAGAGCGTCAGGGCCGGCGAGCCCGACGCGGTGAAGCGGAGGTCGCGCAGTTCCTTGAGATCGCTGCTCCCGGAGGCGGTGTTCGCGATCTCGACCAGATGCCGAACCTGCTCGAGCGACGCATTGCGGTCGAGACGGACGGTGATGACCGCGTGCTGGAGGTCGGGGAGCGCCCAGGTCCAGAACGGCCGCACTCGCTGGCCGCTCGGCTCCAGCAGGACGCCACTCAGAAAGGTCGGGTTGTTGACGGCCGGCACCCCGAGCGATGGGAATGCCTGCGCGTAGCGCTGGGCGCAGGCAGAGACTGACTGCTGAAAAGCCTGCTGGCCGGCCTGATCCTGCTCCGCCTGCGGTTTAGCTGCAGCGATCGCCTGGGCCCGGGCTTTGGCCTCGGCCGCCTTGCCCTCCTGGGCGCACACGTTCAAGAGGACGCTGGTGGTGCTGATGGCGAGCGTGTTGACGAGCGTTCCCGGGCCGTAGACGCGCTTCACGCCCGGGGCATTGTGAAGCTTGCCCTCGAGGTGCGACAGGCCGACCATGTGGTCGGGGGTGATCAGCGGGCCGTTGCCTGAAGGCTCGGCCAGGATGACGATCGGGTCGGCGCCGAACGTGTCGGCGAAGAGGGCCTGGTCTTTGAAGAATGCCGTCCCGTGGTCGACGAGCAGGTCGGCGCGCGCGTCCGGCTTGAGCCGCGTCACCCCGACCGCGCTCGCTACGCTGACCAGCACGCCCACCGCGAGCAGTACCAGCGGTCGACGGGCAAGCAGGTCGAAGGGCGAGGCCGCCAGGGCTCGCCTACTTGCCAAGGAAGAGGGCGACGAGGTCCTGATCGTTGAGTGGCTGCGCCATCGATGTCGGTGAGCCACCGGCGCAACATGGCGCCGGGGCAGGCCCTGGCCCACTCGCCGCCGGGATCACCTCGACCCGCACGTAGTGGCCGTTGGCGTCCGCCCCACCGAAGGCGGATTTCGTTTCGAGGACCGCCTGCATCAGGTTGGGGAGCGCCGGGTTCACGCCGACAATGATCGCATCGAGCTCGGCGGCCACCGTCCGCAACTGGTTCACGGTCGCCGGCCCCTTCGACAGGATGTGCGCCAGGTTGGCGCCGTTCCCCTGCAGCGCGGCCTGGAGTTCCTGCATGACCGCCGAAGTGTGATCGATGCCGCTCCCAAGGGAATCCTCGACCTGGACGAGCCCGCTCAGGACCAGGTCGGTATCGGCGATCTGTTTGTCGATCGGCGCATTCTGGAGGTCACGATCGAGCTGCTCACTGGAGGCGATCAGGGCCGCCAGGTCGTCGGCGCGATTGTGGAGGAGGGCCGTCGTCGTCTTGAGGTCCCCCGATGATTGTCCCACCGCCTGAAACGCCGCATTCAGCTGAGTTCCGCGTCCGTCCGCCGCGCGCCCCAGCTCGACGAAGATCGTCTTGAGGTTGGCGCGCACGTCGGGCTGCAACGAGTTGAGCACCTGGTCGAAGTCGGTCCCCACCGTGGTGCGCGAGAGCGGAATCGTGGCGCCCTCCGCCAGTGTCCCGGTGCTGCCGCCATCAAGCGCCACGTACTTTGGACCGAGCAGCCCATGCGGGCGAATCGCGGCCGCGGTGTTCGCGTGTAATTGTCCGGCGTGGCGCTGGTCCAGGGATAGCTGCAGCAGGGCATGGCCGTTGCGGTAGTCGACGCGGTCCACCGCGCCGATCTTTGTGCCACTCAGCTCCACCCAGGCACCGGGATTGATCTCGCCGTACGCGCCGGCCTGCACCTGCACGTGGAGCGGGTGATTCCACGGGGTCGAGAACGGGATGAACACGACGACCGCGAAGGCAAGGGCGCCCAGGGCGACGATCAACCCGAGGAGCCGCGGCCGGCCCGATTTCTGGCGGTTCATCCGGCACCCAGCAAGAGCCTGAGCCAGTCAGGCACGACGCCGAGCGGTGGCAGCGTCGCGCCGGGCAGGCCCGGCAGGGACGGGCAGGCAACCGGTGAGGGCGTTGGCAACTTCGGTGGTTTCGGTGTCGCCGGCAGGCACGATGGCGTCGGGAGAGGTGGCGCGGAGATCGATGGACATGTCAGGGGTGGGATTGACGGGGTGGAGAGCTTCGGGGGGCTCGGTGTCGGGAGGCAGAGTGGCAGGCTCGGGAGGGCAGGTAGCGCCGGCAGCACGACGTTGGGTTGCGCGGCCGCGGGTCCGGTCTGGCATTTGGCACTGGGCGTATCGCAGTTGCCTTCGAGTACGAAGAGCTGGCGCAGGACGTTGCCCTGCCCGTCGGTGCCGGGTTGCGAGACCGCGCTCACGGACTCGGGGGTCAGGACGGTGGTGTTCTCGTTGATCTGTGCCAGGCTGCCGTGGAGGTCCGTATAGATGATGGCGGCCGCGCTGTTGAGCTGGCCGAGCAGCGGATCAAGCGTCACCACCGTGGTGTGCAGATTGGCCTCGTTTCCAGCCAGCGTGGCATCGAAATCGCCCATCACGTTCCCCAGGTGCCTGATCAGGGCGGCGAGCGCCGCATCGTTTTGCGCGAGCGTGCCTGTCACGTCGCTGGAGCTGGCGACGAAATCGCCGAGCTGCTGGTGGCTCGCCGCGAGCCGGTTGCTGACGATGGCCAGGTTCGCGATGATCCGATCCAGGTCGGCGTCGTGCTGATGGAAGGTTCGCAACGGTGCGAGCGACTCCTGCGAAAGCCCATGGAGCTGGCTCAGTAGATCGTTGATCACCTGCCGCTGCCCCGCCAGCCCACCGCCGCTTTGCTGGATCAGGACCTGCAGGCGACTCCGAGTCTCCGGATCCAGGGCGCTCAGGAACTGGTCGAAATCCACCGGGCTCAAGGTGCTGTCACTCGAGATCTGGCCACCGCTCGCGATCTCGCGGCCGCCATCAACGGGCGTGATCTCGACGTACTTCTGGGCCAGAAGCGTCGAGTACCGAACCCGGGCGGTCGTGAACTGGTGCAGCGGGGCGTAATGGCGCTCCACGCGCATCGTCACCAGTGCCCGGTTGCCCTGCACGGCCACGTCGGTGACCTGGCCAACCGTATGCCCGGCGATCACGACGTCGGCGCCGCGGTTGACCCCATTGGCATCGGTGAAGGCCGCCGCGACCGCGTAGTCCTGGCCCGGCGGGAAGAGGCTGAGGTTGAAGGGCAGGCCGAAGCTGGCATTGATCGCGACCGCGAGCAGGACCACGACCAGGAGCGCCGCCACGGCGGCGATGCCGACCTTGCGCGGGTTACCGCGATAGAACCGCATCAGTGACCTCCCGAGCACTTGAGACGGGTCGGGTCTGAGGGCGTCGACGGCCCGATGTAGGGATGGACTCGAAGCATGTTGCCGTTCGCATCGCGGTAGGCATCCGCGTTAGCCATGTAGGAGATCGTGGTCACGATGTCACTCATGCAGGGGTCGAGGATGGCGAGCGCGGTCGCCGAGTGGGTGGAGAGGGCCTGGAGTTCGTCGAGCAGGGCGGGCATCGCCCGCAACATCTGGTTCAGGTCTCGCTCGTGACCCTTCAGCCCGGTCGAGAGCTCGGCGAGGGCAAGATCCGCGGAGACCAGCTCGGCCTTCAGCTGCGCCTGGTGGGCAGCGATGACGTCGAGTAGGCTCGCCCCGTTGGACAGGTCACGCCGGAATGCCTGGTCTTCGTTCGCGATCATCTGCGCGATGCGATCGAACTCGACGTCGAGCGCATCGAGTTGTTGATCCTGAGCCGAAATCTTGCCGGTCACCGCGGCGGTGTCCTGCATGATTGAAGGCAGGGCGGCGAGAAACAGGTTGAGGTCACTTCCGCGGCCGTTCAGGGCGGCGCCGCCCTGGCGCGTCAGCGTCTGGATCCTGGTCCGGGTCTGTGAATCGAAGAGGTCCATCACCTGGTCGAGGTCCACCGGCGAGGCGGTGTCCTGGAGCGGCAGCGATCCGCCCGAGGGAATGGTGCTGCGAGAAGTGCCCGCTGTAAGTTCGATGAACATGTTGCCGAGGAGGCCCTTTGGCCGGATCGTTGCCCGGGTCCCGCCGTGCAAGGGGGCCGCCCCCGGATCCAGTTGCATGACCACCTTCGCCCCACCCGGGCCGGACGGGCCGTCCGGGGCGATGCCGACCGAGATCACCCGGCCGACCCGCGCCCCGTTGATGACAACATCGTTCTCCTGGGTCAGGCCTTCAGCGCTGACGAAGTAGGCCGTGAAGGTGTAGGGATGATTACCGAAGACCGTGTTGAGCAGCCCCGTCACGAGGGCGCCGGCCGCCAGCAGAACCAGGACGATTTTCATGGGTGTGCCGTCCCCAGCGTCTGCAGCAGCAGGTCGGTGAGATCCTTCGGCGCCGCCTGCTGGCTCGGTGTGAGGGTGCCGGCGGACGGTGCGCTTGCCTGCGGGTTGCCGAAGATGCGCAGGCAGTTCGTCCTGACCGGGGCTCCGCAGGTCTTGGAAAAGACGGAGATCCACTCGCGCGCGAGCGTCATCGACTCCGAGTTCGTGAGATTGAGCTGGTCATTTGGATAACTGATCTGGGCCAGCAGTAGCTCGGGGAGCAGCTGGTCGACCTGCGGATTGGTCAGGGCCAGCATCTGGCGACCGGCGGCGATGGTTGCCGGGCTCTTCGCGAGCGAGGCGCGGTCGGCGGCGGTCACCCCCGCGAAGGCCTGGTCGAGGGAGCCGAAAACGGCGGCCCCGTGCTGCACCGTGCCTGCCAGCGCCTGGTCGCGCGAGGCGATTGCGCCCATCACCGTGTCGCCTCGATCGACCAGCCGGCCAAGCTGGTCCTGCTCGTCGGCAAGCGCCTGCATGATCGTGTTGAGGTTGGTGAGGATGCGGTCCAGCTCCTTCTGACGGTTCTCGCCCACGCGGGCGAGCGGGCGGAAGTTGGCGATCGTGCTATCGAGCGGAGCGAGCGTCTGGTTGAGGTCTTGCTGCCGCTGATCAACGGCGATGCCGAGCTCCTTGAATGATGCCGACATCGCCCGGCGCGTTGGGGCATCCATGGCGTTGAGGATGTCGTCGATCGCGACGGACTGGCCGGTCAGCGATTTCGGGATGGTCGCGCCGCTGGCCATGTACCCGTTGTTGCTACCGCTGGGTCGGACCAGCTCCACGAATTTTTCGCCCAGCAAGGTCTTGGGTCGGATGACGGCGCGGGTTCCATCGCGCAGCTGGATGCCGGGCTGCAGCCGCATGCTGACGAGCGCCCCGCCATCACTGGTATCGCCGATGCTCGTGACAGACCCCACATGCACGCCCGAGACGCGGACCTCCGCTTGTGGAACGAGGCCGTTTGCCGATCCGAACTGGGCCTGCAGCTGGAAATCGTTGTTCCATGGTCCACTGAGGCCCATGTTCACCGCGATGAAACCGAGTCCGCCGAGGCACACGGATGCAAACGCAATCACGAGGACGACGCTGACGAGGGTTCGCTTTGCCATCAGGGTGAAACGAAACATGCTCCAGCGCAATAGACCCGCCACATATGGACCGTCTTTCCGTTGTCTGGGCCGGCTTCCTTTGCGACGCCGCTCCCGCTCATCACCGACGCGAGTTCGTTGAAGAGCTGAAAAATTCCCGGGGTATCGCTCTGCACGACGCCGAAGACCGTCTTTGCGTCCACCAGGTAGTGGTTCGCGCGATCGATCGTCGTCGGGGCTTCGGCGAGCGCGCTGTGCAGCTGCTGGGCGGCGCCGCCGGAAAGGGCCTGGTCAAGAATCGCCATCACACGGTCCTGCTCCACAATCGTGCCCTGCAGGTTCTGTTCGCGCGAGGCCAGGGTCGCCATCAGGTGGTCCCAGTCGGTGATCATGGCGCGGAAGTCGGCGTGCCAGGCGGCCAGCGTGTCCATGATCTTGCGAAGGTCGGCGATCAGGGCGTCGAGGTGGTCCGAGTTGCTTGCCAGGGTACGGGCCAGTGCCTGGAGGTCAGTCGCAACTGAGGCCAGGTCGGCCGCCGTTGCATTCATGTCCGGACCGCGACCGGCAGTGGCCTGTCCGAGCGTGTTGATCACCAGCGTGAGCTGGTCTCGCACCGTCGGGTCGAGCGCGTTCAGGACCTGGTCGATCTCCACAGGCGTCAGGGTGTGGTCCTGTGGGATCGTTCCGCCGTCGGCGATCGTTGGCTGGGAGGGCGTCCCGCGGTTGAGCTCGACATAGGTTTCTCCCAGCAGGTTCTTCTGACGGACCACGGCGCGGGCATCCATAAAGAGCGGGGCAAAGTCTCGGTGGATGAGTAGCGTGACCGCGGTCGCGTTCGCGGATGGGTTGAGCGATTCGACCTTGCCGACGCGGAGACCCGCCATCGTCACGTCATCCCCGGCAACGAGCGCGGCTCCCGTGTGGAAGTCGGCGGTGACGCGGTACGTACCCAGCACGAACTCGCCCCCCATCTGTGTCGCAAGGTAGCCGACGACGAGGAGACAGAGCAGTGCATACGCCAGGAACACCGGCAGGTTCGAGCGGCTCCTCATTTCTGGCCTCCAAGCAGGATGCCGAGCACCGCGTCAAACGAGTCGGGCACGGCGTTCTTCCCGGGGCCGAGCGTGCATGGTGCGGGAGCGCTGCACGCGTCGGCATTTACGCTGATGCGCGTGGCATAGCCCGTGCCGTCGTTAGCACGCGCGCCGAAGACATTTGTGCTGTATTTCATCCCGGCGTCGAACGTCTGGAGGTTGTTGCCCCTGAGGATCTGATCCATCCCGTTGCCGAGGTCAGCACTCAGTCCGTTGAGAAGGTCAACGGTTCGGGGCGCCTGCTGGAAGATGTGGTTCATCTGGGTCGCGGTGCCGCTCAGTGAAGTGTCTGTCCGCGCTAGCGCCGCATTGGCCTGGGCAAGGGTCTGCTTGATCTGGGCGTCCTGCTGCGACAGGGAGTGCAGGAGCGTTTCCGAATTCCGGATCAGGGCGCCCAGCTGTAGCCGGCGGTCACTCCTCGCCAGCTCGGCCGTCACCTGGTCGAGGCCCTGGATCACCTGCTGCAGGTCGGCATCGCGGGCAGCCAGGGTGTGGACGATCGCGGCGAGATGGTCCATGTCCTGTCGTCCGTTCGCGATCGTCTGGTTGGTGCTGAGGCCCTGACCGGCGACGCCACCACCCAGCTCGACGATCAGGGTGCGAAGCTTCTCGCGCGTCGGTTGATCGAGAGTGTTGACGACGTCCTGGAGATCGACCGCGCGGGCCACCTGCTGCTGCGGAAGCCGTGAGCCGGAGGCCAGCGTGTCTTTGGTGCCTGGTTCGAGTGCGACATACTTTTCACCGAGGAGGCTCTTCGGCCGCACCGTGACACGGGCGTCGCTGTGGACCGGCGCGTAGGCGTCGTCGAGCGCAATCATGACCAGCGTCTGCCCGCCGTCGAGTGTGATGTCGCGCACGCTGCCGGCACGCGCGCCGGCGATCAGGACGTCGCTCCCGGGATAGAGGCCGTCGGCGGAATCAAGCGGGACGGTCAGCCGGTACTCGGTGAGCCCATTGACGATTCGGGACGAGGCGATCGCCACGACGATAAGCCCCACAAGGACGAGGGCCACCCGGTGCTTTCCGAGCCACGCGCTTATCGCGGCCATCTATTCCATTCCTAGCGGCCCATCGACCGCGCCCTTGATGAACTGCTGCGTAAACGGATTCTCTGAGCGCTGGAGGTCTTCTTTTGACCCCTGCTCCACGACCTTGCCGCCGTGCAGGAGGACCACATGGTCACCGATGTTGAAGCAGGACTTGATGTCGTGGCTGATGACGACGCCGGTCGACTTGTACTTTCGCTGGATTTCCTTGATGAGCTCGCAGAGGAGCGCCGTTCGGACAGGGTCGAGGCCGGAGTCCGGCTCATCGAACAGCAGAATTTCGGGCTCGAGGACCAACGCCCTAGCGAAACCGGCCCGCTTCCGCATGCCCCCGGAGAGCTCGTTTGGCATCTTGTCCACAGACTCCTTGAGACCCACTTCTTCGAGACGGCTCATCACGACGTCCTTGATCTCCGACTCCGACTTCCTGGTGTGTTGACGGAGCGGGAATGCGACGTTGTCGTACAGATTCATCGAGCTGAAGAGCGCGCCGTCCTGGAACAGCATGCCCACGTTCCGACGAAGCTCGAGCAACTGGTCCTCGCTCAACCCCGGCACGCTTTTCCCGGCGACCCGCACGTCACCTTTGTCTGGAAAGAGCAGCCCGACGACGTGGCGGAGCAGAACGCTTTTCCCGGTACCCGACGGACCCATGACGACCGAGATCTTGCCCGCCGGAATCTGGCAGGTCACGCCATCGAGCACCTGGTTGCCGTCGAAGGACTTGTAGACCTCCTCGACCTCGATCATGTTCTCGCCGTTCTTGCGTGACCCGCCATTCGTGCTTGCCATGGTTGTCATCAGGAGGGGATCGGCAGGTTGCCGTTCTGCCCCCAGAAGATTTGGGTGAGGATGGCGTTGACGACGACGATCATCACCAGGCTGACAGCCATCGTTTTGGCGACGGCCCGGCCGATGCCGACGGCGCCGCCCTTGACGTGGTAGCCGTAATAGACACCGACGCAGATGACCAGGAAGGCGAAGACGATCGCCTTGATCACGGAGTCGGCAAAGTCCGTGAGGTTCGTAAAGCGCCAGAAGTAGGAGAAGTAGACGCCGTTCGAGACGATGCCGATCTGGAACCGCTGCACCACCCAGCTGGCGAAGAAGCTGGTCGCAAGCGCCAGCGCGTACATCAGCGGAAGCACCATGAGGGCGGCCAGCATCCGCGTGGTAACGAGGAACGGCACCGACGGCACCCCCATCGTCTCGAGGGCGTCGATCTCCTCGTTGATGCGCATCGTCCCGAGCTCAGCGACCAGGCCGCAGCCGACCTTGGCGCCGATCGCGAAACCGAAGAAGAGTGGCGTGATCTCGCGCATGTCGCAGAGGGCGTTGAAGATCCCGACCAGGCTCTCCCCGCCGCCTAGCTGGCGCAGGCTGTAGAAACCCTCGACCGAGCACTCGGCCCCGCTGAAGAATGTCATCAGCAGCGCAACTGGCGTTGAGCCGATCGCCAGAAAGGCTGCGTACCACCAGATCTCCTTGCGGAAACGTACGGACCGGACGACCATCGGGATGTAAGCGAGCGATCGAACCGCGAAAAGAACGATCTCACCCAGGACATCGAAGAGGCCGAGACCCGGCACCCAGAAATGTTTCGGGATCGGTGCGATCTGCTCGGTCGGCGGGATCGCTGCCGTGGTGGCCATCAGCGTGCGCCCCGACTCTTCATCGCAGCACGTTCTGGTTGTGGAACAGCGCCAACACGGTGGGCGTATAGAACCATTCGAAAGCCTGGATGGCGACGAAGCACCAGACGACCCCGGAATGGACCGCCCGCGCGACGCCTTCGGCCCCGCCGCGCGCGCTGATGCCCTTGTAGATGCAGATCGACGCGACGAGCGCGCCGAAGCAGATGCACTTGATTTCCCCGCCGAACAGGTCGACAAGAGTTCCCTGGGTGAAGAAGCTGGCGACGAACGCGCCGGGGTTGACGCCGACCACAGCGATCGCGATAAAGAACCCTGACAGCGTCGTGAAGAGCATCATCGGGACGTTGTAGAGAGCGGTCATCACCATCAGCGCCAGCGCCCGGGGCACGACTATGAAGAGCACGTTCGACAGGCCCATGACGCTGAGCGCCTCCAGTTCCTGGCGGACCTGTCGCGCCCCAAGGTCGGCGACGATCGCGGTGCCGCTGACGGCCGCGATCATGAGACCGGTGGCCACCGGGGAAAACTCGCGGATGTTGGCCATTACGGTGAAACCGCCGAGCCTGTACTCGGCGCTGGCGGCCTTGAAAAAGTGGCCGGCCTCGAGCGAGACGATGATCCCCCAACCCACGCCGGTCAGCAGGAGGGGGATGAAGTTGGCGGTCAGGATGAAGCGGCACTGGTCGAAAAACTCTTTCCAGTAGAAGGGGCGCCGGGCCGAGCCGCGCAGCGCGGCCCAGAAAAGGAGGCTCAGCTCACCGAGGTTGTCGACCGACCGCTGGACACGGCCGATCACCGACAAACCCCCCTGGCGCGTCCCCTGTACCACCCGGCGGGTGGCCGCTCACCCATCCCGAGATCATTGTATACACGCCTGCACACATTTCCTTAACCCCCGGATCACAACTTCATAATGGCGGCGATGACCATCCACTACCTGGCCCTGGGCGACTCCTACACGATCGGGACGGGCACGAGCACGCAGGGACGGAACTTCCCCAGCCACCTCGCCCGCAAGCTGGAAGCGGTGACCGGCGCGCGCGTCGAACTGAGGAACCCCGCGGTGAACGGCTATTCGAGCGCCGACCTGATCCGGCACGAATTGCCCGAGCTCGAGCGCTTTCGGCCTGACCTGGTCACGATCCTGATCGGGGCCAACGACCTGGTGCAGGGCGTCGACGAGCCGTCCTATCGCTCCCGGATTGGGCAGATCTACGACGCCGTCCAGATGCTCGGTTTGCCTCCCGGGCGGGTGGTTGCCCTCTCCATCCCCGACTTTTCGGTCGTGCTGGAGGCACCCACGTATGGGGACCCAGCGCAGATCCGGGTGCGAATCGACCGCTTCAACCAGGTGGCCGCCGATCAGGCATCCGCTCACCGATTTGATTACATCGATCTCAGCGAGTTGAGCCGCTCGGGGGCGAAAAGGCCAGGGTGGATCGCGGCGGACGGCCTCCATCCCGGAGACGCACAGCACGAGGCCTGGAGCCAGCTGATCTGGCAGCGGGTCGCCAGTGTGTGGACCGTGCCGGCGCGCGAATGACGTCACATTTGGCCGCTTCGCGGTGCGTATCTGCTGGATGCTCCACGCAGAAGCCTGGCGCCCGGCCGCCGCCGGCACGCCCCTGACGTCCACCGGACAGCGGACGCCGGACGTCTTCGAGCGGCTCTTCCTCGAGGAGTATTCGAAGGTCGTGGCGATCGCGTATCGGGTGCTCGCCGATCGGCACGCCGCCGAAGATGTGGCCCAGGAGGTCTTCCTCCAGTTCCACCGCAGCCAGGCCGCCGGCTCGGAGCGTGCGGCCGGCTGGCTGCATGCTGCCGCCGTTCATTCGGCCCTGAATATGATCCGCGGGGAACGGCGTCGGGTCAAACGGGACACCGCCCACGCGGCCGCCGAAGGCGCGGCCCGCGTTGACAACCCGGAGCATCTCGTCGTGGAGGCGGAGCAGCGCCGCGAGGTGCGCCAGGCGCTCAGCCGGCTGCCGGAGAAGGCGGCCGCCATCCTGGTGCTGCGCTACAGCGGGCTCAGTTACGCGGAGGTAGCGGTCGCGCTTCGCATCAAGGTCGGAAATGTGGGAACGATGCTGCGCCGGGCGGAAGAAGCCCTGCGCAAGGAGGTCAGGCGTGCGACATCTGAGTGATGGGGCTTTGCGGCGAATGTATGACGAGCCACTGGCGATGACGGCTGCCGACGAGGCGCATTACGACAACTGTCCCTCCTGCAAGGCGGGGTTCGAGCGGATCGCCAACGACGCGCGCGCGACCGGAGTGCTGCTCACGCTGCCCACGTTCGAAAGCCAGCCCCGGCAGGCGCTGGCCCAGCTGCGAGTGCGGATCCGGGAAGACGAGACGAACCGTCCGGTCCGCTGGCACGAGCGCTGGCTTGGTGGTGCCCTCATCCGCCGCCGGTTCGCCGGCCCGGTGGGCGTGGTTCTGGTGGCCGGTGCCCTACTGGTTGCGTTCACGGCCACCGGGGTTCTGCCGAGTCTCGTCAAGGTCTTTGAGCCGCGCACCATGACGCCGGTCTCCGTTTCGCCCGGCGGCATGGTTACGACGACCAGGGTCCTTGACTACGGGACGGTGAGCTGGAACCCGGCTCCCCCGAGCGCCGAGCAGGTCGCCGACGGCGCGACCGCGTCGTCGCGTTCCGGCTTGCCGCTCCTGCTGCCTGCCACGCTGCCCCCGGGCGTGTCGGGGCCGGTTAACTACGGCGTCATCTCGCACGCCGTCGGCTCGCTGACCTTTGACTCCGCCCGGCTGCGAACGTCGGCCGCCAGCCAGGGCGTCAAGGTGGGGCCGATGCCCGCCGACATCGATCACAGCACCATCTACATCAGTGCCGGCCCAGCCCTGGTCGAACTCTGGGGTGGTTCCGGGGCGCCTGGAGGCGGCGGCTCTCCGCCCACGCTGGTGATCGCGCAGACGCGCATTCCAACGGTCGAGTCGACCGGCGCCTCGACAAAACAGCTCGAGGATTACCTCCTCTCGCAGCCCGGGGTGCCGCCCGAGCTCGCCGCCCAGCTCCGGGCCATCAAAGACCCGTCCACCACCCTGCCGGTGCCGATCCCGGCCGGCTTGGCGACCACGAAGTCGGTCAGCATCAACGGAGTGTCAGGGCTGCTGATCGATGCCGGCATCGCCTCGGGCGTGGTCTGGCAGAAGGGTAACGTTATCTACGCGGTCGGCGGCCAGCTGACCCCCGACCAGGTTGTCGCCCTTGCTAGTTCCCTCCGCTGACCGTCCCGATCTGAGCTCCGCGGAGGCGGCTGATGCCGCCTCCCTGGCTATCCACACCCAGGACCTCGCCAAGCGCTACGGCAAGACGGTCGCGCTGGGCGGACTGACGATGAGCGTCCGGCGCTCGGAGGTGTTCGGTTTCCTTGGGCCCAACGGGGCCGGCAAGACCACCGCGGTCAAGCTCCTGATCGGCCTCGCGCTGCCGTCGGCGGGCCAGGGCTGGGTCCTGGGAGCCCCGATCGGCGACCTGCCAACCCGGCGGCGCCTCGGCTACCTTCCGGAGCTGTTTCGGTACCAGGGGTGGATGAAGGCGAGGGAGGTACTGGCGCTGCACTGCGAGCTCTCCGCTATGCCGCGCTCAGCCTGGAAGCAGGAGATCGACAGCGCGCTCCAGCTGGTCGGGCTGACCGAGCGCGCGGACGACCGCATTGAAGGATTTTCCAAGGGGATGCAGCAACGGCTCGGACTGGGGGTTGCCCTGCTGGGCCGGCCTGAGCTGGTCCTGCTCGATGAGCCGACCTCCGCGCTTGATCCGGTCGGCCGCCACGATGTCCGTGAGATCATCCGCGAACTGAAGGCACGCGGAACAGCGGTCTTCCTCAACTCCCACCTGCTTTCCGAAGTGGAGCAGATCTGCGACCGGCTGGCAGTGGTCGACCACGGCCGGGTGATCGCGACCGGGACGATGGCCGAGATCCTCGGCCGCGACAGCGCCGTGCGAGTTCGGGTCACGGGACTGGACGCGACCCAACGGGGGTCCTTAATCGGGTTCGGGCGGATCGACGACGAGGGCGAGTGGCTGACCTTCCGCGGGCTCAAGCCGGAGCGGGTGCCCGACCTCGTCACCGCGATCGTGGGGCGCGGCGGCCGCGTCTACGCGGTCGAGCCCCGCCATGAGACGCTCGAGGACCGGTTCCTGCAGCTGCTCAAAGAAGAAGAGGCCCGCTGATGCCCCCGATCGTGACGATCGCGCGCCTCACGATCCTGGAAGCCTCGCGCCGGCGCCTCCTCCTCGCACTCGGGGTCCTGACCGTCGTGGTGATCGCGCTGACCAGCTGGGGCTTCAGCCGCCTGCCGACGATGAAGGGCGTGACGCCGGCCGAAGTCCGGCTCGCCGCGTCCCAGCTGACGATCCTGGTGGCCTTCATGTTCAGCGGCGTGCTCGCGCTCGGCTCCACGCTGGTCGCGGCGCCCAGCGTCGCGAGCGACATCGAGTCGGGGATCGCGCTGGCCATCCTGCCCCGTCCGATCCGGCGCAGCGAGCTCCTCATGGGCAAGTGGTTTGGACTGGCGGCGCTGGTGACGCTCTATGCTGCCGGCAGCGGCCTGCTGGAACTGCTCGGCATCTGGCTGGCGACCGGCTATACCCCGCCGCACCCCATCCTGACGCTCCTCTTCGTCGCCGGGGAGGGGATCGTCCTGATGAGCCTCGCCCTTCTCCTCAGCACCCGCCTCTCTCCGATGACCGGCGGGGTGATCGCGCTCGTCCTCTTCTTTGTCGCCTGGATCGGGGGCATCGCCCTCACGATCGGCCAGGTCTTCCAGAACGACACCATCATCAATATCGGGCTGAGCAGCCGGCTGCTGATCCCAACCGACGGACTCTGGCACGGCGCGATTTACAACCTCGAGCCGGCAGACTTCCTGGCGCTGGCCAGGGCGGCCGGGCGCGCCCGGGCCGGCAACCCATTCCTCGCGCAGGACCCTCTCCCGCTGCCCTACATCCTGTGGTCGGTGGCCTGGGTGGCTGGCGTCCTCGGTCTCGCGAATTGGAGCTTCGCGAAAAGGGACCTGTAGCTCAACCGTCCCCATTGACTTCGCCAATTGGCGACCGTACATTTAGCTCGCAATTTTGGCGTGCCCCTAAAACAAGGGGAGGGAGGGAGAAATGGGAGTTGCGACCTACGCGCCTCCGGCGAACCGCGTCGGAGACGAGTTGGTTCATCCCGACGGTCGGCACGAGCTGGTCGACGACTCAGCGATCCGTAATAGTCCGCTCTACAACGAGGACCTGGCGCCGGTCCCGATCAAGCGCCGGACCTGGACGACCTACAACTACATGGCGCTCTGGATCGGGATGTCGCACAACATCCCGACCTATCTGCTGGCTTCAGGGCTGGTGCTCCTCGGCATGGCCTGGTACCAGGCGATCCTGACGATCGCGCTGGCGAACATCATCGTCCTGATCCCGATGCTGGCAAATAGTCACGCCGGCACCAAGTACGGCATTCCGTACCCCGTCTTTGCCCGCGCGTCGTTTGGTGTCTTCGGCGCCAACGTGGCCGCATTGCTCCGGGCCGGAGTGGCATGCGGTTGGTTCGGAATCCAGACCTGGATCGGCGGCGGCGCGCTCTATGCCCTGACCGGCAAGCTCATCGGAGCCGGCTGGACGAACTCGACCGTCATCGCCGGCCAGCACTGGACGCTCTGGCTGAGCTTTGCCATCTTCTGGGCGCTCAACATCTTGATCATCCTGCGCGGCATGGATGCCGTTCGGCGTTTCGAAAACTGGGCCGCACCCTTCGTACTCGTCGTCGCCCTCGGGCTGCTTGCCTGGATGGTGACGAAGGCCGGCGGCTTCGGGCCAATCCTCAGTGACCCCGGCAAGGTGGGATGGGGCGGCAATTTCTGGTTCGTACTCTTCCCGCCGTCGCTGATCGGCATGATCGCATTCTGGTCGACGCTCTCGCTGAACATGCCCGATTTCACCCGTTTCGGCAAGAGCCAGCGCTCCCAGGCCCTCGGCCAGATCCTCGGCCTGCCCACCACCATGACGCTCTTCCCGCTGGCGGCGGTACTGATCACGGCCGCCACGCAAAAGGTCTATGGCGGAGCGGGCATATGGAACCCCGTCGATCTCGTTGCGAAGTTCGACAACCCGCTGGTCGTGATCTTCGGGCTCGTCACGCTGGCGGTCGCCACCCTGTCGGTCAACGTGGCGGCGAACATCGTCAGCCCGTCGTATGACTTCTCGAACGTGGTTCCCAAGCTGATCAGCTTCCGCACCGGCGGGCTGATCACCGGCGTCCTCGGCATCCTCATCCAGCCCTGGAACCTACTGTCGAATCCGAACGTGTACATCTTCACCTGGCTTGGCTTCTACGGCGGCGCCCTGGGGGCGATCGCGGGGGTGCTGATCGCGGACTACTGGTTCGTGCGGAGTACCAACCTCCGGCTGGCCGACCTCTATACGGTCAACGGCGACTACCGGTATACCGGAGGCTTCAACTGGCGAGGCCTGGTCAGCCTGGTGGTCGGCGGTGTCCTGGCGGTGGGCGGTGCGTACTCGACGCCCGGCAACGGGCCCTTCCCGCAAGGCGGGATCATCGGTCCGCTCTACAGCTGGTTCCCCTTCCACGTGTACGACTACAGCTGGGTTGTGGGCCTGGTGGCGGCGTTCCTCTGCTACCTGGCGCTCTCAGCGCTCTTCCCGGCAGCGGCCGCGCGGCGGCGTCCGACGGCGGCGGCGGCGACGACCTAGGCTCGACGGCAATCGCGCTGGAGCCCCGACTTCGCGGCCGGGGCTCCAACCCTTGATAGCTCCATGGCACGAATCACCTTCGGCGTCTGCTTTGCTCCTGATCCGCCCCCGAGCCGCTGGGTGGATCTAACCCGGCTTGCCGAGGCGAACGGGTTTGAGTACGCCTGGCTTTTCGACTCGCACGTGCTCTGGCAGGAGGTCTACCCGATCTTCACGCTGATGGCGGCGGCGACCCGGCACATCAAGATCGGCCCCTGTGTCACCAATCCCGGGACGCGGGACCCCAGCGTGACCGCCAGCGCGCTCGCCACCCTGAACGGGATCTCGGGCGGACGGATGGTGATGGGAATCGGGCGTGGCGACAGCGCGCGCCGCGTGCTCGGGCAGAAGCCGGTCACGGTGGAGCAGATGGAGGCGGACTGCCGCCTGATTCGCGACCTGGCCGCTGGCCGCGAGGTGAGCTACGACGACGGGGTGAAGATCCAGATCAAGTGGGCGGTGCATGAGCTGCCGATCTGGGTTGCGGGGTACGGTCCCAAGGCGCTCCGGGCGGCCGGCCGCGTCGCCGACGGGGTCATCATCCAGCTCGCCGACCCGGCCATCATCCGGTGGTGCCTCCAGTTCGTGCGCGAGGGCGCGGAGGAAGCGGGCCGCCGCTTCGAAGACATCGAGGTCCAGGCCGCGGCGCCGGCCTTCATCTCCGATGACCTCAACGCCGCCCGCGAGCAGGTTCGATGGTTCCCGGCCCTTGTCTCGAATCACGTGGTGGATCTGCTGAAGCGGTACGACGCGCAGGACCTGCCGAAGGCTCTCACCGACTACATCGCCGCGCGCGACCACTATGACTACTCGGAGCACGCCAAGCGCGGGGCTGCGCATGCGGACTTCGTCCCGGACGAGGTCATCGATCGTTTCTGCGTGATCGGGACGGTCGAGCAGAGCCGCCGGCGCATCGAGGAACTGATCGACGCGGGCGTCACCCAGTTCAATCTCTATTTGATGGTCGACAAGCCGGAAGCTGTGATCAAGACGTATGGCGAGGAAATCATTCCCAGGTTTGCGTAAGGAGGAGGCGAGCACTTAATGGCGACGGTTCGAGCGGCGCTGATCCAGGCACACGCGAACATGCCGAAGGAAGACGCGATCCGAAAGCACGAGGCGCTGATCGGCCAGGCGGCCGAGAAGGGGGCGAAGATTGTCTGCCTGCAGGAGATCTTTTACGGCCCCTATTTCCCGGCCGAGCAGAACACCAAGTGGTACGACACCGCTGAACCGGATGATGGGCCGACCGTCAAGCGCATGCAGGCGCTGGCGAAGCGCCTCGAGATGGTCATCATCGTGCCCTTTTACGAGGAGGCACAGACCGGCGTCTACTACAACACGGCGGTCGTGATCGAGAATGACGGACGCGTCATCGGCAAGTACCGCAAGACGCACATTCCCCATGTTGGCCCATGCTTCTGGGAGAAGTTCTACTTCAAGCCGGGCAATCTCGGATACCCCGTTTGGGACACGTCGGTGGGTCGGGTCGGCATCCTGATCTGCTACGACCGGCATTTCCCGGAGCCCGCCCGGCTGCTCGGCCTCAAGGGCGCCGAGCTGGTGTTCAATCCGTCGGCGACCGTGAAATCCCTCTCTCGCTATCTCTGGGAGCTCGAGCAGCCGGCGCACGCCGTCGCCAACGGCTTCTGGATCGGCGCGATCAACCGCGTTGGCGTGGAGAAACCCCTCAACGAGGCGCAGTTTTATGGATCGAGCTACTTCTGCGATCCACGCGGCCGCATCGTGGGCAAGGCGTCGGAGACCGAGGACGAGGTGCTCGTCTGCGATCTCGACCTTGACATGATTCGCGAGGTGCGCAACACCTGGCAATTCCTGCGCGATCGGCGACCGGAGACATATGGCGACCTGGCGGAGCAGCTGCCATGAAGACCCTGATCAAGAACGGCACCGTCGTAACCGCCACCGAGACGGTGAAGACCGACGTGCTGATCGAAGACGAGAAGGTGGCGGCGGTCGGAAGCGGCCTGCACGCACGGGCGGAGCAGGTGATCGATGCGGCGGATCGGTACGTCATGCCGGGCGCCCTCGACGTCCATACCCACATGGAGTTGCCCTTCGGTGGCACCTTCGCATCCGACGACTTCGCGACCGGGACCGCGGCAGCCGCCTGGGGCGGCACCACGACAATCGTCGATTTTGCGGTGCAGAGCTATGGGCAGACGCTCCGGCAGGGACTCGACCAGTGGCACTTAAAGGCCGAAGGCAAGGCCCACATCGACTACGGCTTCCACATGATCGTCCGAGAGATCAACGACTCGATCCTCAAGGAGATGGACAGCCTGGTTCGCGAAGGGGTTCCGTCATTCAAGCTCTTCATGGCCTACCCGGGCGTGTTCCAGCTGGATGACGGGTCGATCTTCAGGGCGATGAGCCGCACCTCGGAGAATGGCGGCCTGATCATGATGCACGCCGAGAACGGCGGGGCGATCGACGTCCTGGTCAAGCGGTTTCTCGCCGAGGGCAAAGTCGATCCGATCAACCACGGCCTCACGAGGCCTGCCACCATGGAGGGCGAGGCGACCAGCCGGGCGATCGCGCTCGCTCGTCTGGCGGACGTCGCCGTCTACATCGTCCATCTGAGCGCCAGGGAGGCGCTCGATGCCGTGCGCGCTGCGCGGGACGACGGCGCCCCGGCCTTTGCCGAGACCTGTCCACAGTACCTCTACCTCAGCCTCGAGGACCTCGGCCGGCCTGGCTTCGAAGGGGCCAAGTATGTCTGCTCGCCGCCACTGCGACCCAGGGTGCCGCACCAGGAAGAACTCTGGAAGGGACTGATCCAGGATGATCTCCAGCTGGTCGCGACCGACCACTGCCCGTTCGACTACAAGGAGCAGAAGGAAATGGGGCGAGGCGACTTCTCCAAGATCCCGAACGGTTTGCCGGGGGTGGAGGACCGCTTCACGCTGATCTACCACGGCGGGGTTGGCGCGGGCCGGATCACGATCAATCGCTTCGTCGAGCTGGTGGCCACAGCGCCGGCCAGGATGTTCGGCCTCTTCCCGCGCAAAGGCACGATCGCCCCCGGGAGCGACGCCGATATCGTTGTCTTCAACCCGCGGGTCGAGCGCACGCTCTCGGCGAAGACGCATCACATGAACGTGGACTACAGTTGCTACGAGGGTATGAAGGTGAAGGGCTTGCCCGAGGTCGTGATGCAGCGTGGCAACATCCTCGTCCGCGATGGCAAATTCCACGGTAAGCCCGGCGCCGGGCAGTTTCTGCGACGCCGTCCGTTTCACGGCACGCCGGTGACCGAAGCAAGCCCGGTCGGAGCCACCGCATGATCGCCACCAAACCGGTCGGTAGCTTCATCGGCGGACGGTTCCGCGAGTCGCGGGCGACGAGGGCTGACGCGATCCCGAACCCGGCAACCGGCGAGACGATTGCGAACCTGCCTTATTCAAGCAAGGACGAGATCAACGAAGCCGTCGCCGCGGCGAAGCGCGCCTTTCCTGCCTGGAGCGAGACGCCGGTGCCGGACCGCGCCCAGATCATGTTCCGCTTCAAAGCGCTCTTCGATCAGCATCTCGACGAGCTGGCCGCGATCGTGACCAAAGAAAACGGCAAGACCCTGGACGAGGCGCGCGGCGAGGTCAAGCGCGCCGTGGAGGTGATCGATTTCGCCTGCGGCGCGCCGACGCTGATGATGGGCACCAACCTCGACCAGATCGCGAAGGGTATAGACGAGGAGTTGGTCCGCTTCCCGGTCGGCGTCGTTGCCGGCATCACGCCCTTCAACTTCCCGAACATGGTGCCGCTCTGGATGATCCCGGTGGCACTGGTTACCGGGAACACGTTCGTCTTGAAACCTTCACAGCTGACGCCGCTCTCGGCGATGCGGATCGCCGAACTGCTTCAGGAGAGCGGCCTGCCGCCGGGAGTTTTCAACGTCGTCCACGGGGCAAACGATGCCGTCAACCAGCTGCTCACCCACCCCGACATCGCCGCCATCTCCTTTGTCGGGTCGGCGACTGTGGCCGCCTATATATACGCCACGGCGGCGGCTCAGGGCAAGCGGGTGCAGGCCCTCGGTGGAGCGAAGAACCACATACTGGTGATGGACGACGCCGACCCGGCGATCTCCGCCCCGCATGTGATCTCGTCGGCATTCGGCAACGCGGGCCAGCGCTGCCTCGCGGGCAGCGTCGCCGTGGGCGTCGGCAAGGTTGGAGACGCGCTCGTCAAGGAGCTGGTCGATGACGCCGCGAAGCTCAAGGTGGGTCCCGGGACCGACTCGCAAACGACCATGGGGCCCGTGATTCGTGGCGAACGCAAGACGAAGCTGATCGAGTACATCGATGGGGCCCGGGCCGAGGGCGCCGACATGGTTGCTGATGGGCGCCACGTCGACCAACACGACGGTTTCTTTTTGGGCCCGACCATCTTCGACCACGTGACGCCGGCGATGAAGATCTGGAAGGACGAGTTGTTCGGGCCGGTGCTGTCCGTCGTTCGGGCGGCCGACATCGACGAAGCGCTGAACCTGCTCAACGCGAGCACCTACGGCAACATGGCGTCCATCTTCACGGGTTCCGGCAAATATGCGCGCGAGTTCAAGCGCCGGGCGCAGGCGGGGATGCTCGGCGTCAACATCGGGGTGGCGGCGCCGATGGCCTTCTTTCCCTTCACCGGCTGGAAGAACTCATTCTTCGGCGACCTGCACGCTACCGGCCAGGACAGCATCCGCTTTTACACCCGCCACAAGGTGGTCACGACGCGATGGTTGTGACCATCGCGTCGTCGACCTCTCAAACGCTCGGATGGCACTGAAGCGCCCCTCGCGTGGGGCGAGGCCCCGCCGTTGGCTGTAACCGCGAGCGACCGGCCTCATGTGCTGAGCGGCGACGAGATCGTGGCGCTGTGCCGGAAGCACACGCTTTACGAGTGGACCGCGCAACAGACGGTTGACCCGCTGTCCGTTGATCACGCCAAAGGGGTGTACTTCTACACGACCGACGGCAAGCGTTATATCGATTTCAACAGCCAGTTGATGAGCGTCAATGCGGGACACGGCGACCGGCGGATCATCGACGCAATCAGGAACCAGGCCGAAAAGCTCAGCTACGCCAACCCGTTCATGGCCCATGAGCCACGCGCGCGCCTCGGGAAGAAGCTGGCGGAGCTGATGCCCGGCGACATGAACAAGGTGTTCTTCACGCTCGGTGGGGCCGAGGCGAATGAGAACGCGATCAAGATCGCCCGGACCGTGACCGGCCGGCACAAGATCATCGCCCGCTACCGGTCCTATCACGGGGCGACCGCTGGGGCGATGGCCCTGACCGGCGATCCGCGGCGTTGGGCGAACGACCTTGGGACATCCGGCGTGGTCCACGTTCTCGACCCCTATCACGGACCACAGCGCGAGGTCGATTCCGCCGAGGTCTCGTTGCGCTATCTCGAGGAGACGATCCAGCTCGAGGGGCCGAACACGATCGCGGCCTTCTTCCTCGAGACCGTCACCGGCACGAATGGCATCCTGGTCCCACCGAAGGGGTACCTGCAGGGGGTTCGCGAGTTGTGCGACCGGTACGGGATCATGATGGTTTGCGACGAGATCATGTCCGGCTTCGGCCGCACCGGCGCGTGGTTCGCGGTTGACCACTGGAAGGTCGTGCCAGACATGATGACAATGGCCAAAGGCCTGACCAGCAGCGCCGTTCCGCTCGGAGCCCTTGGGATGCGCCCCAACATCGCGGAGTACTTCGACAAGAATGTGTTCTATGGCGGGCTGACGTACAACAGCCATCCGCTGGCCTGCGCCGCGGCCCTGGGGGCGATCCAGGCCTACGAGGAAGACGACATGATCGGCAACGCGCGCCGCATGGGCGCGGTGATGGCACACCATCACGAGGCACTGAAGGTGAAGCACCCGAGCGTCGGCCTGACCCGGTCGATCGGGCTCTTCGGCATCCTCGAGCTGGTGAAAGACCGAAAGACGATGGAGCCGCTCGCGCCCTTCAACGGGACGTCCGAGCCGATGAAGGCTGTCGGCATGTACCTGCGCCAGCACGGGCTCTATACCTTCGTGCGCTGGCACACGATCATGACGAACCCCCCGCTCTGCATCAGCGAGGAGGAGCTCGCGGAAGGCTTCGCGATCATCGATAAAGCGCTCTTCCTTGCTGACGAGGCCGTCGCGTAGTACCGACCAGCAGCAACGTCCTTCTTCGGCATCCAGTCTTTCTCCGGCTGTGGCTGAGCCGCACCGTCTCGAGCGTCGGTGACGGCATTGCGCTGATTGCGCTGATTCTGTACGTCAAGGAGACCGAGCGCTCCGGGGTCGCGGTCGGAGCACTTCTCCTTGCCCAATCGCTCCCGCATCTTCTCGGGCCATTGGCCGGGATTTTGGTTGACCGCTTCGACCTGAAGAAGCTGATGGTGCTCTGCGAGCTGAGCCAGGCATGCATTTTTGCGGTGATCGCCTTGTGGCAGCCCCCGTTCGTCCTCCTTCTGCTGATCATCGTCGTCGCCGCCATCTTCGACACAACGTTTGGGCCGGCTGCCGGGAGCGCCATCCCAGCCATCGTTGCGGCACCGGATCTGCGCCAGGCCAACGCCTGGATGGGGACATCGCTCAACCTCCAGGTCGCGGTGGGACCGGTACTGAGCGGACTGCTGGTCCTGGCGGTGGGCGTTCGCGGGGCATTGGGGGCCAATGCGCTCAGCTTCGCGCTCTCGGCGATCCTGCTTGCGACGTTGCCTCACCGGCTCCTGAATCGGACTGGCGCGGTGGCGAGGGGAATCGTCGCCGCTGGATCGGCCGGACTTCGGTTTGCCTGGCAGCAGCCGGCCGTGAGAGGCTTGCTCGGCGGGACGTTTCTGATCGTGGCCTTCCTCGCCGTTGATAACGTTGCGCTGGTCTTCCTTATCCGTGACAGCCTCAGCGGCAACGCCCTTGCATACGGCGCGGTCGCAGGCGCCTTCGGTGTAGGCATGTTGCTGAGCTCGGTGGCGCTCTCCTGGATCCGTTCCGCCCCACGCTCGACCTCCCTCTTGATCGGAGGCTGGCTTTTGAGCGGCGTCACGACGATCGCGACCGGGGCGGCGCCGAACGTTGGGGTCGCGGCCGTTGCCCAGGCCGCCGGAGGCGTCGCGAATGGCGTGGAAAATGTCGCATCGGCCACGCTGATCCAGGAGGTCGTGCCCGCCGCGATGCTGGGCAGGGTCTTCGGGCTCTTCGGCACCGCGGCCTCCGGAGGCTCGGCGCTCGCGTATGGACTGGCCGGGTTCCTGATCGATGCGACATCGCCACGGCTTACCTTCATAATCGCCGGGATCGGCGCGGTAGCTGTCGCGCTTGTCGTCAGCCCCCTGCTGGGACGTTCCGCGGTCACCATCTCGCGTCAATGACGAACGTGCGTGACGACTCGGTCGAACCCGACCCGGGCTTCGCCGAGCTCTATGCGCGGCTTCCAGATGCCGTCGACCTGGAGCCATGGCTCGCGTTTGCCAGGGCTGCCGCCCCGCCGGTGCTCTATCTCGGGATCGGGGCCGGCCGGCTGGCGGTGCCACTCCACCTGGCCGGCGTGCAGCTGATCGGGGTCGACGCCCATCCGGGGATGCTGGCTCACCTGGCCACGCGGCTCCCGGGCACGGAGCTGATCCAGTCAAGGCTCGAAGACCTGCAGCTTCAGCGCCGGTTCGACCTGGTGATCGTGCCCTCGAACATCCTGTACACGGTTGCGCGGCTGCGTGGCGCGGCCGTTCATGTCGCGGCAGGCGGCCGGCTGGCGTTTGAGCTGGCCAACCCCCACTGGGTCCGGGCCGGCGGCGGCGCAGGGGTCCGGGTCCCGCGGTTCGATGGGAACGAGGCCCGCCTCGAGATCGATTACGAGGTCGCCGGCCTGACCTACACGCAGGTCGCTGACATCAGCCTGGTCTGGCCGGAAGAGGTCGATCGGTGGCTCTCGTCGGCGGGGATGGATTTGGAGCGGATGTTCGGACAGGGAAACGGCGACCTCACCTCGAGCTCAACCTACTATGTGGTGGCCCGACCCTTGGGCTCGATTAGAGTTAATCGGCGATGACGGATGGCGATGACCGGCGGCGGGCCGGGCGGGTCCTGAAGCGGGGCGGAGGCAAGGAAACCGAGGACCGGCAATTCCTCGAACGGACGACCGTCGCGCCGGAGTTTCTCGAGTCCGATCCGTGGCGCGTCCTGCGCATCCAGGCCGAGTTCGTCGAAGGCTTCGATGCGTTGGCGGCGATCGGGCCGGCAGTCACCGTGTTCGGGTCGGCTCGCGTCCGGGAGGCGGATCCGATGTACGGCGCGGCGCGGGCGCTTGCCGCCGAGCTCGCGCGCCGCGGGTTCTCGATCATCACCGGTGGCGGGCCTGGAATCATGGAAGCCGCCAACCGTGGCGCGCGAGAGGGCGGTGGCCTCTCGATCGGCTGCAACATCGAGCTTCCGTTCGAGCAGAGCCTGAACGCCTACATCGACCTCGGGATCGAGTTCCGCTACTTCTTTGTCCGAAAGACGATGTTCGTGAAATATGCCGAGGCTTTCGTCATCTTTCCCGGCGGGTTCGGCACCCTCGATGAGCTCTTCGAGTCGTTGACGCTGATCCAGACCGGCAAGGTCGTTCACTTCCCGGTCATCCTCTTCTCCTCGGCGTACTGGCAGGGGTTGACCGGCTGGATCCGGGAGCGGGTGCTGGTCGAGGGGAAGATCTCACCCGACGATCTCGAGCTGATGGTCGTCACCGACGACATCGGGCACGCGGCTGACGTGGTGCAGCGCTTTCACGATGCCAAACTCGAGGAGGCCGAGACAAAGGGTCGCGCGCGACCGAAAAAGAGCGACGCGCAGTGACACCGCCGGGGCTCGAGGTGTCCTTTCTCGCGGATGGCGGGCAGTCTGCCGAGCAGATGGCGGCAGAGCTTGCGACCTTCATCGACGGGGCACAGCGCAGCCTCGAGATCGCGATTTACGACCTGAACCTCACCGGGGTTCCCGCGGAGCGGTTGCGCGACGCGATCAAGGGCGCTGTCGCACGCAAGGTGGCGGTGCGGCTGGTTTACAACGTAGACGCACCCAACCCGATCCCGGTTCCCCCGCCATCGGAGCCGGACACGGCGTTGATCGACAGCTTCGGAATCCCGACCCGGGCGGTTGCGGGCATCCCCGCCTTGATGCACCACAAGTACGTCGTTCGCGACGCCGGGGCCGATGATGCGGTGGTCTGGACCGGGTCGATGAACTGGACCAACGACTCGTGGACTCGCGAGGAGAACATCGTCCTGCGGCTGCCGTCCCGGCCGCTCGCTGCCCAGTACCTGCGCAATTTCACCGAGCTCTGGACGACCGGGCGCGTCGACAGCTCGGGCAAATACGACCTGCCGGCGACACGGGTGCCCAACCGCCCGGATGGCGTACCCGCCCAGGTCTTCTTCTCGCCGGGCCGCGGGCCGAGGATGGTGCATGCCATCGCGGAGCGGCTGGCGCACGCCGCGCGGCGAATTCGTCTCTGCTCACCGGTGATCACCGCTGGCCCGATCCTTGGGACGCTGGCGGACCTGGCCGGCCGGCCTCATGTCGATTTCAGGGGAGTCTACGACCGCACCCAGATGCGCGAGGTCGTCGCCCAGTGGAGGGTCGACCCGCATGCCGGTTGGAAAGCCCCCGCATTCACGACCGTCATCGCGGCGCTCCCATTCGCCTCCAAGCTCACGACCCCGTACGGTCCGGGCACTGTGCACGACTACATGCACGCCAAGATCACCGTGGTGGACGACACCGTCTTTACCGGCAGCTACAACCTCTCGCACAGCGGTGAGGAGAACGCCGAGAACCTGCTCGAGCTCGTCAGTGCCCCACTCGCGGATCAGTGCGCTGCGTTCATCGACAGCGTCTACGCTCGGTACGCCGCTGTCGCACAATAGCCTCATGGGAGTGCGCCACCGGGTCGCGCTAGCGCTTGGCCTGGGCCTCGGCGCGCTGAGCTTCCTGCCGCCCGTGATGACGGTCGCGGATCAGCGACTCTTCCTCCACGTGCTCCAGGAGATGCTGCTGCTCGCGGCGGTCCTACCCCTGGTCACCTACGGCGCAGTGCCACTGCTCGGCCGCCACTTCGCCTTCGCACTGCAGCCGCTCACCGGGATCGTCGCCCTCAACGCCGTCCTCTTCGCCGCACAGCTCCCAGCGCTCGTGAACCTGGTTGGCCGGAATCAACTCGCGCATGCCGCCGTGCAGGCGGTCTTTGTCCTTGGCGCCTTCCTCTTCTGGTTGCCGATCCTCAGGCCCGGCACCGCTCGCGGCGGTCTCGCCCCGATCGCCAAGGTCGGATACCTGATGGTGGCCAGCGTCCCACCAACGATCCCCGGGATCACGCTCGCGTTTTCGCATCACCTCTTCTACGCGGCCTACCGCTCGATCGAGGATCAGCAGTTCGCGGGGCTCTTGCTTTTCGCGACCGCGAAGTGTGCGCTGGTCACCGGCACCTTTGTGATTCTCTGGCGTCTCCTCACGCCCGAGGCGGAACCGCCCGATGACGACGCCGACGGCAGGACCGGGCCTGACGTTCCATCTCCGGCGCCTGCATGGTTCGCCCGCCTCGACGGGCGACTGCCGAGCGAGCCCGTTCGTGAGCGCGCGCCGGTCTCAGCCCGCTAGATCAGCGGCCACGGATAGGCCCAGCGCGAGACCGGTTCCGGGTAGCGTCCCTGGTCGGCCAGCCTCCGGGCACGCAGGATGAGCGCGCGGATCTCCGCGGGAGCGATCAACTGCTGGAGCGCCTTGACCCAGCGCTGCCCGGCGGTCAGCTCGGCCACCAGCCGGGCGGTGTCGGCCCGAAGGCCAGCCGGGACTTCCTCGCCGGCAAACTCCCAGATCACGGTTCGGAGCTTTGGCAGGGGGTGAAAGGTCAGCCCGTTATCGACACCCCAGATGTGTCCGGTCGAGTCGAGCAGGCAATGGCCGCTCTTGCGATCCGCGTTGTTGACGATGACGTCGAACGCCGCCATGGTGCGGAAGTCGTCCGCCCGCTGCGGCATCAAGGTGAAATAGTGCTCGGCCGGGTCGGCGGCGATGAACTGCTGTAACGATCCAGGCCCCAGCGGCCCGGTGGTTCGATAAATCGTGAGGGGCACGATCTGCCATCCCAGGGCGGCGCTGACGAGGTGGGCCGCGACCTCGCGCTTCCCGAGGGTTCCGTCGGGGAAGTCATCCAGGGGAGTCTCGCCCCGGGCCGGCTTGTAAACGGCGAGCGTTTCGCCCGCCTTGGCCCGGACCTCCGCCAGGTAGGTGTAGTTGGAACAGTCGGGCATCAGGCCCCGGGGCCTGATCTGCCCCTCACGCAACAGCTGGGGGTGGCGTTCACCTTCGAGGGACGCGGCGGCCTCGGGCATGGCTGCGCTAGTGGTGCCCGTTCAACCGTGGGCAGACGCCGCCATCGTGATCGATCGGGCCGCCACACATCGGGCAGGGCGGCCGCCCGGCGGCGATCAGCTCGGCGGCGTGCTTAGCCAGCGCTTGCATCTGGCTGACGGTTGCCAGGAAATGGCCGGTGGCAGGATCCTCACCCTCCTCGACCAGCTCGACCAGGGAGATCTCGAAATCGTTGCGAGCCTCGTCGTAGGCGAGCGTGATGAGGCCGACCCGCCAGGCGGGGTGCACCGGCTCGTCCAGCGTCATGTCCGGCATGGGACCGGCGGCCTGCAGGGCGACGCTGGCGAAGACTTCTTCCAGCCGGGCGGCCAGAACCCGGAGCTGTTCCTTTTCGATGGCCAGGCTGATCACCGCGCTGCCGGCGCGCAGCTGCAGAAAAAAGGCGCGCTGGCCGGGCTCGCCGACGGCGCCCGCCGTGACCTTTGAAACCGTGGCGTAATCGAAACTTGCCGAGGCCATCGGGTCTATTGTCGCAGCGCCCGGCGGCTCAGCCCTTTGTAAAGAGAAATGCGGGCCACCGGGGGAGTGGCCCGCGATAGGAGGGGAGGGATCTAGCGCGCGTACGCCCCGATCAACGTGAGGACCACGATCGCGAGGACGCTCGCGATCCCGATGCCGGTCACCAGCGGTCGATCGAAGGGGTGCCGTCCTCGGCGCCGGTCGATGAACGGAAGCAGAAAGAGGGCACCACCGGCGACCAGGGGAAGCACTGCCGTCGCCAGCGCCTCCAACGGCCCGGGCACGTACTTCAGCAGCTGGAATGGCGCCAGGAAATACCATGCCGGGCGAGGAACGAAGGCGGCGTTGCCGGGGTTGGCATTGCCGCTGTCGGGGACGGCGAAGAGCAGGGCCAGGGCAACGACGATCAGCAGCACGACCAGGGATGTGATCGCATCCATCAGGACATGCCGGGGATAGAAACTGTCGCCCATCTGGACTGGTGCCGGGTCCGGCTCTGCAAGCTCCACCTTCGAGGCGCGCATCGCCCCGGGTCCGTCGCCCAACACCGCCGGCCGCCGTGGCCGGCCCGCAGCCTGCCGCCGTGGCAACGGTGCGATCCCGTTTCGTACCACGAGGAAGAGGTGGCCGTCGATCAAGGCTGTCACGATCGCCGGGAGGAAGAGGACGTGGATCGCGTAGAAGTGAGTCAGCGTCGCGGCGCCGATGTCCGCGCCGCCGCGCAGCAGGGCGGCCATCGCATTGCCAAGCAGGGGGACCGAGGCCACGATATTGACGCCGACACGGGTGGCAAAAAACGCAGTGTTGTCCCAGGGCAGCAGGTACCCCGTGAAGGCGAAGAGGAGAACCAGGCCGAAGATCAGCACGCCGATCATCCAGTTGAGCTCGCGTGGGAACTTGTAGGCGCCCATCAGGAAGACGCGCAGCAGATGGAGCGTAACCAGCACGACCATGGCGGTCGCTCCCCAGTAGTGGAGGCCGAGCACGAAGCCGCCGAGCGGCACCTGGTGCTGGATGTAGGCGGTGCTGGCATGCGCGTCCGAGATGGATGGCGCGTAGTTGAGGGCAAGGAACATGCCGGTCACGACCATCAGGATGAAGAGCGTCAGGCTGGCGCTGCCGAACGTGTGCAGCCACGAAATCCCGGACGGGATCCGGCGGTCCAGGACGTAGCGCACCACCGGACCGAGGCCCGTTCGCTCGTCGACGTAGCGAGTAACCCTGGCTTTCATACTTCGACGAACACGTCCTCGCCGCGCCGTTGAACCGGAAGCCGGTCGAGCGGCCGTTCGGCGGGCCCGTGGAGCACGCTGCCGTCCGCGGCGAACTGGCTGCCGTGGCAGGGGCATTTGAACCGCGTCTCGCCCGGAACCCAGTGCACGGTACAGCCCAGGTGGGTGCAGCGGGCGCTCAGCGCCTCGACGGGCCGGCCGGGCGCCTGGCGAAGGTAGACGACGCCCTGCTGCTGGCTCTGCCGCCAGGCATCGCGCGCCACGTAGCTGATCGGAACAGCGACCGGCTCCGCGCCGAGCTGCGAGACCCGGCCGACTTTGACCATGGTCTTCATTGCGCCGCCAGTTGCCGAGGCGACGCCCAGCCCGATTGCGGGCAGGCCGATGATCGCCGCGATGGCGAGCCCGACGGCCTTGGTCGCGCGGTCCATGAACGAGCGTCTTGTCAGGGGTTTCATCGTGTTCATTGCTGGTTGTACCCAGTCTGCAGGTCACCCACCGGCCCCGGGCATCGGGCGCCCACCTGACTGGATTCCGGCATCGACTGATTCGAAAATCAGCCGCCTAAGGGCCCGGAGATTCGTGCCTACAATGAACTGTGAGAGCCTCGCTCGACCCTCGTTTGTGGCACCGGAACCTGACGACGTTTCAGAAGGTCGCGGTGGCGAACAGCGCGATCATCGCCGTCGGGGCGCTGAGCGGCCCTTTGATCGCGCTTAATTTCTCCGGCAGGTCGCGGCTTCCGTTCCTGCTGATTCTGCTGGCGGTCGGCCTGGTCGCCATCCTGGTGGCCAATTTCCTGATTCTCCGGCTGGCATTTCGCCCACTTCGCGAGCTGGAGTCGATGATGGGCTCGGTGCAGCCCGATGTCCATGAACCGCGCGTGCATTCCAGCTACGCGGACCCGGACGTCCGCCGTATCGCGACGGTCTTCAACTCGATGCTCGACCGGCTGGAACACGAACGACACCTGAGCGCCGAACGGGTGTTGCAGGCCCAGGAGCGTGAACGCCAGCGGGTGGCGCGTGAGCTCCACGATCAGACGGGGCAGGCGCTCACGCACGAGATCATCAGCCTGGACCTGCTTCTGGAGCGGACCTCCGATCCACGCGCCCGCCAGCAACTCGAAGCGGTCAAGCGCACCCTGGAGGAAACACTGGAGGAAGTCCACCGCATGTCCCAGGATCTCCGGCCCTCGGTGCTCGATGATCTCGGCCTCGTCCCGGCGCTGCGCACGCTGGCGCGGCAGCGCTCCGGCTCCCAGGTGGTACTGCATGTTGACGGGCTGAAGGACCGCTTACCCGCGCCGATCGAGACCGCCCTGTACCGCATCGCCCAGGAGGCGCTTACGAACGCCAACAAGTACGCCCGCGCTTCCCGGATCGACATCGACCTGCAGAGCCTCGATGGGAGTGGCGTCCGGCTTCGCGTGCGAGACGACGGCATCGGATTTGATCCAGCCAGCATTCCGGACACCGAGGAGCCAGGCCGGGCAGGGTTGGGTCTTTTCGGCATGCGCGAGCGCGCCACCCTGCTGCGCGGCACGCTGGAGGTGCACTCGGCGCCGGCACGTGGCACCGAGGTCGTGGCACAGTTACCCCTGGAGGGCCATCATGCAGGTTGAGCGCCGCCCGATTCGCGTCATGCTGGTCGAGGACCACAACCTCGTCCGGGCGGGCATCCGCGCGGTCATCGACGGCCAGAGCGACATCCAGGTGAGCGCGGAGGCGACCGACGGCCGCGAGGCGATCCGGCTAGCGCGAGCCAGCTGTCCGGACGTGGCGGTCGTCGACGTGGCGATGCCGGGGATGTCCGGGATCGAAGTGACGCGGGAGATCCGTCGCATGTGCCCGCAGACCCAGGTCCTGATCCTGACCGCCCACGACAACGAGGAATACTTCTTTCAGACCCTGAAAGCCGGCGCAGTTGGTTATGTACTCAAGAAGGCCGCGGCCTCGGACCTGATCGCGGCGATCGAGGCGGCCAGCAAAGGCGAGCCCTATCTGTATCCGTCGGTTGCTCGGCTGCTGGTCTCCGACTACCTGCAGAGGGCGCCGGAGCGGGAGACGTTCGAGCCGCTGAGCGATCGGGAGCGCGAGGTGCTCCGCCTGGTCGCCGAAGGCAAGACGAACCGCCAGATCGCCGATGGCTTGTTCCTCAGCATCAAGACGGTCCAGACCCACCGCGATCACATTATGAAAAAGTTGCACATGCACGACCGCACCGAACTGGTCAAGTACGCGATCCGCAAAGGGCTGATCGAGGCGGATAGTTAGGCGCTCGTCTCGAGCTCCTCGTGCACTGCGACCGCCTTGAGCCGTCCCGAGCGGCGAACCACCAGGCTGTAAACGACAGGGACGACGACCAGCGTGAAGACGGTCGAGGAGATCAGCCCGCCGACGACCACCACGGCGAGCGACTGGGAGATCAATCCGCCGCCGCCGCTCGTGCTGATTCCGACGGCAACCGGGAGCAGGGCCACCACAGTCGCCACCGCCGTCATCAGGATGGGCCGTAGCCGCGTGGCGCCGGCGATTAAGAGCGCGTCGTGCGTGCTGTGCGTCGCCCGCGCGCGTTCGGCGAAGTCGACCAGGAGGATCGCGTTACTGACGACGATGCCGAACACCATCAACACCCCGAGCAGCGATGGAAGGCCGAGTGCGCTGCGGGTCAGCAGGAGCGCGGCGATGCCGCCGATCAGGGCGAGCGGCATGCTGACCAGGATCACGAAGGGGGTGATCAGCGATCGGAAGAAGATGACCAGGATGATGAAAACGAGGGCAACGGCGACGCCGATCGCCAGGAACATCGACTGGAAAGACTGGTTGATGTCCTCGCTCGTGCCGCCGGTCTCCAGGCTGACGCCCGCGGGCAGCGAGACCTCCTTGACGAGATTCGTCGCCTTCGCCGAGATGCCGCTGGTGTCGGTTCCGTTGATGGTCGCGCTGACGGCGACGAGGCGAATCCCATCGCGGCGGTTCACCGAGTCGGGAGCCGATTCGTTCTGAATCGCAGCGATGTCCTTCAAGCTTGCCCCTCCACCGACGGGTAGGTCGGGCAGGCGATCGACCGTGACCGCGGCGGGATCGATCCGCAGTGCCACCGGCGGTCCGCTGCCCCCAAGGTTTCCGAGCGGCTGGGTGGAGAGGGCCTGGGCAACGACCTGCGCAACGATCCGGGGCGTCAGACCGTGGGCCTGGGCTTTAGCCGGATCGACCGCGACCGCCAGCTGAGGCTTCGCGGCGGCGAGGTCCGACTGGACGTTGCTCAGAGCGGGATCCTGCTGTAGCCTGGCCACGATCAGGTCAGAGGCCTGCCGTAGCGCCTGCGTGTCCTGGCCGCTCGCCCGCGCCTCGAACCGGTTCGAGCTTGGCCCGAACGAGGCCGGCCCGAGCTCCGCATTCCCGAGTCCGAAGAGCGAATCGAGCGTTCGCTGCAGGCGGGTCGCAACGATCGTCGCCTTCTTCTTGTCCTTGACGAGGAGCAGGAGGCGCGCCTGGTTCGTCTCGAAGCCGGCGGAGAAGCCGCCGAAGTCGCTGCTGGCGACCGTGATTTGCACCAGCCTCACGTCCGGGTCGGCCATCGCCGCGCTCTCGAATGGTTTCAGCTGCTCGCTTGTCTGGGCCGTGGTCGTACCTGGCGGCAGGCTGACCTGGCCGGCCAGCTGCTCGGTATTGCCGAAGTCGAAGAAGTTCTTGGCGATCAGTGGCGAAGCGATCACGCCCAGGGCGAGCACGAAGGTGAGCAGCGCCGCGACCACGACGACAGACCTCGTCAGGCGGGAGCGGAGCGCCCAGCCGAGGACAGGCTCGTAGGCTCGGTGGGAAAGGTCGCGGTGACCCTCCGCCAGCGCGTGGCGTCGCTGCAGGAAGAAGCTGACCAGGACCGGGATCAGGGTCAGCGCCACCAGCAGCGAGGCGAGCAAGGCGATCGTCACCGTGACCGAGAAGGGAACGAAGAATTTGCTCACGATGCCGCCGACGAGGGCAATCGGGAGAAACACGGCGACCGTGGTCAGGGTGCTGGAGACGACCGCCTTCGACACCTCGCTGGCCCCGTTGAGCGCAGCAACCCGCGGCGGTTCACCCTGCTGCAGGTGCCGGTAGCTGTTCTCGAGCACCACGATCGCGTCGTCGATGATGCGGCCAACCGCGATCGTCAACCCGGCCAGGGTCAGGATGTTCAGCGAGAAACCCCCGACGGCGGTGCCGAGCAACGCCACCAGCACGCTGGTCGGGAGAGACACAGCCGTGACCAGGGTGGCTCGCAGGCTCCGCAGGAAAAGGAAGATCACCAGGATCGCGAACGCCGCCCCCAGCAGACCCTCCAGCAGGAGGTCGTTGAGTGAGGCACGAATCCCCGTGGCGCTATCCGCGACGAGCGTCAGGCGGTCGTTGCCGTCGAGGTGAAGCGCGGCGATCCGTGCCCGGATGTCATTCGAGAGGCTGATCGCGTTCCCGTTCGGGTCGCGGATCACCTGGATGCTCAGCGACGGAAGCGAATCGGTGCGCGAGATCCCGTTGACTGGCGCCGGGGCGGCCTCGACGGTGGCCACATCGCCAAGGGTGACCGCTTTGCCCGCGCCGCCTGTGCCGACCGGCAGCACGCGCAGGTCGTCGGCGCTGTGAAGCGCGCTCACGACCTCGACCGGCACCACCTTGCTGCCGCTTAGCGACTCACCAGCCGGCAGATCCACCTGAGCGCCCTGGAGTGACTGCGCCACCTTGAAGGGATCGATGCGATGGCTGGCCAGCCGCACTGGATCCAGCGTGATCGTGATCGCCTCCTGCTCGCCGCCGACGACCTTGACCTGCGCGGCACCGGCCGCGCCCTGGAGGGCAGGGGCGATCACCGTCTTCGCCTCAGCGGTAGCCCGGCTCAGGTTGCCATCCGCGGCGGCCAGGGAGTACGTCAGGCTTGGCGCGGCGCTGAAGGAGAAAGTCTGGGCCAGCGGCTTGCCAGCGCCCGCCGGCAGCTGAACCTGCGCCAGCCGCTGGTTGACGGCGTCGAGATCGTCCTTGTTGTTGGAGTCGATGCTGAACTGGATCTGGACGGTGGAGAAGCTCTGGCTCGAGGAGGCGAAGACGTGCTGGGCGTGCGGCAACCCGTTCAGGGCGTTGGAGAGGGGGATGCCGATGTCACGGTCGACGACCGCCGGGTTCGCTCCCGGATCGCTCGTCACGATGAAGACGCTGGGAAAATCGACCGATGGGAACAGCTCCTGGTTGAGGCGGAAGATGCTGAAGACGCCGGCGCCCATCAGGATCAGGCCGAAGAGGAGGACAACCGGGCGATTCTCAAGGCACCATGCGACGATGCGTCTCACTCGACCCTCCTGGCCAGGACTGCGGCGAGGTCAACCAGTCTAGATCAGCCCCCTAGCGGCTGCCACCGGACGTTCGAGGAAGCGCCCGAGATCGGCCACCTCGGCTCTCAGGGCGGTGCGGACGGCTCGGGCCAACGGTTCGGCGGTATCGAGCAGTACCTGCTTCTCAGAACCCGCGTGACCAAGCTGCCAGGCGGCGACCGCGCGCCCATCGACGAGCACGGCCGGGTGAATCCATCCGCCGCCGCGCTGCAGGCGGCGTTGCAGCACCGCGCTGACCGCCAGGTCGCGCCGTCGGTACCCCAGCAGGTAGGTATCAAATGCCGGTAAGAGCCGGACGTTCGGTCCGCGCTCTCTTGCGGGGAGTGGCAACCGCGCCGTCGGCATCAGGGCGGGTTCGCCGGCGACGGTCACCTCGCAGAGGTCGGCTCGAGCCCCCGCCGTTCCGGCGCGCGCCTCGCTGATCGACAGGCCCGACCAGGCGGCCAGGTCCGCGACGTTAGCCGGGCCGTAGGCCCTGAAGTAGCGGCGAGCCAGCTCGGCCAGCGCGGTGTCCCGCTCGATCGGCGGCTCAGCCGGCAGCCAATCGTCGAGCAACACGTAGGTTGCCTCCCCATCCGGCCGGCTGGGACCAAGGCAGAGAACGCCCTGCAGCGCGGCCAGCCTGATCAGGTGAATCACGGCCTGGGACTTCGGATCGAACCAGATCCGGCGGCGACGGAGCGCGGCGAGCAACTCCGTCCTGGTTAGCGGCCCGCTTCCGGCGAGAATGCGGCGGAGGGCTGCGACGCCGGCGCGACGGGTGGCCTCGTCGAGGCCGAGCTGGGCTTGACGGCCGGCGTCGCCGCGCGCAAAGCCCGGCCCCAGTAGCCTCAGCATCCAGCGAAGATCAGGGGCGGCCACCAGGTGTAAGGTGCCGCGCATCAACCAGGACCGGACGATCGACCGCTCCTCGGCCAGGGCACGCTCGATGTCGACGGCGCGGATGCCGGGAAGCCGGGCGCGGAGGCCCAGCCCGGCCGCCGGGAGCAGCTGGGCCTGGAGGCCCGCGACCAGATCGAGTACCTCGGCAGGCTTGGACGCGGCTGGACCGCCGGCGGCAAGCCGTTGCGAGCGCGACCGCGCCAGCAGCGCGCGAGCGACCGGAATGGCCGGCTTAGCCGCCGGCCTGACCCGTGCCAACCCCCGGCGCCGTCATCGCTCTGGGGTCGAGTAGTCGATCGAGCTCCGCAGGCGAGAGTCCGCTCCGTTCTCGAGCCACCTCTCGCACCGTCTTGCCGCTCGCCAGGGCCTCCTTGGCGATACCGGCCGCCGCGTCGTACCCGATCGCCGGCGCGAGCGCGGTCGCCAACATCAGGCCCTCCTCAACCATCCGTGGACCGCGGTCGGTGGCGCTGACGCCGGCGATGCACTGGCTGGCCAGGTTCTGGGAAGCAGCGGCCAGCAGGCTGATCGATTCGAGCAGGCAGAAGGCGGCGACCGGCATCATCAGGTTGAGCTCGAAGATGCTTCCTGACTGGGCGGCGATGGTGAGCGTCTGGTCGTTGCCGAGGACCTTCGCCACCACCATCGTCAGCGATTCAATGATCACCGGGTTGACCTTGCCTGGCATGATCGAGCTACCCGGTTGGACCTCCGGCAGTGTGATCTCCCCGAGACCGGCACGCGGTCCCGAGGCGAACCAGCGGAGGTCGTTGCCGATCTTCCAGAGGCTCACCGCCGTGCTGCGCAGCGCGCCTGCCGCCGACAGCACCGCATCGAGCGTGGCCTGGGCCTGGAAATGGTTGTCCGTCTCGCGCACCATGATGCCGGTGCGCCGGCCGAGGTGCGAGCAAACGCGCTGCGCGAATTCCGGATGAGCATTGATGCCCGTGCCGACCGCCGTGCCACCGAGGGGTAGATCGGCGAGTTCCTCAGCGCCACGACGGATCCGTTGCATCGAGCGCTGCACCTGTCCGGCGTAACCGTGGAACTCCTGGCCCAGCCTGATCGGCGTGGCGTCCTGCAGGTGGGTCCTCCCGGTCTTGACCACCGGCGTGAACTCGGTCGCTTTCTGTGCGAGTGTCACCAGCAGGACATCGAGTGCCGGTAATAACTCCTCGTGGATGGCGACCAGCGCCGCCAGTTGCATCGCCGACGGGATGACATCGTTGCTCGACTGGCATTTGTTGACATGGTCGTTGGGATGGACCGGTTTGCGCGCCCCGAGCGGCTGGCCGAGGATCTCGTTGGCGCGGTTCGCGATCACCTCGTTCGCATTCGTGTTGGTGGAGGTTCCGGAGCCGGTCTGAAAGACATCGACCACGAAATCCTGGTCGAATTTGCCCTCCTCGACTTCCTCGGCGGCGCGCTCGATCGGGTTCGCCAGGGCCGTGTCGAGAAGCCCCAGCTCGGCGTTGACCAGGGCTGCGGCGCCTTTGATCTGGGCCAGTGCCCGGATGAAGCGGCGCGGCATCCGGAGGCTGCTGATGGGAAAGTTCTGGCGCGCACGCTGCGTACTGGCGCCGTAGTAGGCGCCCTCCGGGACCGGCACCTCGCCCATCGAATCGCGCTCGAGTCGCGTCCGGTTGGGCGGCATCGAAGTGATCCTAGCAACAGGAGACGATCCCGTAATCTTGTAGCCGTGGCCGGTCGGATCGCCTCCATCCAATTGTGCCCCGGACACCGCCAGCCGATGCGACCGGTTTCCTCCGCGACGCTGACCGCCGGTGTCGGGCTTTACGGAGACAAGCACGCGAGCGAGGCATCAAAGCGGCAGGTGTTGCTCGCGGACAAGGAAGCGCTCGATCTCTTGGGCGTGGCGCCCGGCACGATCAAGGAAAACGTCACCGTCGAGGGGCTCGACGTGATGGCACTGCCGATAGGCACCCGTCTCAGGCTGGGAATAACCGCCGTGCTCGAAATCACTTCCCTCTGCGAGCCGTGCTTTCGGATGGATGAGATTCGCCAGGGGCTGAAGCGCGAGCTGGAGGGCAAACGCGGCATGAACAGCCGCGTCATCAGCGGCGGCCGGATCGCCGTCGGCGACCCGATCTCGATCCTGCACCAACAGGACCTGGCCTCCTAGACCGTTGATCCGCGCCGTCGACCTGCACGTCCACCTGCCGACGGCGGATTGGCTGGAAGGCAGCATGGGTCCCTACCGCGAGAGTGCCGCCCGCTATTTCCGTAGCGAGGTGCACGTGCGGAGCGTGGACGAGCTGGCCGTCGAGTACGCACAGGAGCAACTCTTCGGCATCCTGCTGGCCTGGGATGCGGAGACCGCCACGCGCCGGCCGCCGGTCCCGAACGATGTCGTCGCCGCCATCGTGAAGCGCCACCCGCGCCGCTTTGCCTTTTTCGCCTCGGTCGACCCCTGGAAACCTGACGCGATCCTGGAGCTCGAGCGAGCGGTGACCGAGTTGGGCGCCATCGGCGCAAAATTCCACCCCTCGCTCCAGGACTTCTATCCCAGCGACGAGCGCCATTTCCCGCTCTGGGAGAAGGCGGCGGAATTGGGGATCCCGTGCCTCTTCCATACCGGGACGAGCGGCATTGGCGGGGGCGAGCCGGGCGGCCAGGGCATCAAGCTGGACCCGGCCCGCCCGATTCACCTCGACGTCGTTGCGGCACGATTCCCACAGCTACCGATCATCGCCGCTCATTTCGGCTGGCCCTGGCACCTCGAGCTGATCGCGATGGCGTTGCACAAGACGAACGTATATATCGAGCTGTCGGGCTGGTCACCACGCTATTACCCGACGGAGCTGGTGCGCGAGATCGGCGGGCGCCTGCAGGACCGGACGTTATTCGGCAGCGACTACCCGTTCATCAAGCCGCTCCGGGTCCTCGAGGAACTCGACGCGCTCAAGCTCAAGCCGGAGGCGATCGTGAAGATCCTGCGCGAGAACGCGGCCCGGCTGCTGAAGCTAGAGCTGTAACTTCAGCATCGCGACGCGGGCGAGGGCCGCCAGCCGAGCCTGCTGGTGGTCGACCAGCGGAGCCGGATAGTCCCGACCTATGAGGCAGCCAGACTTGCGCTGCTCCGCCTCGCTCATCAGCCAGGGGGTGTGCACCTGACGATCTGGGATCGTGGCCAGCTCCGGGCACCAGCGGCGCACGTATGATACGCGCGCCCGGCCGGCGCCTGGGCTGGGCCGGCGAGCCAGGCGCGGTAGAAGGGCGTGAAAACGCGAAACGGGCGGGGCCCGGGTAGGTCACGGAGCTCGGCGATGACGTCGTCTCGAGAGCTGTGCACGGCGAGCCCCTCGGCGGTAAGGGCGGCGGTCACCCGTGCGTCCCGTTGGGTGGCGTATGGCTCGTAGTCGCGGTTGAAGAAGAGTCCGGCCGCGTGATGCCGCCGCGCCAGGTCACGCAGGATCGCCGCGGGCTCGCCGGTTGAGAGCAGCAGGCGAGAGCCGCGCTCGCGGAGTTCGGCGTCGAGCGCTCGCAGCCCGGCGTACAGAAACGCGAGGCGACGCTCAGCGGTGTCCGGCCGCTGCAGGATCTCTGGATCAAGGACGAACACGGGGAGCACCTCACCAGCAGCGGTGGCGGCGTTGAGCGCCGTGTTATCGACCAGCCGGAGATCTCGCCGGAACCAGTGCATGACTACTGCCACGCGTCCACCCTATCCAGCGCATCGCCGCGGCGCCGAAACGAACGGTCGATTCCGGATAATGCTTCGCATGCAGGCCGGTTACGCCCGCTACGTGCTGGGCGTCATGGTCGGGATCAACTTCCTTAACTACCTGGACCGCTACATCCTTCCGGTCGTCGCCAGCAAGATCCAGGACGAGTTCCATCTCAGCGACAGCGCGATCGGCGGCCTGGGCACGGCCTTCTTGCTGGTGTATGCGGTCGCGGCGCTTCCCTTCGGCCTCTGGGCGGACCGAGGTGTTCGGCGGACCGTGGTGGCGGTTGGCGTCACCATCTGGAGCCTTGCCACACTCTTCACCGGCCTGGCCCGGAGCTACGCCCAGCTTTTTGTCGCGCGCGCCGTACTTGGCATCGGGGAGGCCGGCTATTACCCAGCCGGTACCTCCCTCCTGGGCGATTACTTCCGAAAGGCGGAGCGTGGACGCGCCATGTCGATCTGGGGGGCAGGCACCGCGGTCGGGATCGCGACGGGATTCGCCGGGGGAGGCATCGTGGCCAGCCGGTTCGGCTGGCGGGCGGCCTTCTTTTTGACCGCCATTCCGGGGCTGGTCCTCGCCATCCTTGCCTTCCGACTGCGGGAACCACTACGAGGTGCGGCCGAGGAGGTCGGGCCAACCGCCGGCCCGGCCGCCCGGGTCAGCCTGCGACGGTTCCTTGGCCTGCTGGCGATCCCGAGCCTGCGGGCCACGATCGTGGCCGAGACCCTCCTCTTTTTCGTGCTCGGCGGGGCCGCGTTCTGGCTTCCGGAGTACCTGCACCGGCGATTCGGCCTGGGCACCGCCGGTGCCGGTACGCTCGCCGGTGGGGTGCTCGTCCTTGGCGGCCTGATCGGGACGCTCAGCGGAGGCGTCCTCGCTGACCGCTGGTCGCGGCGCCGCGGCACTGTCGCGAATCTTCCCGTGGGCGCAGCCGGGTTCGTCCTGGGCGCGCTCTTTACCGGCCTCGCGCTGCTGGTGCCCAGCCTTCCGGTCTTTACCCCGCTGTTCCTGCTGGGCGTGATCGCGCTCTACCTGTACAGCGGGCCGTACACCGCGATCAAGCAGAACGTCGTGCTCCCCACCGCGCGCGCCAGTGCCGTCACGCTTGCCTTGTTGATCGAGCACCTCTTTGGCGACTCCTACTCGCCGCTCGCGATCGGGAAGCTCTCGGACGCGGTCCACAGTCTCCAGCTGGCCCTCCTCATTCTCCTGCCGCCCCTGCTCCTGCTGGCCGCCCTGGCGGCGGCGAGCGGGATCCGGTCGGAGGCGAAGGACGGCGACCGGATGGAGGCGCAGTGGGCTGATGCGACGGCCCGCGTCGGCGGCGCGGCGCCAGGCTAGAACGCGTCGGTCTCGAGTTCGACGTAACAGGTCGTGCTCGAATTGTCCCAAAAGGCCCCGCTCGTTCGTTGTGCTGGCGGGATGGGACTCGAGGAGGTCTGGAGGGAGCAGGAAGCCGCGCTCGTGGAACGGGCAAAGCATGATCCGGAAGCCTTCGCGGAGCTGTACATCCACTATGCCGTGCGGATATACGCCTTCGCCTACGCCCGCCTGCACAGCCGGGCGGAGGCCGAGGACGCGACCAGCGACGTGTTCCTCCGGGCGCTCGGGGGCATCGGGCGGTACCGGAACATGCAAACGCCGTTTTCCGCCTGGCTCTACCGGATCGCTGCCAACGTGATCGTCACCCGGCATCATCGTCTCTTGCGGACCGTTGCCCTGGAGGACGTGTCGGTCGCCGATCAGTCGCCCGACGTCGTGGACCTCGCGCTGGCCCGTGAGAGTGTGCGTATCCTCTGGGCCGCCGTCGAAACCCTGCCGCGTCGCCAGCGGGTCGCGGTGACGCTGCGGTTCTCGGCCGATCTGTCGAACAGTGCGATCGCGGCCATCGTTGGCAAATCAGGTCCGGCGACCAAACAGCTGATTCACCGCGGCGTCGAAACCGTCCGGGCGCGGCTTCGAGGCGCCCCGTTCGACGGTCCGGCCGTTGAAGGAGACGTCGGCGCCCGATTCGTATGATCACCCTCGGGGCGAGGGGAGGGGAGTGGCACCGACGGCCGCGGAGCGACCGTGGTTCGAACCGCTGGTACGAACGCTGGAGCGGCCGGCGCTGGCCTTCGCCATGATGCTGACCCGCGATCGCTCGACCGCCGAGGAGATCGTGCAGGAGGCCTTCGTCCGCGTCTGGGCAGCCCCCAACACGCCATCGGAGGAAGCGGAATTCCGGCGATGGCTCTACCGCGCGATTCAGAACCTGGCCATCGACCACGCTCGGCGGCAGCATCGGTTCACCGGTTTGCGGTTGTGGAGCAAGGCGCCCCCGAATCCGCTTGACGCTGTTGACCGCTGGATGGAGGACGAAGAGCTTGCCGCGGCCCTGCGTACGCTCACGCCGCGAGAACGGCTCGCCGTGCACCTCCGCTACTACGACGACCTGGACTTCACCAGGGTGGACGCGATGCTGCAGGGCCGGCCGGGCACTGGTCGGAAGCTCGTCGCGCGAGCGCTGGCCAAGCTCCGCGACCGCCTGCCCGCAGACCCGGCCGAGGATCGGACGCCGTGATGCGGGGCGAGCGCGACCTCGAGGCGCGCCTGCGTCGTGATGCCCTGGCGGTCAGGAGTCACGCCGAGCCCGATGCCGGCTTTCATCACCGGATCATGGCCCGGGTCAGCGCGACCGCCACCACCCAATCGTCCGGTCGGCGCTCCTTCCGCCTTGTCGGCCAGGTCGCCTTCGCCGCCGGACTGATCGTGGTGGTCCTCGGCTTCGCGGTTGCGGTCAGCCGCCTGAACTCGTCCCGGACGGGGTATCGAAACACCGGGGCGCCGGCCCTCGTGGGGGCGATGATGGCGGCCGATCCCGTCCATCGCCAGGTCGTGGTCTTCGGCGGGGGAGCCGATCCCGCTGCGCCAAAGAACGACACCTGGATTTGGGATGGCTCGTCCTGGAAACGCCAGCATCCGGTAGGGAGCCCGCCGGCGCGGTCCTTCGGCTCGATGGTCTTCGACGCCGCCCGAGGCACGATCGTGCTCTTCGGCGGGACCGGCGCGAGCAGGCCACAATCGGTCAACCACAACTTCAACGACACCTGGATCTGGGATGGCGCGGTGTGGAGGGAAGCGCATTCCCGGCAGGTCCCGCCAGCGACCAATGGCGCGGCCATGACGTACGACCCGGCCTTGCGGATGACGGTGCTGCTCAACGCCGGCGCGACCTGGTTATGGGATGGAGTGGAATGGACCGAGGGCCTTCCCGCCCCCCCAGGCATGGGTCACGGCCCGATGGCCTACGCGCCGGCCACCAACGATGTTGTCGCGCTGGCGCTAAGCCAGGCCTCGGGCCCGGTGGCTTCCACCGAGACCTGGCGCTTCGCCGGCAAACCGTGGTCGCGGCAACCCGGCGCTGATCTGCCCGCTGCCGGGTCGCCCGTGCTGCTGGCGGAAGACCCCGCGACCCACACGCTGATCGGGGTGGACGGCCGGGGCCGCACCTGGTCATGGAACAGCAGTCACTGGACGATCCGAAACGTCAACAGGACGTCCACCGCGGCGGGCAGTGCGATGACTTACGACCCGGCGCGCCACCTCGTGCTGCTCTACGGCGGCCAGGTCAGTGACAACGACAACCGTCCAACCAGCGACCTCTGGGCCTGGGACGGGAACAGATGGACCTTGCTTCAGGGCGGGTAACCGCCATCGTCTGGGAGCGATCGTGGCCGAGGCAGCGGCACAAAGAGGCCGCGCTAGCCGGCGTCGGTCTCGAGGCCGACGTTCGCGAACAGGTCGTCCTCGAAGAGCCCATCAGCCGCGCCGACCAGGGAAAACACTTCCTCGCCCTTAAGTCCGGCGATCAGCTTCCGGAGCGGCTCCCACTCCTGCGTTTGGCTGGCATGAGCCGTGAACGCCTTGATCCGCGCCTCCTCGAAACCCTCGGTTCGCACCCGGGTCGTGATCCGCGGGGGCTCCGGCAGTTTCAGCGCGCGCACCGCCGCCGGCGTTGCCGACTGGAAGTAGAGCTTCGTCGGGTACCACGGGGTCACGCCGAGCGCGGTAGCCTCGAGCTCGAACGAGGTTGGGTCGCCGGCCATCGTGCATGCCTGCGTTACCAGCCGGCTGACCACCTTGTGATCCGGGTGGCCGTAGACGCCCTCGGGCCCGAACGTGACGACCACCTGCGGACGGTAGGTTCGGAGGCAGCGGACCAGATCGGCCAGGCACCGACTGCGCGTGGCCGGGACCCCCTCGATCTTCTCCAGCGCGCCGTCCGGGTAGTCCAGGACTTCGAGGAAAGCAACCCCGAGAGCTGCAGCCGCATGCCGAAGCTCGAGCTCTCGAACGTCGGTCAGGTGCCGCAGGTCCCCGGCATCGCGGCCGTTCCAGAGTCCCGCACCTCCTCTGGTCATCGTGACGAGCGACACTGTCGCGCCCTCGGCCGCGTAGCGAGCGATGGTGCAGGCCGAGGCGAAGCATTCGTCGTCCGGATGCGGCATGACAACCAGCAGGCGCTGCCCGGCGCGGCGAGTCGTCGAAGGCACATGGACATTGTGACCGCCGAAGGCCCCGCATAATGGGTAGATGCCACGATCGGGTGACTCCAGCCGCGCTCGGCGCGAGGTCTCGGCCGGCGGGGTCGTCTTCCAGGGCAATCCGGGGGCTCCCCGCTTCGTGCTCATCAGGGCGAACGGCCGGTGGTCCTTCCCGAAGGGGGCAATCGAAAAGGGCGAAACCCCGGCGGCTACGGCCCTGCGGGAGATTTCCGAGGAAACCGGCCTGCCACGGGAGGCACTCCGGATCGCCCAGCCCCTGAACTCCGTCGAGTATGCATTTCGCTGGGAGGGACGATTGGTGCTCAAGACGGTGCACAACTTCCTGGTGAGCTTCACTGGCGATGCCCCGTTTCGACCCCAGCTCTCCGAGGTCGACGAGGCTCGTTGGTACGACGCCGCTGAGGCGCGCCAGGTTCTCGGCTTCAAGAACGCACTCGAGACGTTGGACGCGGCGATTGCCGCCATCGCGGCGATCGATCCCTCGGCGCTCGCCTCGTGAGCTTCCTCGTCCTCCTGCACCAGCGGCTGGCGCTCGCCGGCGTCCTGATCACGCTCGTCATCGGCCTCTGGGGACTCTTTACGTTCTTGCGGAAGCGGTCTGCCACCAGCGGCTACCGCTCCACGCTCGTCATGACCGAATTCCTCTTCCTCGCCCAGGGACTGCTTGGAGCCATCCTTTTCCTGGCGGGGAACAAACGCCCCCATGATGGGCTGCATCTTCTTTATGGGGTCCTGCTGGTGATCGCCCTGCCGATCGGGGCCAGCTACACCTCGGGTCGGGAGCCACGCCGCGAGCCGCTGGTTTATGGGCTCGTCGGGCTCTTCATGGTCGGCCTGACGATTCGCGGGATCACGACCGGAGCCCCGTAAAAAACCGAGAGGGGGCTTTCGCCCCCTCTCCAGTTGCCGTTAGCGGCTCTTCCGGGTCGCCTTCTTGGCCTTCTTCGGGGCCTTCTTCGTGGTTGCCATGCGTCACCTCCTTATCGCGTGAGCGGCAAACCGCTTGCGCACCTCGCGTGGATGCGCTCTACGAAATAACGATCAGTCCAAAACGATCTTGCAGAATCGGCCCCGGATTAGAAGAGGCGGAGCTGATCGACGCCGCCAAGCGCCTTGGCACGCAGGCCGCGACGCCGCAGCTGCAGGGCCAGGTCTTCGTCGAACCCGAGAACCGTGTAGGTCATCGTGGCCGCGACCTGCTCGGCAAACCGGCACAGTTCGTCGAAGTCGGCGTGATCTGAGAGCGGGAAGACGGCATCGACGTGGAGCCGTGCCTTGAGGCTCCGATCCATCGCCCAACCGGTCAGCGCGGCGGTTCGCGCGGTCCGCGGCAACTGCGCGAGCCACTGGCGGCCGACGGTCGGCGGCGCGACGATGACGGTGGCCGCGGATGCGGCGTTGTCGAACTCGCGGTATGCGGGAAAGGCGCAGCCAAGCTCGCGATACACGTCCGTCACCGAAAAGAGCGCCGGATGGAGGACGACCTCCAGCCCCTCGTGTGCCAGGGCGGACAGGATTTCCTGGCCCTTGCCCAGCGAGTAGCCGAGCAGCACCGGCGTGCAGCCGGCATCAAGTGTGGCCCGACACCAGGCTACTATCGCGGCGAGTACCTCCGCCGTCTCGGGGAAGCGGTAATGGGGCTTGCCGAACGTACTTTCGATGACCAGCACGTCCGCGGGAACGACCGTCGCCCGCTCGCTGGTGAACCCGGCTCGGGTCTTGAGGTCTCCGGTATAGAGGACGCGCCCGAAGTCCGTCTCGACCAGGGTCTGGGCGGAACCTAGCACGTGCCCCGCAGGGTAGAACGTCAAGCGGCAGGTGTCGAGCTGGCGGGTTTGCCGATAAGGGATGGCCTCGATCAGGGGTGCGCGTCGGCGGGCACGATGGCTGACCAGGCGCCGTGTTGCCGGAGTCGCATAGGCCAGCGGATGGGCTGCGACGTGGTCGCCATGGGCGTGAGAGATGACGGCCCGTGGCCGGGGGCGTCTCGGGTCAAGCCAGAGGCGTTGCTCGGGCAAGAAGACACCGCTTTCCCAGAGGATCGGGTGGCCGATCAAGCCGGGTTATTCCTGGGCGGCGGCTTGACGGTCGAACAGTTCGTCGCGGAGCGCGCAGTAGGTGCAGAACCGCTGGCCCGGTGGACCGGCGAAGACACTCGTGCGGCCGCAGGTCGGGCAGGTTTCCTTTGGCTCCGGCTCGGCGGGAGCGCGGACAGGGGTCTTGACCACGCCCAACTCGACGGGCGGAGCTTCGACAACCGCGACGGCGACGGCGGTTTCGCTCGCGGTGGACGAAGAGATCGCCTCAGGTGGCGCGTCCGGCGCTGGTGCGATCCCTGGGGCGGCCTCAGCCTCGACCTGTTGCTTGAACAGCCGGGTCAGCCAGCGGAGCACTCGCGGCTACGGTAGACCACTGGCGCGGCCCTGTCAAATACAGGTCTAACCGAGCAGCCCGAGCTGAACCGGTGGGGTCGGCGGCTGCGCCTTGAACTGGCGGTGGTCCGCCACCCGATAGCGCCGCTTCAACTGGGCGACGGCTTCCGCCACCGGGGCCTTTACGGCGCGCGCTGCATACGCGCCCGGATAGAGCTCCCGGTAGCGTGGGAGCAGATGTGGATATTCCCGCCCGAGGAACTCGAGGAAGTGCTCCTTCGTCCCCGGCTTGAGGTAGACGATGTTGGCCCAGACAAAACAAGCGCCCGCGTCCGCTGCTGCCGCAACCGTCGCCTCCAGCTGCGCCGGCGAGTCGCTCAACCCGGGTAGGACGGGGGCCATCCCGACGCCGGCCTCGATCCCGGCGTCGACCAGTGCCTTCATGACGCGCAGCCGCTTACGGGGCGGCGGGGTGCCCGGTTCGGTTTTGGCCCAGACCGTCTCGTCGACGGTCGGAACGCTGAAGCAGACGGTCGTGCTGGCACGCCGGGAGAGCTCGACCAGGACATCGAGGTCGCGGATCACCATGGTGCCCTTGGTGATCAGCCCCACCGGCGTCCGGAAGTCTGAGAACGCCTCGAGGCATTGCCGGGTTAGCCGCGTTACCCCTTCGATCGGCTGGTAGGGGTCGGTCGCCGTCCCGAGCGCGACCTTTTCCCCCTTCCAGCGCGGGCTGGCAAGCTCCCGGCGGAGCAGGCTGGCGACGTTGACCTTGACGCCAACCCGGGAAGAGAAGCCGGCGCCCGGGTCGCGGTCGGCGAGCTTGGCATGAGCGCGGGCGAAGCAATAGACGCAGCTGTGGAAGCATCCCTGGTAGGGATTGAGCGACCAGTCGAAGCCCATATGCCGCACCCGGTTCAACGCCGACTTGGCGACGATCTCGAAGTACTCGGTCCGAGCCATCTTGAGAGCATAGAACATTTGTTCGTAGTGGTTACGCTGCGCCCGGCGGGGGTAAAAACCGAGTGGTTGGCGCCGCTGAGCGGCCGGCCAGGAGGAAAAAATGATTCTGTTTGCTTGGCGGCTCTACCGGCTCAAGAAGCTCTTGCAATTGCTACAGGCGATCCGGCGTCGCGACGTCGATCATCTATTAGGCCGGACCTGGCGCGGAAGGTTGCTTTACCGGCCGCTGTTCCGGCGCTACGCGAGGTCGCGCCTGACTCGATAGCGCATCGACCGCGTGGAGGCCGCTGAAACCATTGCGCATAATGAGGAGCGGCCTCCCATGAACATCCTCGTCTGCGTCAAACAGATCCCGGATCCGAATGTTCCGGGCAAGCTCGATCCAAAGACGCACCGGCTGGTCCGGGAAGGGGTCGACGTCGTGCTCGATCCAGGCGATGAGCACGCGGTCGAGGCGGCCCTGCAGATCGTCGAGAAGGCCGGCGGAGAGGTGACGGTGGTCTCCATGGGTCCGCCAAGGGCGCTCGACGCGATTCGGAAGGCGCTTTCGATGGGTGGGACAAAAGGGATCCTGATTACGGACCCGGTGCTGGAGAACTCAGACGCGCTGAGCACCGCACGCGCGATTGCCGCGGCGGTCAAGGGCCAGCCCTACGACCTGATCATTTGCGGCACTGAGAGCACCGATGGGTACTCCGGCGCGGTGCCCGGCCAGCTGGCCGAGCTCCTCTCGATGCCGTTGGTGAGCTTCGCGAAAAAGATCGAGGTCACGGAGGGCAAGGTCGTCATCGACCGGCAGACCGACGACGGCTACGACGTCGTGGAGTCGCCGCTGCCGGCGGTCGTCACCGTCACCGGCGGTATCAACGAGGCCCGCTACCCGTCGCTGCGCGGGATCATGCAAGCCAAGAACAAAGAGGTCAAGCGGCTTTCGGTCGCGGACCTGGGTCTTGAGGGTCACGCCGGCAAGGACGCGCTGACCCAGGAGGTCGTGCAGGTGACACCGGCCGAGGCCCGCAAGGCGGGCCAGGTGATCGAGGACAAGGGCGAGGGCGCCAAACGGGTCGCCGACTACCTCGCGGAATTGAAGGTTATTTAGTGCCCGCGATCTGGGTCTACGCGGAGGTAGTGGACGGCGCGCCGCGTCCGGTGGTGCTGGAGCTCTTGACCAAGGCGCGAGCGCTCGGCGAGGCTTCAGCAATCGCGCTCGGACCTTCCGCCTCACAGGCGGTTGAAGCGCTCGGAAAGCATGGCGCCACACGCGTCTACATCAATGAAGACTCCGCCTTCCGCGACCTGCTGGCTCAGCCCGCCGTCGACGTCCTTGCGGATTTAGTCGAACGACATAAGCCCGCGCTCGTTCTTTTTGGCATGACCTACGAGGGCCGCGACGTGGCCAGCAGGCTGAGTGCTCGGCTTGGCGCTCCGCTGGTCGCGAACGCGTCGGACGTGGGGCTGCGGGAAGGAGGCTTCAGCGTCGTGACGCCTGTGTTCGGCGGCGCCTCAATGGTTACGACTGTCCCGATTGGGAAGCCGGCCGACGGAAAGCCGGCGCTCGTCCTGGTCAGGCCCAAGGCATTCGCAGCGGAACCGAACGGCGGCAGCCCGGCTCAGGTGGAGCAAGTGAGCGTGGCGATCGACCGGGCTCGTCCGATGGCGCGCGTGCTGCGGCGGGAGAAGGAACAAGCCCCCGGCCCACGCCTCGAGGACGCGCCGGTGATCGTCAGCGGCGGGCGAGGCCTCGGGGCGCCTGAACACTTCGCGATGCTCGACGAGCTGGCGGCCGAGCTCGGCGCGGCAGTGGGCGCGAGCCGCGCGGTGGTCGACGCGGGATGGAAGCCCTATGCGATGCAGATCGGGCAAACGGGCAAGACCGTGAAACCGACCGTTTATATCGCGGTGGGAATCTCCGGAGCGATGCAGCACACTGTCGGGATGAAGGGGGCCAAGACGATCATCGCGATCAACAAGGACCCGGAAGCGCCGATTTTCAAGCTGGCGGACCTGGGCATCATCGGCGACGTGCACAAGGTCGTTCCGCAGTTGATCCAAGAGGTTCGCGCTCGCAAGCGGAAATGAGCGGCGACCCCCTCAGCCTTCTGGCGGTCAAACCGCATCCGGACGACGAAGCGATCACGATGGGCGGCACGCTCAGCCGCTACAGTGCCGAAGGCATTAGGACCACGCTGGTGACGGCGACGCGTGGCGAAGTTGGCGAGATCCTGGACAAGGAGCTCGATCCGGTCGAGGCGGCTCCACGGCTGGCGAGCATCCGCGAGGCGGAGTTGCGCGCGGCCTGCAAGATCATGGGGGTGGGCGAGCTCGTCTTCCTCGGCTATGAAGACTCGGGCATGGCCGGGCTGCCGCGAAACCGGGAAAAAGGGACGTTCTGGAAGGCCGACGAGGAGGAAGCCATCGGCCGGCTGATCCAGGTGATCCGACGGGTCCGGCCGCAGGTCATTGCCACCGAGAACGAGTTCGGGGGCTACGGCCACCCCGACCACATCAAGACGCATCGGGTTGCCGCCCTGGCCTTTTTCTATGCCAACGATGCCAAGCGCTTTCCCGGCGGGGAGCCGTTTCGCCCGAGCAAGCTCTACTACAGCGCCTTTCCAAAGTCCGTTGGCAGGCGGATGGCCGAGGCGATGCGAAAGGCCGGGAGCGAGAACCGTTGGGGCGATGACGGCGAGCCGCCGCCGTTTGCGGTTGACGATGACCGGGTCACCACCTGGCTCGACGTCAGTCCGTACGCCGAGATCAAGGTCCGAGCCATGCAGGCGCACAAGACCCAGATCCCGCCGGACAGCTGGTTCATGAAGATCCGGGCTGTCCTCGGCCCCGACGCGTGGTCACGTGAGGCGTACGAGCGAGTGCGATCCAGCGTTGACGCGCCAGTGCCGGAGGATGACCTCTTCGCCGGACTTCGCTGATGGGCTCGGCCGACGCGATCGATCGGGCGGCGGACCTGCTGGCGCATGCGCGGACGGCGATCGCGTTCACCGGCGCGGGCATCTCGGTCGAGAGCGGCATCCCGCACTTTCGCGGCGAGGGTGGGCTCTGGACCAGGTTCGACCCCTACAAGGTGGCCCACATCGAGACCTTCCGGCGCGATCCCGCTCAGTACTGGACCTACAGCCTGAACCACCGCCGAGAGGACGCGGAACCGAATCCGGCCCACCGCGCCCTGGCGGAGCTGCAGCGCGATGGCCGGCTCGGTCCGGTCATCACGCAGAACACCGACGGACTCCACCAGAAGGCGGGAACCCGTGACGTGATCGAGCTCCACGGCTCGTCCGCCGCCGTGGTCTGCCTTGACTGCGATTCGCGATTCACCCGGGCCGAGGTCGATTCGATCAACCGTCGGTTCTGCCCGCCACCCTGCCCCTCCTGTGGCGGTCGGTTCTTGAAGCCCACGGTGGTGCTCTTCGGGGAACCCTTACCATCGGATGCGCTCGATCGAGCGCATGCCGCGGCCCAGCAGGCGGATCTTGTGCTGGTGGTCGGGAGCTCGATGCAGGTCTATCCGGCTGCCGGAATACCGCGGCTGGCCCGGCAACATGGCGCAGACCTATGCATCGTCAATGCGGAGCCGACCCCGCTCGACGAGATGGCGCAGCTGGTAATCCACGGGAAGGCGGGCGAAGTACTTCCCGCGATCGCCCGCCGCGCGGCGATCAGTTCTCGTCGAGCCCGCTGACCGGGAAGGTCTGGCCGCAACTCGGACACACGATCAGGGTCTCCGCCGCGGGCGCGCTGAAGAGCGCCTCGCAGCTCGGGCAGGCGTACTCGCGCTGCGGGTTTTCAAGGCTCGCGCGCTGTTCGGCGAGCGCTCCAGCCACCTCGCCGAGGTCGACGGCGGGACTGCCGCATTCTGCGCACCGGTAGAGGGGCGCGTCAATCACCGCGTGGTCGAGATAGCGTCCGCGGGTGTCGACGTAGACCGAGGCATTCCAGAGCTCGAACCGGTCGCCGGCACAGCGATTCGGGCAGGCAAGGAACATCAACGCGACGCCGGTTGCAGGGACTTGAGGCGATCGGCCGCGCGCCGGAGCGTCTCCATCTTCTTGGGGAAGGAGAATCGGATCTGGCGCCGACCGCGCTCCGGGTCGAGGTAAAAACTGCTGCCGGGCACCGTGGCCAGCCCGATTTCCCGCACCATCCGGTGCGCCAGGGAAACGTCGGTTTCGTTGAAGGCCTCGATGTCCGTCATCACGTAATAGGCGCCGTCCGGTGGATAGCTCTTGAAGCCGCAGCCGTCAAGGATCTCGAGCGTGAAGTCCCGACGCTCGCGGTAGGCATTCAGCAGGTCGACGTAGTACTGGTCGGGGAAGGCGAGCGCCGTGGCGGCGGCGACCTGCAGCGGATGCGGCGCGCCCACCGTCACGAAGTCGTGTACCTTGCGGATGGCATTCGTCATTGCCGGTGGCGCGATCGCGTAGGCCAGCCGCCAGCCGGTCACGCTATAGGTCTTGGACAGCCCGCTGATGGTGACGGTCCGGTGGCGCATGCCCTCCAGCGTCGCGATGCTGACATGCTCGCCGCGATAGACCAGGTGCTCGTAGATTTCGTCCGTGATCGCCAGCACGTCGAACTCCCGGCAGAGATCGGCGATGAAGGCCAGCTCCTCGCGCGTGTAGACCTTGCCGGTCGGGTTGTGCGGGGTGTTGATCACGATCGCGCGGGTTCGCGGCGTGAACGCTGCTCGCAGGCGGTCGCGGTCGAAATGCCAATCGGGTGGGGTGAGCGGCACCACGACCGGGGTGGCGCCCGTCAGAATGCAATCGGGACAGTAGTTCTCGTAGAAGGGCTCGAAGATAATGACCTCGTCTCCCGGGTCGACGAGCGCCATGATCGTGGAGAGCATCGCCTCGGTGACGCCGCAGCAGACCGTGATCTCGGTATCCGGATCGACGGTCATCGCGCGGAAGTGCCGCGTCTTCAAGGCAATCGCGTCCCGCATCACCTTGGCGCCCCAGGTCGTGGCGTACTGATTGAAGTCGTCGCGGATGGCATCGATCGCCGCCTCCTTCAGCGCCGCCGGCGCGGCGAAGTCAGGAAACCCCTGGGCGAGGTTGACACAATCGGCGCCGTGCTGAGCCACGCACAGCCTGGTCATTTCTCGGATCACCGATTCGCCGAATCGAGTGGACTTCTGCGAGATGAATTCGCGCACGTCACTAGAATGCCAGAGTGCCGACAAGCGCGCCGCAGGCTCAAGATGTTGCGGCGTTCGATGGAGATCCGCCGGGGCGAGATCGTGTGCCTGCTGGGCGGCAATGCGTCAGGCAAGTCGACGACGATGAAGGCGGTCATCGGCTCGGTCCGGGTCACGCGCGGCACGATCGTCTACGAGGGACAGGACATCACGAACTGGAACACGTCCCGCCGGGTCGAACACTGGATCGCGATCGTCCCCGAAGCCCGCCGTATCTTCCCGCCGTTGACCGTGATCGAGAACCTGATGATGGGGGCCTTCACGCGGCACGATCGAGTCGAGATCGATGCCGACCTGGAGCGGGTCCTTACGATGTTTCCACGCCTGCGCGAGCGGCGGGGCCAGCGCGGCGGGACCATGTCCGGCGGCGAGCAGCAGATGCTGGCGATGGCCCGCGCGCTGATGTCGCGTCCCCGCTTCCTGTGCATGGACGAGCCCTCCATGGGCTTGGCGCCGGTCCTTGTCGAGCAACAGTTCGAGACCATCCAGCGTCTCAATTCGACCGGGATCACGGTTTTCGTCGTCGAGCAGAACGCATCCATGGCGCTCGCCATCGCGGATCGGGGATATGTCCTGCAGAGCGGGCGCGTGGTCCTCGCGGACACCGCGGCAGGGCTGCTCGAGAACCCGCAGATGCAACGGGCCTACCTGGGCATGTAGCGCTGCGCGTCAGCTGGTCGGCGTCGGGATCTTGGCTTCCGGCGAGCCCGCCGGCGAGAACGTCCCAAGGACTCTGAGATCTTCGTCACCGGTGTTCTCGAGCGTGTGGCGGACGCCGATCGGGAAGAAGACGACGGAACCCTGGCGCAGTTCGCCCGCCGGCTCCTCGCCGATCCAGAGCCGGCCACGACCCTCGAGGATGTAGACGGCCTCCTCGTGAGGATGCGCGTGCAGTGGAGCGCGTCCGGTGGGGATGACCCCGGTGAACTGCGTCATCTGCCGGCAGCCGACTGCGGGGCTGACCAGGACACGAAAGCTCCGCTCGCCCATCAGCGTCGGGGTCACCCGCTCCTCGTCCATCATCGTGGGCCGGACCCCACGCTCGTCGATACCTACCGATTTCAGCGCGCCTTCGAGGTCTAATCTCGGCATGGTCGCGCGAATCGCGGTGCTGTCGATCGGGGGCGCCATTGCACCGACGATGATCAGCGGCGTGACGCCGGTATTCTCGTAGCTGTGCTCCGCCCCGGCGGGGATGAAGACGGCCTTGCCCGGGTCGACCGCGTGCATGGCGGTCTCGACCGTGATCGTGCCGGCGCCCTCGAGCACGTAGAGGACCTCCTCGCTTCCGTCGTGGGCATGGCTGGCCACGTCGCCCGGTCCGACCCGGAGCCGGTAGGCCATGACGTGTTCGGCGCCCAGCTGCTGGTCAACCAGCCACTGCCATGTCCCCCCTGGAAAATCACGCGGCAAGACATCGTCTTGATGAAGGAGGCGCGCCGCTTGCTGGATGGACATGGCGACCTGCCGATGATACATGCGCAAATGCAGCGACCCTGATCGACCATTGCTTTACCATCTGCGTGGAAGAGGATGGAGTACCGGCTGTTCGGGAGGACCGGGATGCGCGTGTCGGTACTCGGCCTGGGGTGTGGCGGTTTCGGCGGCGTGGGCTCGGCTCCCGAGCTGTTCGGAAAAGGCGAGGACAAGGACACCGCGTTTGCGCTGATGGACCATGCCCTCGAGGTTGGGATCAATTACTTCGACACTGCCGACAGCTACGGCGGCGGGGTATCCGAGACAATCATCGGCGCCTGGTTGGCGCAGCGTAAGACGCGCGACCAGGTCGTGCTGTCCAGCAAAGTCTTTTACGCGATCGCCGAAGGGCCCAACGACCGGAGCCTTTCACGCCGTCACATCACGCAGGCGATCGAGGGCAGTCTTCGCCGGCTCCAAACGGACCACCTGGATCTCTACGTGATCATGGAGCCCGACCCGCAGACCCCGCTGGAGGAGACCCTGGAGACGATGAACGACCTGATGCGGGCCGGCAAGGTGCTGCACATCGGCGCCAGCAACATCACGGCGCCACAGCTGCGGGAGGCGCTGACCACCAGCGATCGGTTGGGCGTTCGCCGCTACCAATCGGTGCAAAACGGCTACAGCCTGCTGGAGCGCGGCATCGAGACGGATGTCCTGCCGCTGGCGGCGAAGGAACGGATCGCCGTCACCCCTTTCAGCCCCACCGCCGGCGGACTGCTCACCGGCAAATACCGCGCCGCCCAACCGCCACCACCCGGATCACGGGTCGACCTCCGGCCGCAGCCCTACCAACATCTGATGAACGAACGCACCTTTCGGTCGATCGACGCCCTGCGCGGGGCCGCCGCCGAGCGCGGCGTCGACATCGGTGCGCTGGCGCTGGCGTGGGTCCTGCAAAACCCCGCCGTGACGGCCGCGCTGATCGGGCCGCGGTCGGTCGCCCAGTTCACACCCTGGCTGGAGGCCGTTGACGTTCGGCTGACGGCCGAGGAACGAGATGCGCTGGTGGCGACGATGGAGGCGGCCGCCTGATGGACGTGCTGGTACTGTCGGCCGCCGACGTGATGCACTTGCTTCCGATGCGCGACTGCATCCGGGTGGTGCGCGAGGCGCTCGCCGCGCTTGCCCGGGGCAAGGCGATAGTGCCGCTGCGGACAGTGATGCGGCTTCCGGACGGGAGCGGGTTTCTGGGGGTGATGCCAGGCTACCTGGGGTCCGACGAGGGCCGCGAGGCGGCGCTCGGAATGAAGGCCGTCTGCGTCTTTCCCGGCAATAGCGCCCGGGGCATCGACACCCACCAGGGTGCGGTGGTGCTCTTCGATCAGGAGACGGGTCAACTGGCCGCGCTGATGGATGGCGCGACCGTGACCGCGATCCGGACCGCCGCCGTATCCGGCGTTGCGACCGATCTGCTGGCCCGCAAGGACGCGGGTGCGCTGGCGATTCTCGGTGCCGGGGTCCAGGCTCGCACTCACCTGGAGGCCATCGGCGCCGTTCGGAACCTCACGAAGGTCAGGGTCTGGAGCCGCGACCCTGGGCACGTCGCCCGCTTCGTCAAGGAGGCTCGTGGAACGTACCGCGGCCGTATCGATGCGGCCGGGACGGCGGAGGAGGCGGTGCGGGGGGCCGACATCGTGGTCACGGTCACGGCGAGCCCTCAGCCGATTATCAGCCGCGCCTGGATCAAAGATGACGCCCACATCAACGCGGTCGGCGCTTCGATCCCAACCGCGCGGGAGATCGACTCAGAGACCATGACCGCGGCGCGGCTCTTCGTCGATCGGAGGGAATCGGCCCTCAACGAGGCTGGCGACGTCCTGATCCCGATGCGCGAGGGCGCCTTCGGACCTGACCACATCGAGGCCGAACTCGGTGAGGTGATCATCGGGAAGCACGCAGGCCGCCGTAGCTCCGGCGAGCTGACCCTGTTCAAGTCGCTCGGAATCGCTGTCGAGGACGTCGCCACCGCGGCCTACATCGTTGCGCGGGCGAAGGAAACCGGGGTCGGTCAGAAGGTGACGATGTGAAGGCGACCGGGCTCGACCTGGAGGCGATTCGCCGTGCCACGCCGGTGGTCGCCCAGGCGGCGATGCGGACGCCGCTGGTGCGGCTCAACGTCTGGGACGGCCCGGGGGAGATCTATCTCAAGCTGGAGAACCTGCAACCGATCGGCTCCTTCAAGATCCGGGGCGCGGCCAACGCCATGAGCGCGGTCTCCAGGGAAGAACTTCGAAAAGGCGTGCTGGTTGCCAGCGCCGGCAATATGGCGCAGGGGGCGGCGTGGAACGCCCGGCGGCTCGGCATTCCCTGCACCGTGATCGCCCCCGATTACGCCCCGTTAACGAAGATCGCGGCCATCGAGCGGCTCGGCGGGCGCGTCATCAAGGTCCCATTCGACCGCTGGTGGCAGTGCTTTACCGATCGCGGTTATCCCGGGATCGATGCCGTGTTCATACATTCGTTCGATGACGACCGCGTCATGGCCGGCAACGGGACTATCGGCATCGAGCTCATCGAGGATCTCCCGGATGTCGACACGGTGCTGATCCCATGGGGTGGTGGCGGGCTCGCTATCGGCATTGCCACCGCGCTGCGCGCCCTGAAGCCGGGCGCGCGGATCTATGCGGTCGAGGCGGACACGGGCGCGCCGCTGGCCGCCTCCCTGCAGGCCGGCCGGGTGGCGACCGTCGACTATCAACCCTCCTTTGTCGACGGCATCGGCAGCAAGACCGTCTTTCCGAACATGCTGGCGCTGGCGCAGGAGCTGCTCGATGGCTCGCTCACCGCCGGGCTCGACGAGATTGCATCCGCACTGCGTCTGATGGCCGAACGCAATCGGGTGATCGCCGAAGGCGCGGGTGCCGTCGCGCTCGCGGTCGCGCGTTCCGGCAAGGCGGGCAGGGGGCGGATCGCCTGCGTCGTCTCCGGCGGCAATATCGACCTGGCGAAACTGGCCGGCATCCTGGGTGAGCCTCGATGACAGACCTCGCCGGCCGCGTCGCGCTGGTCACCGGAGGCGGCCGCGGCATCGGTCGCGCCACGGCGATCGCGCTCGCCCAAGCCGGCGCCGACGTCGCGGTGGTCGCTCGATCACGGACCGAACTGGACGAGACCGCCGAGGCGGTTCGCAGTGAAGGTCGGCGCGGTGAGGTTTTCGTCTGTGACGTGACGCAGCGAGCGGACGTGGACGCGACCCTGGTGCGCGCGCGTGAGACACTGGGCGAGCCGTTGATCCTCGTCAACAACGCGGGGATCGCGACGGGAGCGAAGCTCGCCGACACGACCGATGAGCTCTGGGCCCGCACGATGCAGGTGAACGTGACCGCGGCCTTCTACTGGACGCGTGCGGTCATGCCCCTGATGCTGGCGGCGGGCTGGGGTCGGGTCATCAACGTGGCCTCGATCGCGGCGAAGGCGGCGGCCCCCTACATGGTGGCGTACGCCGCCTCCAAGCATGCCTTGCTGGGGCTCACTCGCGCGGTGTCCTCCGAGGTCGCCAGCCGGGGAATCACGGTCAATGCCATCTGTCCCGGCTATGTCGACACCGCGATGACGGCGGGATCGATTCAGAACATCAATGCGCGGACCGGCCGCTCGCCGGAGCAGTCAAAAAAGATCCTCGAGGGGTTCAGTCCCCAGGCCCGCTTGATGTCGGCCGAAGAAGTTGCGGGGCTTGCCGCCTTCCTCTGCACCGAGGCGGCGAGAGGCATCAATGGCCAGGGGATCGTGCTCGATGGCGGAGGCGTGCAGGGGTGACCGAACGCGCGTCGCTCGCCACGGAGGCGAAGACCGTCGGCATGCGTCGCGCCGAGATGGGCCGTACCGGCACGCCAGGCCGGGTCAACCGGGCGTTGATCCGCGCGATTGCCGAGGACGGCTTGCTACCCCGGCTCTTTCCGCGGCGGGCCGGCGGCAGCCGAGATCGCGACGTGCTGGCAGTGGACCTCTGCATCGTGCGCGAGTCGCTGGCCGCGGTCTCCACCGAGGTCGAGAACGCGGTCGCGATCCAGACGCTCGGCGGCTACCCGATCGTCCTCTCCGGCGCCGACGAGGCGGTCACCCGATGGGTGACCCCGCTCGCGCGTGGTGAGGCGGTCGCTGCCTTCGCGCTGACCGAGCCTGGCGCCGGTACCGACGCCGGTGCCCTGGAATTACGGGCCGAGCGCGACGGTTGGGGCTTCCGGCTGACCGGGACCAAGGTCTTTATTTCCAATGCGCCCGACGCCGACGTTTACACGCTGTTCGCGCGCACGACGGCCGGTGCCGGGACCCGCGGCATCACCGCCTTCATCGTCAACGGCGACGCCCAGGGCCTTCGTGGAACGCCACTCGAATTGCTCTCGTCGCACCCGATCGGGAGGCTGGAGCTGGACGGCGTCTTCGTGCCAAAGGACCAGGTCCTGAGCGAGGTCGACGATGGATTCAAGCTCGCCATGCGCACCCTCGACCTGTTCCGGCCGAGCGTTGGCGCCTCGGTCGTGGGGCTTGCGCAGTCGGCCCTCGATGCCGCCATCGCCCACGCGGGGACTCGTACCGCCTTTGGCCGGCCGATCCGCGAGTTCCAGGCGGTATCGCACCAGGTCGCCGAGATGGCGACGCGCCTGGAAGCTGCGCGCGCGCTCGTTTACGTGGCGGCCGAGGCCTACGATGCCGGGGAGCCCGGGGTCGGACGGCGGTCGGCTATGGCGAAGCTGTTCGCGACCGAGACCGCCCAGCAGGTCGTCGACATGGCGATCCAGGTGCACGGAGCCGTTGCGCTGGAGCGTGGACACCTGCTGGAGCACCTCTACCGCGAGGTGCGCGCTACCAGGATCTACGAGGGCACGTCCGAGATCCAGCGGGAGATCATCGCCCGCGACCTGTTTGGCAAGCCGCAAAAGACTCAGAGGAAAGGCCAGGGATCGTAACCGGCGGTTATCGTCACTGAACATCTGGTTATCGACATACAGCTGTCGCAGGTGTGCCTCAGGATGAAAGCATGGCCGCGCCAGGCGATCGACTCGAGAAGGCGAAGAAGCGAATGTTCGACGCGATTGACGAGTACGGGACGGAGCTGCGCATGGTTGATGGCGAGCCGCTCGGGCACGGGCTCATCGCCACGCGTGAGGCGAAGGACC
>JALZAV010000084.1 GCA_030948145.1 Candidatus Dormiibacterota bacterium
TGTCGAACGCCCTCGTCGGTTTCGCCTGCGTACTGATGACCGTGCTGCCCATCGTGTATCTGCTGGTCAAATGACATTCGGTTCTTAATTCGTTCGGGTCTCGCAGCCGCCCGCGGCGACGCGACGTGCCTGGGCCTCATCGAGCATCGTGTCGAACGCCCGGCTGGTGCGCGCACCAGCTAACGGTTCCGCCGCCGGGACCGCTGGACGAAGAGCGCTTGCTGCAACTGGCGAAGAAGTAGGACTTCGAGGTCTTGTGCCCGCCGCCCCCGCCCGAGCCAGTCGAGCGAGGCGCTGCATCGCTACGCCGGCGCGGAAATCGAATGGTACTCCAGGAACTCGAGGACGCCAGGAAGGCCGAGCTGGCGCCCGATGCCGCTCTGCTTCATTCCGCCGAACGGTGCCCGGTTGTCTTGACCAAGCGGTCCGTGGCTGTTGATGTATGTGTACCCTGCCTCCAGTCGCCGGGCCAGCGCAGTGGCCCGCTCAACATCTGCCGACCACACTGAGGAACAGAGCCCGAACTCCGAGTCGTTCGCCATGCGTATCGCCTCCTCTTCGGTGCGAAATGGAATCACCGGCAGGACAGGGCCGAACTGCTCACAGGCAACCACCTTGCAAGAGGGGTCGACGTTCGTGACCAGGCTGGGGAGATGGAAGTACCCGTGGTCGAATTCCCGGTCGTCACGCTTGGAGCCAAATTCGAGCACCGTGGCTCCACTTTGACGCGCCTCTGCTACGAGCTCTTGGATCCATTCGTGCTGTGGCCGATTGTTCAGCGGCCCCATCGATGTGTGTGGGTCGAGGCCGTTTCCGACGACGTAGCGCGAGAGTGCTGCTGCCATCGCTTCCAGCAGACGCGGATAGATCGATTCGTGGACGTACAGCCGCTTGAGGGCCATACACATCTGGCCGGCGGTCATAAAGCTGCCGGCGACCATCTTCGCGATAGTGCCCTCGGAGAGCTCAGCGTCCTCCAGCACGATCCCGGCGTCATTGCCGCCAAGTTCAAGCGTGAGTCGCTTGAGCGTGTTGGCCGCCGCTGCCATGACCATCTTTCCCGCGGCTACGCTGCCGGTGAAGCTGACCTTGCGCACCAGCGGATTGGCGAGCAGTTCCGCCCCCACTTCGTCGGGTGCCCCGGTAACCACGTTGATGACGCCCTTCGGGAGGGCATCAGCCATCAGCTTGATCGTCTGAACGGTTGCCAGGGGCGAGGACGATGATGGCTTGATGACCACGCTGTTTCCGGCCAGCAGGGCTTGGGGCAGCTTCGCACCCAGGATGGAGAGCGGCCAGTTCCACGGAATGATCAGGGCTGCCACGCCCCGGGGCTGCTTGGTGACCACGGTCCGGAAGGGCGGAGCGGGATACCTCTCGTCGGCAGCGACTTGGTCTGCGAGGCTGGCTGTGTACTCGAACCGGCCCCCAAGCCGTGTCATCTCCATGGTTGCTTCGGCCAGAATCTTCCCGTGTTCTCGGACGAAGAGCCGAATCCGATCCTGGACGTCAGACTGAAGACTGGCCGCCAGGTTGCGTAGATAGTGGGCCCGCTCCTGATAAGTAAGGGCCGCCCACGCGGGGAAGGCGGCGTCGGCCGCTCGGATGGCCGCCGCGGCGTCTTCCTTGCTGCCGGCCGCGGCGTACCCCACAACCTCGTCAGGATCTGCTGGGCTGCGCACCTCGATCATTCGACCGTTGGAGGAGGGCCTCCAATCGCCGTCGACGATCAGCTCGGTCTGAACGACTGTTGATGCCAGCATTCGCGCCTCCTCACGATCCGAGCAGCTTCAGGTTGTACTTCGCGATCAGCGGCGGAGCCAGGTCTGGCAGATGGGTATCGCCGTAGCGATCGGCGATCTCCTTGAGGCGGGCCCGGTCCAGCGGCCGATCCGGCACGAAAAGGGCAGCCGCCTCCTGGAAGAACTTCTCGAACCCGGCGGGCGAGATGATCTCTAGTAGTCGGCCAGGCTTCTTTCCGGCGTTCCAATATGCATGAGGGACACCTCGAGGCTTGATCACGTACGAGCCCGGCGTCACTTGGTATTCCTGACCGCCAATCATCACGCCGATCTCGCCTTCAATCACATACGAAAACTCATCATCTCTGGCATGCACATGCGGAGGCACGAGACGTCCCGGCTCGATTGGATGCTCAACGATCGAGAAGGCTCCGTGGGTATCCTCGCCGCTGATCTTGTACACGACACCGATTCCGCCGAGCCATACGGATCTTCCCTCATCGGGGGCTATCACGACGCGCTCTTGCTGAAGTTGCATTCCCTCCTCCTTTTTTGCGGCTCACTGAGTCGCTGACATTTCGATGCGAAGCATGCACGCCAGGGTTGCGATTGTTTGGTGGGCGGCTACATCCGGATCAAGGCCACCGATTACGCGCAGGCTCCGATAACCGAGCGGACTGAGCAGGCCGCGAGCGAAGCCGCCCGCTGCAACTCGTTCTCGAGCGTTCATGGCGCCGGCTGTCGTCCGGAGCAACATATCCACAATCTGTCCGACGAACCCGTGTATCCCAGCCAGAGCTTGGGCGAGCGCAGTCGACTCGGTTTGGTGACAGTACGCGTTCCACGACTGCCCGAGCCGTGCCTCATGCAGCTGGTAGACCTGACGGACCGTTTCGCTCAGCCGTTGGGTCGGATCCGGGATGGCGGCGAAGCTTCCGATCGATGGTGGCTGCAGGGTTGCCCGCATGTGTGTGGTGCAGGCTCTATAGAGGTCTTCCTTTGAGGGGAAGTGCTTACAGACGGTCGGGACCGCCACCCCTGCGGCTTTGGCGACGGCGCGGAAATCCGTCACGCCCCTACCGTGCATTTGTATCGCGGCGACGATGATGTCCTGCCTAGTCCTTGCGGCACTTTCCTCCCTCCGTGTGGAGTTGTAGCGACGCGGCACGCAGGCAATCTATCACGCAATGTATTGCATGTCAATATTCAATATCGGCAGATAATACATGATAATTCTGGGAGTAGCCGAAGGCCTGATTCCGGGGCGCGCACGGCGGCCGGACCCGCTCACACCAGCTCCCTCGGACAGATCGGCGGGTGCCTAAGTCTTTGTACTGATACCTCACCCGCCGGAGTTGGGATTGTCATCGTGTCTTCGGCGGCTTGGCATAACCAAATCGGGACTTTCCTGTTCATGCTCCGCCGCTTGTCGCTCGCTCGGTCCGCGCAGTTTGCGCTTGTCGCCGTCGTGGCCTTCGCTATCCGATTGGAATGGCGAGTGAAATGGGGCGGGACGCGCTGGCTGGCGAGTGCGAGCTTGCCAAAAACGGAGCCGCTTCCGATAGCGCAGTTGCTCACCCTCAATTAGGGGCACGTCGATGCGCCTGATCTCCTGATTGGCAGGCCCGGACATGTCCCGCAGATCGTGATACATGTGATCCAGTAGTTTCTGCTTGAATGCCAACAGTTCCAAGTAGATGCTGACCCAATGTTTCGCATCTTCGGGCTGGAGCGAATCCGGATTCTCCCCGTCCATCAATCGGTAGGGGTTTCCCGCGCGATGGGCGGCATGGCGCGCCGCTGCTACGAATCGGCGCTCATCTCGGATCCGCGAATCTGGCATCGCCAGCACCGCCTCTGCCCATCCCCAGATTTGGAAAACTTTGAGCGGCTCAAGCGCAGACGATCCTGAGTCGGAGGGCAAAGCGCCCTTGAATGGTGCGCGCAGCGTACTCCCTTTCGTTACAAAAGGGTTGTCATTTACAAGCATGCCTGTCATATCATCAGTCCGGCCACCCCCTGCGGTGAGGAGGTCACGCTCGGCGACGGCCTCGGACAGCGTAAGGCTCGTCGAAGGGGTCAGTTCCGGGGCTTTGGCCGTCTGGCACGCTAGGTCCGCGTTCCGCAACAGCTCGAGTCCTACCAGCACCAGGTGGCGACGGAGTTTCGCGAGTGGGCCGCGCCGTCGGGATCGTCGAAAATCTCACGGGCGCCGAGCATAGAGCCCAGCATCCAACGCCCCATCGGCACGCCGGCGACGTACGGCGTGAGGGTCTCGCGGAAGAAGGCCGCCGCCTCGGCTTGTGGCAGCTCCCTGGCCGCCACGGTCTCTGGCCGGCGGTTGACGGTGAGCGCGGCGACACCGGCGGCTCGGAGATTCCGCGCCCAGTTCACATCGCCGAAGGTCGCGATGACCCAGCGGCGACCACCATGGCAACCACCGCGACGGGGGTACCGCGTACACATTCGGGCCGCTTGAACTCGAATCGAGTTTTGCCGCCCTACGCCCCCTTACTCACCGGGGTCGCGGCATTTCGGAGCCGACAGAGGGGATTTTCAGGAAATGCCGCGACCCTCAGGCAGTATGTTCGTTTGCGGCCGCCACTATCGTGCTCAGATAAGCGCGAGATCTAGGGGCCGGCGAGTCGGCTGCTACCAGACGTGGTGGCGGAGCGGGCGAGATTCGAACTCGCGAACGGGGTACGCCCGTTACGGCATTTCCAGTGCCGCGCCCTCGACCAGACTAGGCGACCGCTCCGCAGCGAGTCGATTCTATCCGCCGTCGCGTCGGCCAGAGCGCCGACCCTTGCCGGACGGTCGGCCTTCGAGGTTGAGCGCCGCGTTGATGACTGAAAGGTGTGTCAGGGCCTGGGGAAAGTTGCCCAGTAGCTCGCCCGTATCGGGATCGAATTCCTCGGCAAAGAGGCCGAGGTCGTTCGCAGCCTCGGTGACGCGGCTGAAAAGTGACTCCGCCTCTTCGAGCCGGCCCATTTGGGCGAGGACGTTGACGAGCCACAGCGTGCAAATGATGAAGACGCCCTCGGGTTGGTGGAATTCGGACTCCTCCGGGACGTAGCGGTAAAGAAACCCGTTATTGCTCAACTTCTCCTGCAGCACCTTGACTGTCGAAACCACCCGCGGATCCGTGGCCGGAAGCATCTCGTACATCGCGACCGCCAGGGCATTCGCATCCAGGTCCTTGTGGCCGAGCGCCTGGGTGAAGGCGCCGACCTCCTGGTCGTAGCCGAGCTCGAGCACCTCACGTTTAATGGCGTCACGGGTTCGCCTGACGGCGGCCCCGCGAATCTTGCCCATGCGCAGCGCCGGATCGAGCCGCAGGGCACGATCGAGCCCGACCCAGAGCATCACCTTGGAGTAGAGGTACCGGCGAGGCCGGCGACGAGACTCCCACATGCCGGAATCTTCCATCTGCCAGTGCTCGAGGATGTAATCCACAACGCCGAGCAAGATTGCCCGTCGTGGCCTGGGCAGCTCTTTTCTCGATTGCCACGCGGTGTAGGCGGTCTGGATCAGTTCACCATAGATGTCGAGCTGCACCTGCTCGACGGCGGCATTGCCGATTCGGACCGGCTTCGATCCACGGTAGCCTTCAAGGTCGTCGAGCACAAACTCGGGTAGGCGGTCTTCGCCGTCGATTGTGTACATGATCTGGAAGCGTCCGGGATGACGATCATGTGCGGCACGGACCCAACGCAGGAAGCCATCCACCTCATCCTCAAATCCCAGTTGGTGAAGCGCGTTCACCAGGTCGGAGCTGTCACGGATCCACGTATAGCGGTAGTCCCAGTTCAGCGAGCCACCCAGGCTCTCGGGCAGTGACGTCGTCGGTGCGGCGACGAAGGCGCCCGTCGGCAGGTACTGCATCAGCTTCAGTGCCAGCGCCGATCGGTGCAGCGGCTCCTCGAACCTGCCGCGGTAGGTCGATGAGCGGAGCCAGTTGACCCAATAGTCGTCTGTCTGATGAAGGTAGGTATGAGCCTCGTCCACGGACACGGGTGCCGGAGGCTTGCGGTCGCTGTCCGCGTAATGGAGTAGCACCGTGGCGCGGTGACCCAGCATCACCCGCCCCCTGACAGTGGCCACGCCATCGGCCAGCGCGAGCGCCGCGCCCTCCGGGTACTGGAGGAAGACGTTGCCGTCAGCCCCCTCGGCCACGAGCATGCCGGACCGGATGGGCGTCAGCAACGGCACCTGGCGGCCGTAATCGAAGCGTGGCTTGAACGTAAGCTGCCAATCGGTCGCGCCGGCGACCGGCTGCATCATGCGAATCAAGCGCAGCGACTCGGGCGGTTTCAGGCGCGTGCTCTTTGGCGCAATCGGCATCCAATCGACCACGCGCATTCGCGCGCGGCCGCTGCTCCAGATGGTTTGGATCACGTTCGAGTCGCGCCGGTACTGTCGGTAGTCCACGGCACCGTCGACCAGGCCGAGGTCGAGGTAGCCGCCCTTGTCCCAATCCAGCAGCCGGCCGAAAACCCAGGGGCTGTCGAAGCGCGGCAGGCACATCCAATCGATCGACCCGTCCTTGCTGAGGAGCGCGGCCGAGCGCAGGTCGCCAAGCAGGCCGTAGTCGGCGATCGGTGGATAACGGACGTCGTGATCGCCCACGGCGGTGTGCCCTCGGCAGCCGGTCAGACGCCGGCCGGCTCTGGGAAGACCGCCCGGCCGACGCCAAAACCGTTGAGGCCGAGCACGCCGATCACGACCAGCGGAAACCCCAGGTGGATGCCGACCCGCGTCAGGCTGATCAGGATGCCCAGCAGCGTGACACAGCCACTGCACCCAAGGCCGAAGTTCATCAGGCTGCGCATCGCAACTACCTTACTTTTGACCGTGCATGTCGCGGGCGGCGACCGATAACGTCCGGCGGCTGGCTGCGAAGCCACACATTCAGCAGGACCACCGCCCACATCCGGTAGGGCCGCCAGCCCTCGGCGCGCTGGAGAACGGCCTCACGGTTGGGTCGGTCGCCAAGCCCGTACAGCAGCTGGATCGCCCGCGGCGTGATCTCATCATCCGTGACCGCGTCGACCAATCCCGCGCCTCGCATCAGGATGCCTTGCGCAAAGAACTCGCCGATGCCGGGCAGCGTTCGAAGCTGCGTCAGGGCATCGTCCTCGGGTAGCGACCTCAGCCGTCCGCGGTCGAGCATTCCATCGAGGGCGGCACGTGCGACATGGTGCAGGCGCTCGATCTTGACCGGCGCGACACTCGGAAAACTCTCGAGGCGGAGCAAGGCATGGGGGTCGGGAAGGGCCGAGAGGGCGGTGCCGTCCACTTGGATCGTAGCGCCCGCCTGATCCCCCATCCGCTGCCGGATGCGGCGCGTCTGAACGATCGAGATGCGGTGACCGATGATGAAAGCGCAGGCCGCCTCATACGGTGAGTGAAAGAGCACCGGCCGAAGATTCCCATACTCAACCTGTAGCCGGCCAATGACGGGATCGCGCCGTCCGATCTCGACGAAGCCCCGGCCATCGATATCGAGCGAGACCGTGGCCAGCGCCTGCTGCCAGGCGCGCTCAGCGTCGCTCTCATCGGCACCGTGAACGTCACCCGTGATGCTGTCCCCATGTTGGCGCACCACCACCGCCGCGGAACTCCGCCAGCCTTCCACCGGAAAGGCCATGACGATGGCGTCGCCAAGCCGGGGCCAGCCGCCGAAGCGACCAGCCTCAGTTTCAAGGTCGAACGGTCCCTGAGGAACCAGTTCGAAACGCGCGACCGGCGCGATGAGCTCTACTCCCCGGCCGAGCCGCGGCTTCCGTAGAAGCGGCGCCACAGAACAAGCGCGAAGGTCATGGTCAGGATCACGCCCAGCAGGATCATGATCTCGATGCCCTGTGGATTCCACGAGAACTTGCCGCTGGGTTCAGCGACCTGCGCGGTAATCACTAGCAGGCGCCGGACGCCGGCGATCAGGCCAACGATCAGAAACGGTTCGACGACCAGCCTCCGCTCCTGAATGGTGACACGGACCGTGTGCAGGAGCTCGGCGATGATGAACAGGACAAGGCCTTTGTCGAGCACAAAGGTGACGATGGCCAGCGGATCAGCGGCGGCCTGCACATCCTTCACCATGTTGGTCAGGACACTCCACAGGACGAACCCGCCGGCCACCACCAGCAAGCCGGCCACCACGACGTGAATCCCATCTTCGGCGAAATCGAACGTCTGCGCGATCACGTCGTGCGGGCGGCCGCGCGGACTCTTCATCGCGTAGCCGGCTTCCTTTTTGGCCATTGGCGTGCCGTTTCCATCGTAGACCAGTAGTCAGCTCCGCAGCGCGTCAGCCCAGGCGACGCTGAAGCAG
>JALZAV010000224.1 GCA_030948145.1 Candidatus Dormiibacterota bacterium
CTTCGTGCTTCGCCACCCGTACAGCGCCCCCTGGCTGGCCCGACTCGGGCTCTTCGATATTTTCAGCTCCTGGCCGTTCATCATCACGGCATGCTTGATGTACATCTCGATCGGGGCGAGCATGTTCGTCCGGGTTCCAGCCGCCTACCGCCGCTTCGCCGCGCACGAGCAGCGCAACCGGGCCCTATGGGCGGAGATCGCCAGCATCGTTTTTCATGGGAGCTTCTTTCTCCTGTTGATCGGCGTGCTGGTCGGGAAGACGGCCGGGTTCGTCGGCAACGCCGCCATCGTCGAGGGCGATAGCTTCGTTGAGGCGCGCGCCAACTACGACAACCTGAGCGAAGGGCTGCTCGCGAGCCGGCACGCGGGCTTCCAGGTGACCGTTGACAGCTTCCGCGCTGCCTTCTGGCCGAACGGGGCCCCGAAGGACTTCACGTCGCGGGTCCGCATCTTCGACCAGGGCCGGCTCGTCGAGGCCCGGAGTATCCAGGTCAATCACTACGTCGAATACCGGGGCGTCAAGCTTTACCAGGCCGGCTATGGCTGGGCGCCGACGCTGAAGATCGAGACGCCGGACGGCCGTGTGGTCGCCAACGCGCCCACCGTCTTCGTCGGTGACCCGCAGCTCGCGAACGGCGTGATCAAGTCACCCTCCGCCGGGCCTAAGGACCAGCAGTTGGGCGCCACCGCGATCTTCATGCCCGATCCGCAAATTCAGAACCAGGCCATCTCACCGGGCTCGCCGCAATTGCGGACGCCGCTGCTGCTCGTGCGGCTCTTTCGCGGCGATCTGCACCTCGATCGGCCCCAGAACGTATTCGCGCTCGATACCGGCAGGATGGACCTCCGCTGGCGCGGCGCCCTGCGGCTCGGCGATAGCGTCGTGACCCCGGACGGCTACCGGCTGTCGTTCACCGGGCTCAGGCAATACACCGACCTGACGGTGAATGAAGACCCGGGCGTCCCGATCGTGCTGGCCGCCTTCATCATTGGCCTGTCTGCACTGCTCGCCAGCCTCTACCTGCCGCTGCTCGGCCCCGAACAGCGCCTGACCCCGGCGCGCCAGCTCACCGACTGAGAACATAACGCCTCCCGTAACGTTTTTGGCGTCGTATGGCCGTAGTGAATGGTCCTCACGACGGAGACTCAAGCCGGGCCTGCTGGCGCATGCTAGGGCCTGTCATGCGGTCACGTCGTCCCAGGCGTGGCAAGCTGGGTCAGGCAATCGTCGAGACGGCGCTCCTGTTCCCGATCCTGGGCTTGCTGGTCATGGGGAGCAGCGATCTCGGGCGGGTGTTCTATTACTCGATCGAGGTGACCAACGCGGCTCGCGAGGGGGCACGGCAGGGCTCGAGCTACGACCCGGCGAATGGCAACGCCTCCGCGACGCACGCGGCCGTGATCGCGGCCGTTCGGAGTGAGGCGGCCGACCTGACCCTGGTCGAGCCCAGTCCGGCCTTCTCTCCCGTGAACTGCCAGTCCGGACCGCCCTACCCCGACAGCTACTATCCGACGGCGCCGAATACCGGCTATGTCTTTGCCTGTTTTGCGGGCAATAACGGCCTCGAGGACGATTCGCGAACCGCCGGTGTCGTCGGTCAAACCGTCCGCGTCACGATCCTTTACAACTTCACGCCCATCACGCCGCTGATCGATAACGTTACTGCGTCCGGCATCCACGTCCAGGCGACCGCCACGATGGTCATCCAGGGGCCATCGTGAGGCAGCGCAAGAAACGCGCCCAGTCGCTGGTTGAGATGGCGCTGATCGCGCCCCTACTGATCATGATGCTCGTCAGCGTGGTCGATTTCGGCCGCGCCGCCTACGTCTATGCGACGCTCTCCTCGGCGGTCCGGGAGGGATCCCGCCAGGCCGCGCTCACCGGCACCACCAGGATGACTGATGCCGATGTCGTCGCCGCCGTGAAGCGCTACGCCGTCGGGCTGTCGCTCTCGCCCGCCCCGTGCCTCAATGGTGCGCAGTCCGGAAGCCCCTGGCCGCCGGTCACCCCGCCCGGGGCGTCCCCCAACACGGGAGTTGTTTACATCGTGTCCGGATCGTCAAACTCGGCCGGCATCAATGCCCCGGGCGGCCAACCGGCCG
>JALZAV010000225.1 GCA_030948145.1 Candidatus Dormiibacterota bacterium
CCACGGCTCCCTCGCGAAGGGTCCCCAGTGAGTCCGCAAGGCCGATCGCTCGCGCGGCATTGTTGGTCGCGGCCGCAATCACATTCTCCAACGGCATGCCGACCGCGAGCAACTTGGACATGACGTCCGGCAGACCCGTCACCTTTGCCGCGCTCATGCTGTGAATGTCGGTGCTGATGGTGTCGGGCCAGAAGCCCACTCGCGCCGCGGCCTCGGCGACCTCGAAATCGAAACTGCCGGCGCCGTGCCCCACGTCGAAGAGCACTCCCCGTTCGCGCGCCGCGCGAGCCGCCGGCGCGATCTCTCCATCCTGGCGCAGACCATTGGGCGAGCCGGTAAAGCAGTGGGTGACGATGTCGCCTTCGCTCAGCATCGACAGTAGATCCCCGATTGGCGCCTCGAAGTCGGTGATATGGACCATCACCGGGAGTCCGGATGCGATTCCAACGGCAATCGCGCGCCGCAGTGGCTCCAGTCCATTGCTGCCGGTAACGCCCGGGCCACCCTGGCGGACTTTGAGGCCGACGATCATCTCGGGAAACCTGGAGATCGCCACCTCGGCCGCCTCCACATCGAGCAAGTCCATTTGAATCGACTCGCCGACCGGGAAGGTCGCCAGCCCGGTTGTCGAGATATGGAGTAGGGCGAGAACTCTTGTCCGTGACTGGTTGACGATCAGCTGGCGAAAGCCCTCGATAGTGTTCGCCCCCGCGTCCCCCGCGCTGACCATGGTTGTGACCCCGCTCCGCGAGGCCACCTCGTCAGCCAGGACCGTCAGCGGGCAGACGCCCGTGTACACGTGGGTATGGATGTCGATGAGACCAGGGACAACCAATCCGCCAGTGGCGTCGATAACCTGTCGAAACCCCGGAGTGGAAAGGCGCTGCTCCAGGCCCTCCCCCACCGCCGTGATCCGGCCCCGGCGGACGGCAATGTCCAGCACCTCGTCGGTGCCGTTTGCCGGATCGATCACTCGACCGCCTTTGACCAGCAGGTCGAGCTTCGCGGTCATCTACGGCCGAGCAACGCGTCCTGGTTGACCGGACCGTGCCGAGGCGACACGCACCTTGGTGAGGGGATTCAACAACGGCTCTCCACGCAGGCCGCGGGCGATCTCTTCCGCCACGCGGCGGATCAGGCCGGGCTCAGAGTCGTTCGAATAGTACGACATGTGCGGCGTGATCACGGCCGCCGGGTGGGTGCGGAGTGGGTGGTCGGCCGGCAGCGGTTCGCTTTCGAACACATCCAGGGCGACGCCGCCCAGCGTGCCGGCGTGCAGCGCCTCCATGACGGCGTCTAGATCAACCAGCCCGCCGCGCGCGGTGTTGATCAGGACGGGCCGGCGGCGCATCGCCTGCAAGGCTTTGCGGTTGATGATGTGCCGGGTAGCCGCACTCATTGGCACGTGCAGCGACACATAGTCGGCGTCAGCCAGCAATTCCTCGAGACTTCCTGCCGCCTTGACTCCCGGAATGTCGACCGGTGCCACCGGGTCGTAGGCGTGGACGACAAGTCCGAAGGTGAGAGCCCGGGTCGCGACGCGACGCCCGATGCGTCCAAGTCCGACCAGGGAGAGGTTCTGGCCGGCAATGCGCGGGATTTGGCCTTTAGGGATATCCCAACCGCCGGCGCGCACCGAGCTCGTGGCGTCGATGAGCTTGCGCGCACTGACCAGGAGCAAGGCCATGGTGTGGTCGGCGACCTCGTCCAGGCAGTAATCGGGGACGTTGGCCACGGGGATGCCGTGTCGCTCCGCCGCCGCGATATCGACGTTGTCGTAGCCGATGCCGTAGCGAACCATGGCGCGGCAGCCGCCTTCCGCGGCCGCCGCGATGACCTTTTCGGTCACGGGCGCGTAGCCGACCATGATCCCATCGGCGGTTGCGGCCTCTTTGGTCAGGGTCGCCTCATCGCTGGCAGACGCGAGGTGGATTTCGGCGCCGAGCGGGCGCAGAACTTCCTCCTCGATCTCGAACGACGGCATATCGGTGTCGGTGACAAGGATTCGGTACATGGCGCTAGTTCCTCTGCCTGGGGATGAACGCGGTGGCTTCCAGCTCGACCAACCAGTCCGGGTCTTCCAGGCCG
>JALZAV010000085.1 GCA_030948145.1 Candidatus Dormiibacterota bacterium
CCGCCTGAGGCGGTGCTGACCGAATTCGCCACTTACTACAATCGCGACCGGCCACATCGCAGCCTCGGCCTGCAGGCTCCCATTCCCGGCGGGCCCATAACCCAGGGACTGGTGATATCGCGGCCGGTGTTAGGCGGCCTGCACCACGTCTACGCTCGCGCCACTTGATGCGGACGGAGTTACGCCGTGCTTCAGGTCGAGAGCTTCTCGCTCGCGGTCTCTCTCGTTCCCCTACCCCCGCGCTTTCTGCAGGGCGAGTCTAAACCTGCTCGCCACGGAATGAAAGGCAGTCGTTTTCGATGGCATCTCTGCGGGTAGGGCACGCGACTCCGGCAAGCGACTCCGGCAAGCGACGTTGGTCGAAGATATAGATTGGTCATGTATTAGCTGCTCCTTCCGCGGCGTCGAGCTACGAGGTGACCCACTCAGTGGATAGTCACTCTATGAGTGATATACTACAGCTACAAATACTGTGAGTCTCCAAGGCGCAATCGCCGCGTTGCTACTGGGCGGCCCAAACTACGGGTACCAACTCCAAGCAACCTTGGAGGCTGAGTTAGGCCCGCTCTGGGAAACAAAAGCTAGCCAGCTATACCTCGTAATTGGACGGATGCAACGTGATGGGTTCATAACCAGCCAGCGCGTTCGGCAGAAGACATATCCGGACAGGCAGCTCTTGGCGCTGACACGACGCGGACACGACCTCGGGCAGCGGTGGCTTACCGAGTCTGGACCGTCCCACGAGCTACCGGTCCGGCTTGCCGTCGCGCGGATCGCTGCGCCGGCGCGATTTGGAGAGGTCGCCGAAGCTATCGCACAGGAGCGCGCGGCAGTCTTGCAGCAACTGCGGGAGCTCAAAGCGCAAGCCGCCTCGGGCTTCCATCAAGAAGCTGTGGAGTTAGAGCTGGCTCGGGTGCGAGCCGAACTGCGCTGGGTGACGGCTGTCCAGGAACGCGCCGACGAGATTGTTGCTCGTCCGCGGATAAGGAGGCAACCGCTAACGATTGAGCGCGATGCCTGAGGTAGAGCCCAGCGTCAGGCTGGAGGGCATCTCGCGCGTTTTTTCCAGTGGCACTGCTCAAGTAATCGCCCTAGACGGAGTGTCCCTCCTGGTTCAGCCGGCTGAGGTGGTTGCCATCACTGGGCCCTCGGGTTCGGGCAAGACGACGCTGCTCAACATCATTGCTGGCCTCGACCGTCCAACCGTAGGCACGGTGACAGTTCTCGGAGCGCAGCTTAGCCATCTGACCGAAGGTCAGCTGACGGCTTTCCGCGGAAGAGCCTTAGGGCTCGTCTTCCAGGATCCGCAGCTTCTACCGGGCCTGACCGCCCTGGAGAATGTGGTTGTGGCCCGCTTGCCATGGACCTCGCGCCGCGTTTTAGAGGAGGAAGCCCGGGCACTCTTTGCCGCCATCGGCCTCGAGAATCGCAGAGACTTTCCGCCAGGCAAGCTGTCGGGTGGCGAGCGTCAGCGGGTCGGAATCGCCAGGGCTCTCATCGGCAGGCCTCAGCTGTTGCTTGCGGACGAGCCTACCGGCAACCTGGACATGAGATCAACGGAGGACCTACTGTTACTGCTGGACCGCCTTTACCGAGAGTTGCGATTTACACTAATCCTCGCGACGCATGATCCGGCTGTGGCTGCAGTTGCAGACCGGGTTCTCCAGGTAGTAGGCGGGCGGATCCAACGTGAGCGCCCAGCGAGAAGGGATCCTGCGCTGGAAGTTCGTAGCTTGGAATAAGGCGAATGCTTAGCATGGCATTGCGGGAACTGCTGTCCCGCCCCGCCGCGAGTTTCATTGCCGCGCTGGGCCTCCTGACCGCCACGCTTGGTTTCATTGCTTTGGCAAGCACCTCGCAGACTGCGGTCGCGGCGCTGACCGGCGACATCAAGAGTGGCTGGCAGACGCCCTACGACCTTTTGGTGCGCCCCGCTAACTCAGCCAGCCAGCTTGAAACAAAAAGTGGATTGGTTCGGCCGAACTTCTTGATGGGCCTTGTCGGAGGCATTTCCATGAGGCAGGTTGAGGCAATCAGGAACACTCCCGGCGTTGGGGTTGCCGCACCGATCGCCATGTTGGGCTTTCTACAGTGGCCAACCGAAGTCACGGTAAACCTCGGGCCTGCGAGTAGCGCTCCCCTCACCGTATTTCGCGTCTCTACGGTAGCTACCGGAGAAGGGGGACTATCGACGTATCCACTGTCAACGCAGTACATCGTCGTGGCTCCCCGCGGCATTATCTCGCCAGGCCCGAACGTTACGCCCGTTCTCAGGATCGGCTCGAAGACCGTCCAGTGCAATGGGCTCGACGTGATCTGCTCCGCGTCGACCGACTGCACAACTAACAGCGTTCCCAACCCTTCTCCGACAGATTGTCGGAATGTTCCCGCTAATCAACTCACGGTTGCGCGGGTGCCGTTCAACGAGCCGTTGATGGTCGCAGGTATCGATCCGTCGGCCGAAAACACTTTGACGGGGCTTGACCGCTGCATCGTCGGTGGTCGGTATCTCACGAATAGCGACACCGTCTTAGCGGAGGGTCCGGCGACGGCGCATGGGTCGACCATCCCAATTCTCGTTAGCGACAAGACCTTCGTAGATGAGTCTCTGTCGATCACAATCAGCCGCGCCTCGGATCCTTCGCCACTTTTGGCCGGCTCCAACGTCTCGGACTTATCAAATTGGAATGAAACCGGCCAGCAAGTCAGCAGCACTCAAGACCTATACAAGGGCTTTCTGCAAACGGCGATCGGTTTCTTTAACACGTCGGCCCTAATTTCACCAGGCGACGTTCAATACCAGATCGTTGGCCCCGGCCACTTAGCGGCTTTGACTCAAATAGCGGACCCCAGCGTCTACCTCAATAACGCATTCTCGCAGACACCGTTATCTGCGGGCCAATCCGTGCCAGCTGAGGCAAACGATACTTGGTTTCGGAGCCTAACTCCGCATCAACCGAATAATCAACTTGCGCCAAACAAATGGGCGGCTGTTGGCAGCTACGACCCATCCTGCTTACCCACTTTCAGAAACCTGATCGGTGGTGGCCGGATGGAAGCCTACGCAGCACCGATTGCGCGGCTTCCCAACGGTAAAGCGCTTGGGCCGACGCGCAATCAGGCTGGCTACCTGAGTAGTCCTCCGCTGCTCTTAACCACGTTGTCCGGAGCCGCGTTCCTGGCTGATCCGTCGAGATACCATGGGGCGCCCGGACCCAGGTTCATAAGTGCCGTCCGAATCCGGGTTATCGGGACGGATGTTCCCGGCCGGATCGCCGAGGCCCGGCTGAGCCGCACCGCCGCTGATATCCACCAGGAAACCGGCCTACTCGTCGATATCGTCAAGGGGTCTTCACCGCAAACAATCAACGTGGATCTACCGGGAGGAAAGTTCGGACGACCCCCAGTCACGGTGAGCGAACTGTGGTCGGTTAAGGGTGTCGCTTTCCGATTCGTACGAGCGGTCCAAGCGCAGAATCTCGCGCTATTTGTCGTAGTCCTGGTTGGGGCGATGGTGCTAGTTGGACAGACCACATACACGGCCGTTCGGCGGCGTCAGCGCGAGTTAGGGACATTGCGAGCGATAGGGTGGCCGCGACTATGGCTGGCATGGTTGGTTGAGCTGGAGATGCTTCTACTGGGTGTCGGCGTAGGCGCAGTTGCTCTGTGTTTCGGTCTGGTCCTCAGGCAACTTCTGCATTTGGGAACGGCGACCTGGCAATGGCTGGCGGCGATTCCCCTGGCGATGGCGATATCTGGTTTGTCGGCCGTAGTACCTGCCATATCGGCGTCGAATGGGACTGTCGTGGCGGCGATGGCGACCGGAGGCCGGGTCCGTAAAAGTAGGTTCCCCGGGTCGGTAGTGCTCTTGGGGATTCGCGACCTTATGAGCGCCTGGCGGACAGAGTTCCTGCTCGGCGCGTGCGCCGTTGGCCTTGGTTCTGGATTGGTTGGGGTCGTGATACTTGTAGCTGCTGCCTTTCGAGGCCAGCTCGATGCAACGGTCCTCGGATCCTATCTTTCTGCAGAGATCCAACCGTTCCACTTCGTCCTCGCTGGTGTTGCCATGGCACTCGGTGTAATGTCCGCGGCTGAGATCATCACCTTGAGCTATCTGGAACGACAGCCGAGCTTCGCCGCTCTACGCGCCATAGGGTGGCCGCGAATGACCGTGGCGAAGATGCTTGCCGGTCAGGCGATCGTCATCGGGTTAAGCGGCGGCGTTGTCGGTGTTCTCGTTGTGGTCGCGACCGGGTTCGTGCTTGGAGGCTCTGCAGTCTCGATACTTGTGGCGGCCGCAGGCTGCCTCGCCGCCTCTCAGCTAGCAACGGGATTGGCGCTTTTGACGCCGTTTTTCTTGGTGTACAGACTCGCCCCAGCCGAGGCGCTCAAAGTAGAGTAGCGTCCCCTGGGCGGAAACTACTTCGCGACTGACGTGGATCTCGACAAGATCTGCGACTGTGGAGCCTTCGGCCAGAAACTTCGCCGAGCAACGTAGCGGGTTGACTCAGGGGTCGCAGGGTTGAAGCAGCTACCCCACATGAGTTAGCGCATTGTCCAAGGATTAATCACTGTGCGAGTAGCCTATTGACAGCTACCCAAGCCAATGTATAGTCACTAGTTAGCTAGGGGGGTGTTGTTGTTGGCAGCGACGTTTCGGCAAACGGAGGAGGACGGAATGGATAAGCTTGCACGGCTCTCAACCAATCTCGGCGAAGCTCTTGAGAGGCGAGCCCTGCTGAAGGGCCTGGCCATGTCTGGTCTGGCGGCATTCGCGGCGGTGAGCTTTCCGCTCAACGTAGCCGCCGGCACGTCGACTGGCCGATCATCCGGCGGGCGCCTGGCCGACCCTGCGAATCCGAATCATTGTTGTCCGCTCTACTACTGCGCACCATATTCGGGCTGCGTACAGAATTGCCAATCGTGTTCGCCGGGGTGCCCGTACTACAAAACCTGCACGCTGTACAAGTGCACGGACACGTGCGGTAGCGGAGATCACTATTACATCTGCAATTGCGAATACGCCTGCACCAACTACTCGACATGCTGATGGCGCAGGCAGCCAAAGCGTCGACGACGAGACACGCTGCCGACCGTTGATGAAACCGTATTGGGGAGCTACGGCAGCGTGATGGTCATAAGTGATGTCGTCTTAATGTTGGCCAGCGGGGTTGCGGTAGTCCTTGGCGCGGCTGCCTTCGGTAAGGCAGTCTCGCCCGCCTCGACATGGGAAAAAGTCGCCGCGCTACCCGAGATAAGCCTAGGAATATTGCTGGCTGGGCTGCGTTGGCCGTCGATTGTAGCCGTGGCATTCCTACTAAGCGCTGGCTATACGGTGTGGGCGGTGACGCGATCTAAAGACAGTCGCTGCACTTGCTTTGGCGCGGGCTTACCGTCGACCAGCCGCACTGGGCAAGTCGTACGAAACTTGTCGATGACCGCAGTCGCAGCCTTTTGCCTTGCGCTGAGCTTGGCGTATGGGGCCCGTGAGCCGTCACTCCCGGTACTTGACCTCAGTCTAGGTTTGGTTATCGGAGCGGCCATGGTGGTAACCCCCTGGCTCGGAAGCTGGCTGTCGGAGGGTACTCCGAGTTCGCGCAGGAGTGCAGGACTCAACAGCGCGGAATCGTAGAACTAACAATCGCAACGATCAGGAAAGGAGCTGACAAGGGATATGTTGCCGGAGATTGCACTAAGCGCCTCGATCGTTGCCCTCGCTGCCGCAGTGCTCTCAGTGTTGATCTCGCTTGGGACTGCGCTGCGAATTCGTGAACTGGAACGGCCGCGGGAGGTTGAGGAAGGTCTCGCTCCCGGAGCACAAATCCCGGCAACCGCGATGCAGGCGCTCCATGCCCATCGTGCCGATGCTCCGATCGACGACGATCCAACTCTCGTCGTGTTTGTCAGTGCTGGATGTCGCCCGTGCCAGGATTTGATCGAGCAGTTAAGTTCGAGTCCGAGCCGCGTCCAGGGGCATCGTTTAGTTTTCGTTCAGCCTAGTGATGCCGATCCGTCGTTGCGTGAAAGGGCTAAGTTCAGTGCCGACTGGCTAACAGATTCCAGCGGAGTTCTCTGGGATGCTTTCCGGACACGGGGGACGCCGAGCTCGTTTCTTATTCGAGACGGGAGATTAATACGCCGTCGGCTTGGCGCCGATATTTCGGACCTCTTACATCTCCTCGACACGTTGAACCATGAGGGTGCGAAAGCGCCGACCACCAACACCCCTGTAAGCGTTGGAGGTCCCGCCTAAGGCTGTGGTGGGCAATTACGCGAGTCGGGTGACCGGAAGCCACCTAGACTGACGGCGTACAGTTCCTCGATGTTCTTCTCAATCGTCTATGCCAGGTTCCGCCTGCGTGCTTCACCATCTGCTGCTGAAGCTTCGGTCCTGCTTGCCGGCTGTTGGCCTCGATGGCCGCGATGTAGTTCTGGCTGATGCCGAGGTCGTGGGCCAGCTTGCGCTGGGTCAGGCCGTGCTTCTCGCGCATCGCCTTGAGGCCAACGGCTCGGACCTCGACTTTCACGGACGCCATGCTAACCGCATCAGAGCCGCTCCCTGTAATTAGACTGGCCGCGATGGAGCACATCGCCGCCCTGGTTGCACCCCTACGCGCCTTTGTTGAGCGAGTCGTCTTGCAAATCAATCAGTCTGGCATCCCTCAGCGCATGGTCTGGGTATACGAATGGTCCGAGGGCGGAAGTAGCGGTTCCAGTCGTCTCGAATCGGATCCTGCCGCGACGCTACCCATCTTCTCGATGGTTTGGTCGGCATGGCCGGAATATCAACCGCTCCGCCCGGCGGTGGAAGCGACCCCAAGGCTTTACGCCGTGCTCGGCACGGAGCGCTGGCGGAAGGACAATTTCGAACTGGACCAATTCCTTTACGGCTTCCTCGAGGACTACCTCACCGAGGCGCGCAACGTGGTAGGTCTCTGGGACGAGGCAATCTTCGACCGTCTGTGCTTCAACTTGGCCGCCTCAGTTGAACGCAAGGGATACAGCCTCGGTGCATGGGCCGTTCTGCAGCACGTCGAGGTCCGCCCGCCGAGCCACCAGCTCGAGCTTATTCCGAATTACTACGTGGTAGAGCCGGACCCGTACAGGCGGTCACAGCTCCAGAGTCCCCTCGAAGGATCACAGCACTGGGCCCATCCCCAGCGCTACTACCTGAAAACGCGCGTCGTTCAAGCGTATGACCAACCAATGAATTCTGCGCATCCCGATCCTGATTTCAACCGATGCGCCACTGCGATCAGGTTGGCGGTCGGGGGCGACGCTCGGATCGGAGTCACGGCCTATCTACCCGACGAGCCTGGCGAGTACCGCCAGATGGGGGGTGGTCGGATGTTTCTCGGTGAACCGAGAGCCTTTCTTTATGGCAAGATCTCCGTCCTAACCCCGGATGTCGTTCGGAATATTGAGAGCTATGTGCGGCTCCTGCCCGCGCTGGATCCAACACACGAAATTGCCCTACGTCGTTTCAACCAAACAGCAGAGCGGGTCGGCGGCGACGACAAGCTCGTTGACGCCACCATCGGACTGGAAAACCTGCTGCTCCCCGGCGTTGACGAAGAGTTGGGATTCCACTTCGCGCTACGAGGAGCCTGGATCCTTGCAGCCCAAGATACAAAACTGCGGCGCAGTGTGTACTCAGACTTAAAGCGGATCTACAAAACGCGTTCGCAGGTCGTTCACGCCAGTACGAAAACCCAAAAGTACCTTACGCCAGAAGTCATCGACGGCGCTATCGAGTATCTGCGTCAGCTGCTACGCATGATCGTGACTGAGGGCGCATCACGCCAAAGCTGGAGAGAGCGCCTTGAAATGAGTGTTCTAGACGGCTCCCAACGCCATTCCGACTCGGGCTCGCCGCCGTCGGCCGTTCTGAAGTAGACCCTCCTTCGTAATCATCGCAGAGTCCACGATTCGAAAGCTGATGCTTAAGCTTGCTACCAGGCGGCGCTGCTACGCGTCGGGGGTATCACC
>JALZAV010000032.1 GCA_030948145.1 Candidatus Dormiibacterota bacterium
GACCTCACCCGGCTCGAGCTGGGCGGAGACATCCGCGAGCGCCGGAGCCGACCCACCCGGATATTGATATGTCACGCCCTCAAACGAGATCAGCGGCATGCACCCTCCGATCGGTCGCGGCCCAGAGCGCGGGGACAACCAGCAGGAGCACCGCGGCGAAGCCGGCGATGCCGGGGAAGGGAGGTACGACATCCTGGTAGGCGTTGTAGGGGGTCGGCCCCTGGACGATCATGAGCAGGAGCGAGCAGGCCGCCGCGACCAGCACCACTCCATCGGCCGCGCGCCAGCGCAGTCGACGATAGCGAGACCGCCGGCGGGTGCCGAATCCTCGGGCGTCCAGGGATTCGGCGTACTGCAGCGCGCGCTCCAGGGTGGTGAGCAGCAGCGGGACGAGCAATGCGGGCGCCGCGCGCCAGCCGCGTCGATGTCCGCGGAGTCGGCGTGCCTCACTGATCGAGCGCAAGCTCGCAATCGTGTGCGGCGCAAAGGCAATCGCGAGCGCGAAAATGGTGCCGGCTCGGTAGAGAAATGGCGGGAGCAGGGACACGAGGTCGGCACTCCGAACCGTCACCTGGAGGACGCCGAATGCGGCGACGACGAGGAGCAGGGCCATCCCGGTTGACGCGCCAAACGCGATCGCCTCCAGCGTCCAGGCGCCCCCGATCACCGGAATCTCCGGCAGCCGGACGAGCACATGGCGCCCAAACCGGCTCAGGGCAACGTCAAAGAGGACCGGCGTCAAGGCCAGCAGCACCCCGAGCCTCCAGTAGCCGTGCCGGGCCTGTCGGTATGGAAGCCAGACGTTGATCAGTACCAGCAGCAGGAGGAGTTGCAGGTATGGATTTCGATCGATGAAGGCGGCCGCAAGCGCGGCCATGCCCCAGGCGCACCATGCGAGCGGATTGAGGTTCACGTTCCCTTTCGCCGGAGATTCCAGGCCAGCAGTCCAGCGAGGAAGACGCCCGCGGCGCCGAAGAAGAGTAAGGACGGGGGCAAGCCTCCGGGACGTGTTGGTGGAGTCGCATTCGTCGCCGCCAGTTGCCCTCCTGGGGTTGTGGTCGAGCCTGGCGGCGCCAGGGCTTCGAGGCTCGGCGTCAGGGTCGGCGATGCCTGAGCAGCGGTCGCTTGCGGGGGCGGCGGGGTCGGTGCCGTGGCGCGGATCGTCGCGGGTGACGTCCGGCTTGCACTCGCCGCCGGAGCTGCCACCGGCGGGCACACCTGGCTGAAACTCGTCGAAGGCGGATGAGACCCGAACGCCGCGGAGTATGTCCACCCCTCCAGGTCACCGTCGTGGACGGCATACCCGGTGACGCCACTGTCGCGAGGGACCCATCCTGCTGGGGTCGCACGCCAGTCGGACCAGTTGGGGCCGGACGTCGGCCCGAAGCAACGCTCCGGGACCTGATGCGGCTCGCGATCGATCTGGCAGACGGTGTCGGCGCCGCCACCCCAGTCGTAGACCTGGGGTGGCTGACCCGAGTTGACGCCGGCGAGTTCGAGGAGCGTCAGCCCGCTGATCGAGTCCTGGGCAAACTCCACGCACTTCCAGATCAGCCGCGGCCCCGGCCACGAGGATCCATGCTGAACCAGCAAGGCGGCGCGGTGCGTCGCCGCTAGCGCCTGGCCATGCCAGAGCACGGCGGCGCAAATCGCCAGCCCGAGCGCAGCGGAAAACCTGGCTAGCTTCGTGGTACGCGCCCTCGTGACCTCGCCATGAATGCGATGCCCAGCAGGAGGACCAGCAAACCAGCAGCCATCGGGCGATCGTCCGTCGGCGCACCCGTCCGGGCGAGAAGGGCTACAGCCGCCTGCGTCGGATGGCTGGCAGGCGTCGCGGCTGAGGTCGCGACACAGGGGAGCAGTGAAACCTGGCCGTCGGCCAGACCAATCTCTGTGAGCGGACGGAGAAGAAACGCGGCCGGGGCATAGGTCGTGGCGAACAGCTTGCTGTAGGAATTCGCGATCGCGCCCGCATTCGCGCCGCTGGCAATCTGCTCGCCCGCGAGGTAGCGGAGCGCTTGATTCAGCATCGTCGCCCAGGCCGCGTCGCCCTGTCGATTCGCCGCGCGGATGGCCTGGATGGCCAGTTCATTGGAGTTCGGATCGGGAGCGGATCCGGGTGAATTCTCGAAGCCGCCCTGCCCGAACACGCTCTGCAGATACCCGAATCCACTCGCGATCGAGGAGTCAGTCGTCGCGACGCCACTGCTGATGAGCGCCTGGATCACTAGCGCCGTCGTGTTCGAGTCGGTCCCATAGGCGTCGGCATTGTCCGCGCTCCAGCCGCCATCGGATTTTTGTTGGCCCTGGAGAAACGCCACGGCATCCTGTCCAACGAGTTGCCCGGCGGCTCGAAGGCCGAGGATCGCGAGCGCATCGGGGAAGATGTCACTGCCGTACTCGCCGGCGGTGGCTCCGGTTGTGGATTTCGACGCTTGCAGTTGGGCCGCGACCGTCGCGGTGGACCCGGCACCCTTCTGCGAGGCACGCGCAAGCAGCAACTCCCCATTCGTTCCGACATCCGTCGAGACCGCGGTCTTCAGGTAATCCGCGAGTGATGTCGCACCGGACCGCATTGCCGAAGCGGAGAGCCCGGCGGCGGCCAGGCCGAGCGCGACCTCGGACGACCGCGCGATGGGGTTGCCGCCATTGCCGATCTGGCCGTTGGGTTGCTGCTGGGTGCATTGCAACCATTGCAGCGCGTGTTGCGCATTACTCGAATAGGAACTCTGTGCGGCCACCGTCATCGCCGTGGGACCGAGCAGGGCAAGCGCGAGAACAGCCGCGGGAATCAATCGTTGCATGTGAAACCTCCAGAGCGTTGATGGCAACTGGAGGCCGATCGGAGTAGCCAGTGGGTGATAGACCCAGGCACCTCCCTCTCAGCCTCGAAGAGGGTCGTGGTTCGCGACAGGCAGGTCTCCTGGCTCCGGATCGCAGTCGGACGGGATTCCTTCCCAGGGCCGCGTGGCCCCAGTGGATCTGATCCCTGACTCCCCGGTTACAGTGACGGGTTCGCGCCGGATTTACACCGGCTTCCCTTTTCAGCTCGCAACGGCGAGCCACCTGTCAGCGTCTTTACTTGTGCGAGATTGGCTGGCTTCCCACCTCCCGTTCGAAAAGGTGATCGCATTATAGGGTCGGCTTACGACGAGCAACAAAAAAGCCGCCCGACCGGTCGGGCGGCTTGCGGCGATCGAAGCCTCAGGCGACGCGAGATTGCTCGAAGTAGGCTTCGAGTTCCTCGATCGTGGGAACTCGATTGATTTCCTCGGGCTCGACATTCATATAGCGTTCCTGCGCGGTGAAGACCAATTCGATCAGGTCCGGGATCTTCACATCGGGCGTGTAGGGGACGCCGTAGCGGTGAAGTTCCTCGGCAATTGCGCCCGGCACACTCGTCCTATCGTTGAGGTTGAGGTCCTCGAGTGCCCAGAGAATCCGGTCGAGTGCATAGAGGTGCAGCTTGCGCTGGGCATCGTTGGCGCGGGTCGCCAACACTCGAAGGGTGGTGCGTTGCGTTTCGGTTTGAATGGCTTCGTACATTGGTGAAATGTTTCCTCCGACTGGGTCCAGGGTGGTCGGTCACGGCCCACGGTACGGCTGATATCGCTCTCCAGCAAGTAAATTTCGTTAAAAGATGTAAATAGGTCACGGACGGTGACGGGCAGGCTTTTCCTGCCGAGCGGGATAATACCGGCAATGGCGTTCGGAGCCGGTGATAGCGACCGCGGGCCGGGCCGCGATGCGGTCGAGCTCTATACACGGACCTATGCGACACTCCTGCGCAGTTCGGGCGAGACCAAGCTCAAGGTCCTGGAGCAGTCGCATATCGGGATGTCCTCGAGCTTGCATCCGAAGGCGGGTTCGGTCGAGCCGGACACCGGCGCGTTGATCTACGCGCTGCGCCGGCTCCCTCCCAGCATTCTGAACGTCCGTCGAATCGTGCTTGGTCAGTCCGCCGAGGTCTTCAAGCGGGCGCTCAACGTCGATGTCGAAAGCTGGGAGATGCAGAGTGCCCCCGGGCGCCGTCGCCGCTACTTCTTCGACGGCCACGGCACGCTCGCCGTCTACATCGCCAGCTTGTCCGACGTCGATGACGTGGTGCCCCAGCTCGTGGCGTTGCAAATCGAGTGGAACAAGCTCCACGGCCTGCTCGCCGCTGAGGACCTCAGCGGGATCGACGCCCCGGCGGCGCAGTTCGGGCTGCTCGAGCGGCTTGGCATCTCGGAAGACGACAGTCTCCGCCTGATGGACATCTGGGGGGATCTGGCCCTTCCGCTCCGGCAGATCAAGGCCGAGGAGAAGAGCTTCACGGTCAGGATGCTGGGTGGGACGCAGGTCGGTTACGTCAAGGCGACGCGCCGTTGGTGGCAGCCGATCGAGGCGCTCCTCCAGGCGCAGGGTGTCCGTGACCGGCCGATCTATTTCATCTCGAGTAACACGCACAGCGTCGTCAATCTGCTGAGCGGCAGCGCGCGACGACATCAGAAAGAGATCGTCGAGCATATCGAGCAGGGCAACAACCTCGAGCTGGTACCCGAGCTTCGGAAGTTACGACAGGGACAGACGCGGGGCAACTGGGATAACTTCCTCTACTTCGCCGCGAGGGCGTTTTACGGACCGTCCGCTGACGCCCAGCCGCGGCGAGCCCAACGTTCCAGGGAAGAAGAGGAGCGCGGCATCTATTTTTTGCCAAGCCAGGCCGGGCTCGACCTGGCGGCTCAGGTCATCATTCTCGATCGCTTGAACGCGAACGACCTGGACCCGCGCCTGGGAAGTCCGTCCGGCAAGGGCATGAAGAAAAGCTCGGCGGTTGTGATCAATATCAACTATCCGCTCGGCCTGGGGGCATACAACGTCCTGCGCGAGGTCGCCCAGAGTGTCGAAACCCTTCGCGGGGTGTACGTCCTTGGCAAGGCGGCGACCCTCAACGCGAGTATCGGCGACATCATGATCTCCAACGTCGTTTACGACGAACACTCGGAGAACACGTACTGGCTGGACAACTGCTTCAGCTTCGGCAGCGTGGCCCCCTTCCTCGTGTACGGGTCCGCGCTCGACAACCAGCGGGCGGTCACGGTCCGGGGCACCTTCCTCCAGAACCGTGGCTACCTCGACTTCTATCACCGCGAGAGCTACACCGTGGTGGAGATGGAGGCCGGCCCCTACCTCAACGCGCTCTACGAAACGACGGAATCATCCCGCTATCCGATGCGCGACAACATCAACTTCACGAAGCTGCCCTTCGACTTCGGCGTTCTCCACTATGCGTCGGATACGCCTTACACCCAGGCACGAACGCTCGGCGCCCGCGGCCTCTCCTACTACGGCATGGATTCGACGTACGCGTCCTCGGTCGCGATCCTCCGCCGCATTCTGGCGCAGGAACAGATTCTTACGAGCGATCTTGCGCCTCCCCGCTGGGCCGACGCCGAGGCCCGCCAGGGGGCCTGAATTCGGCCGTAAGCCAAAAAAAGCAAAAGGCCGCTGGGGGGCGGCCTCTTGGTGGGGGGAGGGGGCTTCTTCTACCTGACCGCAGGCTACCAGCGCGGGCTTACGGACCATCTAACTGAAGGCCGGCGGGAGGCCCGTCAGGCGGCGCGTTTGCGCCGATCGGCCTTCTTGCGCAGCCCGAGTTGCTGGAGCGCCAGATCGATCCGCCGGTCAGAGGGGTCAAGGTGCTTGGCCGAGGTCAGCCAGCGCTGGGCAGCGACCAGTTCGTGACGCTCCAGGTGTGCCAGCCCGAGCTGCAGGCTGAGCCCGGGGTCGGTCGGACAGGCGTACGCCGCCCGTTCCAGGTAGGGAAAGGCGTCATCGCGCTTGCCGTTCTCCCAGAGCAGGGTTCCCAACTCGACCAGGATCTCGGGCTCCTCGGGCGACTCGTTGAGCGCCCGCAGGTAGGCGGTCCGGGCAACGTCGGTGTGGCCGAGGTGCCGGTGATCGCGGCCGATCAGGTACCAGGTCTGCCAGGAGCTGGGGGCGAGCAGCATCGTCCGGGTGTAGGCAGCCCTGGCCTGCTCGCGATTGCCGGTGGCGTCACAGGTCAGTCCCAGCCGAAAGGCGATCTCCGCGTCGTCGGGGGCAAGCGCTGCCGCCTCGGTCAGAACGTCGCGCGCGCGTCCGTAATCCCGGATCCGATGGCAGAGCGTGCCGAGCCGAAGGCGGGGGAGCGCTTCACCGGGCGCCAGTTTGAGCGCCGCCTCGTAACGGACCAACGCCTCGCGAACGTTGCCCGCAGCTTCAGCCGATCGGCCGCTGGCGAGGACGTCTTCGGTCTCCCGGTCAAGGCTCACTTCGAGGGGATAACGCGGCGTCCACAGCACGCTTGCCAGCTGAAGCGTCGTCTGGCGAGACGGCAGCGTGACGACTTGCTAACGGTCGGTCAGGCGCGCGCCGAGTCCTGGAGGAAGCGAAGCAGGTCAGCCTCCTCCATCTCCTGAGCCGGCAGCACCGGCGTGTATCGCAGGCGTGACGCCAGCTTCATCGCCAGCTCGACCTTGAAGTCGACGGGTGTGAAGCCCTTGTCGGTGAAAATCCCGAGGGCCCGATCGCGGATCACGAGGGCGGCGCCCTGTTTGCGCGCGAGCACGGTCATCATCGAACGCTGCCGGCCGGCACGAGCTGGGCCACCAGGCGGGCCAGCTGCGTCGGCTTGAACGGCTTTTCGACCGTCGCCGCCGCCCCGGCGGCGCGCGCCCGGCCGGGCGTGACCTGGTCGCGGAATTCGGTCATCATCACGACAACCGCCTCCGGCGCGAGCAGCGCGAGCACGTCGAACGCGTCACCGTCCGGGAGTGATGAATCGAGCAGGACCAGGTCGGGCTTCCATGCGTCCGCGGCCTTCGCGACGGAGCTGGCTCCGGCCTCACAGCGCACCTGGTGGCCTTCCCGCTCCAACTTGAAGACGATGATCGAGGCAATGTTGGGCTCGTCTTCGACCACGAGGACCCGTGCCATAGGCGGCTAATGTTAGCGCGTGGCACCGAGGCGCTCGAACCTCCCGACGGTCTTCCTCGCTCATGGCGCGGCGGGCACTGCCGCAAGCATGCGGCCCTATGTCGATGCGCTCGAGGCCCGAGGCCTGCGGGCCAAGGCCGTGAGTCTGCGACGCGGTGGACGGACCGTTCCCAAGGCCGAACGCGCGGTGCCAGACTTTGAGGCCGCCGCCCGGCCTGGCACGATTGCCGGCGGCCACTCCTACGGAGGTCGGGTGGCCAGCCTGGCCGCGGTCGAGACGAACTACGCCGCGTTGATCCTCCTCAGCTATCCGTTGCACCGGCCCGGTCATCCCGAAACGCCCCGGACGGAGCACTGGCCGCGGATTCGCTGCCCGGTCCTGCTCCTCTCGGGAGAGTCTGACCCGTTTGCGCAGCTCAGCCTCCTCAAAGCGTCGGTGAAGCTGCTGCCGGATGCGCGGCTGGTGACCTATCCGGGAATCGGCCACGGGCTCCTGCCGGTGCTCGACGAGGCGATGGATCGGGTGGCGGACTTCCTCCGAAAGGCCGTCCGGGTTCGCTAGCCGCTAAAGCCCTCGGGCAGGAGCACCTCGCCGGCGGTCGTCGCAACGTAGACCTGCCAGTTGTAGTAGCCGAAGAAGGCGCGTTCGTTGTCGGTCATTTGCTGCGCGTAGAGCGTCACGGCGCGCACATAGAGGTTGCTGTTGTTGTAGGCGTAGATCGCCCGGCTCAGGTTCCGGGCGGCGCCCGCGGCTTGCAGATACCGACCGGCCGCCATGATCGCGTCGTGGGGATTGTTGACGTCGCCTCGCCCATAGGCGGCCCAGGTGGCGGGCATGAACTGCATCGGCCCCTGTGCACCGGCGGAGCTGAGGCCCTGAATGCGACCCATGTTGGTTTCGATCAGGTTGATCGCGGCCAGGTATTGCCACGGAATTCCGAAGGTCTTCTGCGCCTCGCGGTAATAGCCGAGCAGGACCTCCGGGGCCGGCGGCGCCACGATCCGCCAATGAGGGAGTCCGGTCCGAGACCCATTCAGCGAGTCGATTTGTTGTGCCGCCAGCAGGTTGGCCTGGATCGTCGCTGAGGTCGGTGGCTGGACCAGCGCAAAGACCGCAGGCACCCACTCTGGATGGGCGGCGAGCAGGTGATACATCTGCTGCTGCCGGTGGCCCAGCGCCACATACTCTGCCGCGGTCGTGTCGGTGGCCCGGATGGCCGGCTCGATCGCCCCCAGCTCGCTAGCGACGTAGGTGGCATCGATCGGAGTTGGCGTTGGCGCTGGAGGCGCGGTCGGCGTGAAAGTTGGTTTCGCTGAGACGCGGGCCGCGATCGTCGACGGGTGCAGGCTCGCCTTCGGGCTCACCGCGCCAATCCCGGAGCAGGCGCAAAGGCCACCGATCGTGGCGAGCGCAAGCGAGATAGCGCGGAAATGGAGCGGCACGACGGCCGGATTCTAAGGAGGTTTCGGTTGCCAATCAACCGAACCGACACTAACGTCCGCGGCCCGCGTTGCACATCCCGTGGCGAACTTGCTGACGCGAGTCCCCTCGACGCCTCCGCCGATCGACCGGATCCAGCTCTGGCTGCTGCCGGTCGCTGACACGGTGATGACCGTCATGTGGTCCCGGCCCGGCGGCCTGTCCCTGCGCACCACCTGGGTGACGCCGGCGACGATCTGGCTCTCTCTCGGCGTGTCGCTGTTCGCGGTTGTTCTGGCGATCGCCTTGCTTACGCACGGACTCGCGTCCGGGCAACCGATCAGCTTGATCCTGGGTGTCGTCGCTCTCGTCGTCGCGTTCGCCATTGGCACCGTCGCCGCGTATGGATTGCGGCAGCGCGCGCTAGCTCGTGGCTGATTCGGGGCTGGTCGGGCCGAAGTTCGTTTTCGAATGCAGCTGCGCGAGTTGACGGAAGCGGGCCTCCTCGGCGGGCGTCTTGAACGCTCGCCTCGGGATGACGCTGCCGAGACGTCTCGTCGGATGCCGTAGCAAATAAAGGTCGCTGGCTTGACGGACATCCTCGAAGAATGTCCACCGTACTCGGGAGTCGCCATCGATAAAGGACCAGGAAACCTCGCTGTCCGTAAAGCAGTAGGTCTGCTGTGCGCGTAGACGTTCCTGCCGGCGGTACAGACGGCGGGGCATCACGAGCAGCACCAGGGCGATAACGAGGCCCCAGGCGACGGCGATGACGAGCAAGGCTATGCCGAACGCGTCGCCGCCAATCAGGAAGATCACAAGTCCTGCTATCGCGCTGACGACGGTCAGGGCGACGAATGCTTTGAAGAACCAGAGTGCCATGAACAGATGGAATATCGCGGCTTGGTACTCGGGCAGCGTGAGGCGAAAGTCGACGCAGAGTTCGGCGTCGCGGCCGGCCTGGCTCACCGAGGCGCGGCCCCGATCAAGTTTGCCGCGACTCCTGTTCGCGTAAACCGGGCTGCTGATAGATGCCCATGACGTTGCCGGCGGGATCACGGAACACGGCGAAGATCTCGCGACTGCTTGCGTCTACTGGCTTCACGATCTGGCCACCCGCGGCCCGAATCGCGTCAACTGCGGCCTTCGCGTCGGCCACCATGACGTACACGATCAACCCGAGCTCAGTCGTCGGGGGACGACCGAGGACCCAGGTCCCACTCACCTCATTGACCGTATCGTCGAAGGCTGTCGAGCCGTCACCTCGTTGCCGGGTCTGCCAACCAAAGACGCGCGTGTAGAAGTTCACGGATGCCTTGACATCGGTGGTGGGGATCTCGAGGTAGCAGATCTTGCCGGTTCGGTAGGTTGGCGTTGCCATCAATTCACCCCTTCGCGTTTACGACCAATTCTGCCGGAATGCCACTCGACCCGCTCTTGCCGCCAAAAGCGCGAACATCCTCCTTCCTCCGTTATGAGGGCCGTGGCTACGATGTGGGCGTGCGCCTCGCGACCTGGAATGTCAACTCGATCACGCCGAGGATGCCGCGGCTCCTGCCCTGGCTGGATACGCGGCAACCTGACGTGGTGTGCCTCCAGGAGACCAAGCTCGCCGACCAGGCTTTCGACAGACTGCTCGACCAGGAGCTGTCGGTGCGTGGCTACGCGGCAGCCCGCAGCGGGGAGGCGCAATGGAACGGCGTGGCGATCCTCTCCCGGGTCGGGCTCGAGGACGTCGTCGCGGGCATTCCCGGCGGGCCTGGCTTTCCGCACCAGGAGTCGCGGGCGATCGCCGCCACGTGCGGCGGTGTGCGAGTGCACTCCGTCTACGTGCCGAACGGCCGGGTCCCCGACTCGGAGCACTTCCGCTACAAGCTCGAGTGGCTGGCGGCACTCGACCGGATGCTGAGTACCGATCCCGAGTCCACGGTGGTGTGCGGTGACATGAATATCGCGCCAACCGATGCCGATGTCTTCGATCCCGACGCTTACGTGGGCCAGACCCACGTGACTCCTGCCGAGCGGGCGGCGCTGGCGGCCCTCACCAGCCGCGGCCTGCACGACGTCGTGCGCGAGCACTGGCCTGAGGCGAGGGTCTTCACCTACTGGGACTACCGGGCCGGGATGTTCCACAAGGACATGGGTATGCGGATCGACCTCGTCCTCGCCGGCCCACCGGTCGCGGCACGGGTGCAGGCGGCCTGGATCGACCGCCATGCCCGCAAGGGGACCCTACCCAGCGACCACGCGCCGGTGATCGTGGACCTCGACGAGGCGCCCGACGGCGACCTCGGGCCCGTCGTGCCTCCCCCGTCGGTGTCTCTTATCGGTCGGGGCAAGGCAACGCTTCCCCAGGCGCGCAAGCTGCCCGATCGCGGCTAACCGACGTTTGGCTCAGGCGCGCTAACTGGATTCCCGGACCGCGCCCTGCGTCTGCTCCGCCCAGCTCTGTGACCGCCGGGGCCCATTGATGAACGGCAGCACGGTCCGAGGAAGCTCCGGTGCCATGAAGATGTCGTAGTGCGTGTGGTCGGGCAAGATCGCGAGTCGGTTTGGCGACATGTGCTCACGCTGCCATCCGGCGTCACGGACGTTCCCGCCGAGCAGGTTGTAAAACTCGGCGATATGCGGGGTCGTGAACATATCACTGTCGCCGAACACGAGCATCACAGGCATCCTCAACTTCCTGACGTCCCCTGAGTAGTCGAACGGCTGACGCATGTACTCACCCATGCGGTCGAGGAGTTTCGGGAATTCCTCCGGGTGCGGCGCGACGGCGATGTAAGACTTGTACATCGGCGTGTCTTTCATGAACTCGGCCGCTGCTCCGCTCATCTGGGCCTGCATTGGCAGCATCTCGGGATGGAAGCCGGCGGTTGAGAATCCGGCCGATACGATCACGAGGCGACGAACGAGTTCTGGGTGCTGGACTGCGAAGCGGAACGCCACGCCGCCGCCCAGCGAGTAGCCGAGCGCGTCCACCTGCGTGTGACCGAGCTGTCGAACGATCACCGCCATGTCATCCCCCATGTCGGGCAGACTCACGGGCCGAGCCCCAAGCGCGGTCCGGCCATGTCCGTGGAGGTCGACAGCGATTACCTGTCGCGCTTCCGCCAGCGCGGCCAGTACCGGTCCAAACATGTCGATCGAGCCGAGGCCGCCGTGGAGTAGCAAGAGCGGCTCGCCCTGGCCGTGCACCTCGTAGTAGTAGCTGATACCGTTCGCCTCGATGTATCCGGTCCTGGTCATGTGTCCTCCTCCTTGTGACACGCGGGACAGGCCCCGCGCAAGTCGTGCGACGTCGTTCTCCAATCCATAAGACGAGCAACCGACCCAGGATTCATCGGTCTGGTAGGAAATGCCTGTGCGGCTCGGGTCGAGTGTTCGATCCACCCCACGGTGGCGGACACTAATCGAACAGCCCCGATGACCCAGGTTTTGGACGCCTTGGATCGGCATTCCCTCAAGGCTAGCCGGTCGCCTGACCGCCGATTAGACGCGGAGGGCTCGCAATCGACTGACCACTACTTCCAGGAGGGAAGAGGGGATGTCTAAAGGAGTTCTGCCATGCACCGTCGCGCTGGCGGGCGCCTTCTTGATTGCGGAGGGACTCACGGGCTGCAGTTCGACAGGTACTTCGCCTGCTGCGTCGTCGCCCGCAAGCGCGTCTGCCAGCCCCTCGGTGGGACCTGCTGATGGCGTAGCGGTGACCACCTTCGGCCCGGCGGCCGCAGCCACGATCGCGATGACGGTATTCACCAGCTTCGCCCCTGCTGCCGTAACGGTCAAAGTAGGCGAGATGGTGGAGTGGGTCAATCAAGACAACAGTGATCCGTTAATTACCCATGACGTGACCTGGGACCGCGCTAACGATGCCCCCTTGAACTCGCCGCGACACATGAAGAACGGCGATATCTGGCAGGTAAATTCACGAAGTCCGGCAGCTACGCGTTTTGTGCACGATCCACGCGTTTCTGATGACCGGCACGATCACCGGGACCGAATAGACAAAGTTCCGCCAAGATTTCCGAATGGATCCATCAGTACCCCGTGGCGGACATGATCGAACCACGGACTGTTGATGGCGGCGTGTAGAAGCCTGTTTCCTAGGCGGCTTTCGCCCTGCCCACCGACGACCGGCTGACCCCAAAATAGGTTCGAACAGCTCGCTTCAAGAGCAGACCAATCACGACCAGGGTCAAGAGAGCATTGAACAGATAGACGTCCAGGACCAGCCCCACGCCGATGTGGTCCGGGGGAGTCACCACGACTGCCGTGGCGATGTTCGCGGCGGCGAAAAAGGGCAGAAGGAGGGCCAGCCACCAGTGAAGCCGGGCGGGCACGCGCAACAAGAAGAAAGCCCCGAGACACGCCAGGAGATAGGCCAAACCAGTAATGGCCAGCAAGGCAATGCCGATGCCCGGCGAGATGCCTGCCGCGACACCGAATTGCCCCACAACCCCCAGGCGGCCAAGGGTGTTTAGGGCGAGCAGGATGGCCATCATGATCAGGAGCGCTCTAAGGAGCTTGAGTGATCTCGGCATTTGAGGCGTCACCTTGCACATAACGCGGCTGCCACGCCATCCCAGCAGGTAGCGCGGTGGTATCGAGTGCATCCCTCGTCCGATCCGTGGAGTACGTGGCACGTGCCCGGACCTAATCGAAGAATCGGATTAGCGCTCCCGGCGATACCCTGAGAGTGCTGAGGTGAACCACACCGAACCGACCGCACGGCGCATTGAGGAGTTGAGGAGAGCACTGGACTTAGTGGGCGACCAGATCGTCAGTCTGCCCGGGTTTGCCGCCTGTGGCATCGGACTTGCCTCGGGGGTCCTGGACCGCGTTGGACTGTCGCCAGAGGCAGTGCTGCCAGAGGATTTGATGCACTATTTCCTTCTCATGGAGATTGGGTCAGGCCGAGGCCGGAGCACAGGCCGGCTTGCGTTGATGCGAAGCCTGTCATCCAGGTGGAGCCGGGCCCGGCCGGACCGAGAAGGTTATGACCTCCGAGAACGTATCTCCGTCGGCCTGCACGGCAAAGCACCCTGGGCCGCTGGTACTCAGATATCCGAACCACTCTCGCGAACTCGATGATGGCTCGCCGGCGGCCAGTCGCAGTTCGCCTCCCGCCAGGCGGGTTGCTGAAACCAGTTGGCGGGAGTGTTGTTGTTCCTTTGCAGCCAGCCCAGCAACCGCCGTCGTGGACAGGTTTTCCTCAGCGAGCGTGATTGTCGACGCGCCATCACCGGCCAGCGGTGAGGCTCGTATCAGGAGCGGCCCGGAGTAGCTGGCATCGACAAGCAGAACGGCGACCTGACCGCCGGAGTACCAGTCGTTCTGACCTGAAAGATAGACCGGCCCAGACCCAAATCCATAATTCGGAGCCTGCGATGAGACTGGACAGGCGCCGCTTGCCGGCTGATGGCCTGTCGACGATGCCAGGCTACCGCCGCAGCCGACCAGCGCCAGGGCGGTCATCGCAACGACAAGCTGCTGGATCGCCGAGCGCATGCGGTAAATCTACCCCCACTCGAGGAACAGGGCAAAGACGACCCGGGAGTCTGCCCGCACGGAACTTTCTTGGCCGCGTTGCGTCATAACGCCGCGATTGGCTATGACGGCGTGCACAAGACCATCGTCCTGCTCGCACTCTCCGGCAAGTACGAGGTTCAGACCTGGACCTGGGATGGGCAGACCTGGACTCGTCAATTTCCGTCCAGTGTCCCGCCGGCGACGGTTGTGTACCAAATGGCATGGGACGAAGCCGCGGCGCAGCTGGTCCTCTTCGACATCGTGGGCGTCGTGCCCCCGCAAACTTGGATCTGGACGGGCTCCAACTGGGAGCGAAAGGCCTAGGGCCCTGGCGACACAGCCGGAATAGTCCAGCGAGTGATGTCTGCACCGACGGGACGGAGTGGTGTGAGGGAAGCCGGTGAGTTGTTCCTGACCTCAGGGCGATCGCTTTTGGTCGGCCCCCGTCCACGACAGCTCCAACAACATCGCTACTACGCCACCAACGACTATTAGCGCGAGGCCCAACCAGAATTGCCTAAGGATGCCTCCGAGAATAAAGGAGCCTCCACAGATGGCGACCCATAAGACCCAGCCGCCCCGCGACCGAAAGAAGGATCGGTGTGCCGGCGATCTCTGAGCGGGCGCGGCCGATGAATTCCTGAGAATTCGTACCATCGCCACCGCGGCCACAGTCGCGACGAGTATCAGTCCCAGCATCAAGGCAATTCCGCCGGGGTCTGCCCAGCACCCAGTACCGCTGACGCACCCGAAGCTGCCCCCGAAATTTGTTGACTCGCTCACGACACCAGTTTATGGAGAAAGGCGCCCGGAGACAACAACGCCCTGCTGGTCCGGAATTCGGGCTTCTCGACTTCAGCTCAACGAGCTAGATTGGAGGCGAATGAGCCGCGATACGCCTTCTGCAACCATCGGCAAACTCAGAATCGCGATAGACTGCCACGACCCCGAGCGTCTCGCCCTGTTCTGGGGAGCGGTTCTCGGGGTCGAGATCGACGAGCGGCTTGGCAACCCTCCGCAATACGTCGACCTCGCGCCCCGACCGCCGGACGGACTGGAGGTTGACTTTCAGCGGGTGCCAGAGCCGAAGGTCGCCAAGAATCGCCTTCACTTTGACTTAGACGTCGATGATGTCGATGCGGCGACCGCCTGGATTGAAGAGCTGGGCGGGAGGCGGCTTCCTCACAACGATTACCACGAGTACGGCTATAGCTGGCGCCTCATGGCAGATCCCGAGGGAAACGAATTTTGCCTTATCTACGGCTTTGAATAGGTCCACACGGCTTTGGCGCCTACAGCCCACAAACACGGCCTGGTGATGCGGTAGCCCTGGCGGACACTACTCAAACAATCGTGACGCCACCAGGCAAGGAGAATAACTGGGCTGCCCTACCGGTTTGTTAAGCGCCAGAGGATGGCGATGACAGCATTAAGACCGAGGAACACCAGCGGACTCGTCCAATTGACGCCAAATCTGAAGGCGCCTACGTGAACATTCAGGGCGGCGAGAAGTAGCACCATGGCGAGGGCGATGATTGCGCCGTAGATCTGAGGAACACCCGGCGGCAAACCTTGCAAATGCTTTCGGAGTCGCAGCACCGGCCAAATCTTAAGTCGATTGCTGATAGCCCGTGGCGGACAGTACAGTAGTAGAGGCGGCCCACATCATGCCGGCGGTGTCAGCTGAGCGCCCGCGCCGCACTGGCGCCCAGCTGTCCTGAATCGACGTTCCATTGATCCTGCACGACTCAAACCAAGGGCTGCCGGGACCATCAGGCCCTTGCCTTCTGGGCGACTTTCCCCTGCTGGAGGATCCGGATGGCGTTCCCGAAGGGGTCGCGGACGCCCATGTCGGTGCCGTAGAAGTGGTCGGTGGGCTCCTGGGTGAAGTCGGTGACGCCGCGCGACTTTAGGGTCTCGTACAGACCCCGGATGTCGTCCGCTTTGAACACGAGCCCGCCCAGGGCGCCCTTCGTGATCAGCTCGCGGAGCTGCGCAGCGGTGGCTTCGTCATGCACCGGCGGGCCCGGCTCCTCGAGGGAGATCTCGGTGACGTCGCCAGGAACGCGCACCGTTAGCCAGCGGTAGGAACCCTGCCTGACGTCCTGGCCCTTCTCCAGCCCGAGCTTGTTGACGTAGAAGTCAAGGGCCTCGTCCTTGTTGAGGACCATGATCGAGGCGACGTTGAGTTTGGTGATCATTGTTCGTTTTCTCCTTTGCGAGACTTGATGGGGATGACCCTCATGCTAGGAGGCCGACGCTGCGGCGGTGTCTCCAAAACTGCTCGATCGCCGCGCCACCCCCGCCGCCACCACCGGCCGCGTCGCCCACATCTGGTAGCAATTGGGGGCAACCATCGGTCCATTCCCCACGCGATAGCTCGACGGCGCCTCGCCCACGATCTCCCGGAACGTGCGGCTGAAGGTCCCCCGGCTCGTGAAGCCGACGTCGAAGCAAATGTCGGTGACGCTGCGGTCGGTCTCGCGCAGCAGGAACATCGAGCGCTCCACCCGGCGCCGCTGCAGGTAACGGTGCGGCGTCTCCCCGAAGGCGGCGCGGAAGCTGCGGCTGAAGTGCGCCTCGGAGAGGTGGGCCACCGCGGCCACAGCGCGGACGTCGAGCGGCTCGGCGTAGGAGCGGTCCATGGCGTCGCGGGCGCGCAATAGGCGCCGGTTCATGTCCTCGACTTCCCGACTCACGATGCAAAGCTACGCCATCAACGCCAGTGCGACGTCGATTTGCCCGTGAGACCGCGCGATCACGCGGGTCGCCTACCAGGATCTATTCGCGTCCGCCCTCGGACACCAGTTCGAATTCGGTGAGTCAGGTAGCCCGTTGCGGCCACCAATCGAACGATCGATTCGGCCGGCTATCGAGCGGCCCGGACGATCGCGCCGCCACTGGAAGGCAGGGGATCGCAACTCGGCTAGCATTCCGGTGGGTCGAGTGACTTACTTTCCAGACGGCTCCAGATACGCCTACCTTGAGGACCTTTATGGCGAAGACGCCGTAAACATCGGGTGGCTCGCGGTTCGCGACATTGATCTACTGATCGCGCCATGCCATGGGCCGAATGATGGAATGGTTGAAAGCATCACCCTTGCTGAGGCATCAGCCATCGTGGACCGCTTGGTGGCAGCTTTGAGGGAGTGAGTGCGGCGCCGAGCGCTCGAGCCCCAAGGCTTTTGGCATGCTAGCGGTCAAAGACGGCGGAATGCTCGTCAGCTTATGTGGTAGCCCGTGGCGGACACTAATCGAACAATCGAATTGGCATGTCACGCGATACCGGTCGTAGATTGGTCAGCGGGGTTCGGGCATCAGCACCCTAACCGTAGAACAGGAGTTCGGGGATCTCCCGCGCGAGGATCAAGCTCCGAAAGTCCTGATAACCCACCCCTAAGAAGCCAAGGTCCGTGCCACGATCGAGAGGATATTTCCATCCGGATCCTTGAACCAGCAGACCCGGACCCGATTCGGGCCCAACGCCGCTAAGCCGTCTTTGGTCTTCAGGCCGGGAGAGTCGTAATTCTCGAACTTGACGCCGCGGCGCCGCAGGTCCGCCATCGTCGCGTCGAGGTCGTCGACCTGGAAGCTAGCTACAGTGCTGCGGGCAGTGCCGGCGGACGGCGACGGATAGACGATCAGGAAAGTCCCGCCCCCGCACTCGAAACGAAGGCCGGTCGGCCTCTCCTCACCAATACTTAGTCCCAGGGTGTCGCGATAGAACGACTTCGCTCGTGACACATCGGCTACCGCGATCGTGGCGCTGGCCTCGGCATCGGAAAGCATCTCGATCACCTCCACTGTCCTCCCAACCTCGCACGGCCGGAATTGAGGCCGGCACGCGGCCTGGAGCGTTGACAAAATCCAAAAGAAGGTATATCAGAGCGGGAAACGGACAGCCAGCATTGACAGCCGACCGGAGGCGCCGATCGGGCAATGCTTTGGGCACAGGGATCAACTAAGTTGGCTTCGGTAACCGACCTCAGAAGCCGCGAAACAGGGTGGTAGCCCCTGGCGGACACTAATCGAACAATCGAATTGGAAGCGATGAAAATCCGCGACGTCGACCTCGCGATCAATAAGACTAGTAGCGGTGAACAGCAACCCTGAGCCGACTGCCCGGCGGAGTAAGGAGTTGGAGGGGATTTTGGACGCCGTGCTCGACGAGATTGTCGGCCTGCCCGGGTTCACCAGCGCTGGTATCGGACTGACTTCAGTTGCTAAGGACCGTCCGGGGCTGTCGCCAGAGACCGTCCAGCCGGAGGATCTCGTGGTCACCGTTACCTTCTCCGACGCAGGACTTCTTGAACAAGCGCGCGGAGAAATCAATCGAGTTCTCCCGGGTGTGCCTGTAGATCTTTATGTGCGGGGTCCTTTTCACACCGTTTGAGTGTCGGGAACAGCCGAACAGGGAGTAGCCCGTGGCGGACACTATTCGAACATAGGTAGGCTTCTCACGTGACGCAGCCGCATAAGGAACCGGATCACCGCCTCGCAAGAGATGCTTTGTGACTGTCGGCTCTGAGCCGAACGCAGACAAAACCCTGATCGTAGGTGGATATGCTGAAAAGGGGGCCTACGGTCCGACCATTCTTCTTCAACTTGAGTCGTTGGCTGCGGCAACTTGGCTGCGTGATCTCTTCCTTGAGGTCGGCAAGCCGGGACACACGGTGGATCTCGCGGCCGATCCGCGCGTCCAGCTTTCCGGAGTCAAGCAACTCCTCCTTGAGGCTGATCAAGGCGATGGGCCTCTGGTGCAGTTGCGCTGCACTCAGCGTGCGCCCAATGCAGTGAGCTTCCGCTGGATCGGCACGTCGGCCGGATGGGGTTACCAGGCGGACCTAATGGAGCCACTCACTAAGGGCAGGGCCGGCCATCAATACCTCACGAGCGAGGGGCGCGACGACGCGCTGATCGAGGTATCTCTCCGGGAACGGCACACCGGCCTTGACAGCGTTCAAGAGTAATCCCCACTTCGACAGGATCCTCGAATTTAAGAGGGGGCGTTCCAATAGCGTTCGGTCAAGTAGCCCACGGCGGACACTAATCGAACAAAATGAATTGGGCGCGTTCTAGATCGCCCTCGTGACCGCCATGGAACAACCTTTCGCCCTTGCGCACCGACTGGAGGTGGGCGTCGATCCCCAACCAAGCGCCCAGGTACGGATCTGAAATTTGAAGATTCGGTTCTGCGAACCGAAACCATGGCATGGTGATTCCCATGGAGCCGAAAGCGCGAACGATCATGGTCCACAGCTGACATCCCGGCCTTAGCGTGCCGGGCGATTCACCTGGCCGTAGGCTCCGGGTTTTTGAATCGATGGGGCGCATGTCCTCGAACCAGTTCACGGAATTGCTCCTGATCAAGCGGGCTTTCCAAGGCGCGCTTCGGAAGGAAGATCGCACGACGTCCTCGTACCAAGAAGACGTAAAACTCTCTGGTTTCGACCACCCTAGTGAAAATGCTCCACTTCACGAAGGCGCTGTGATCGGCAAGCTGTTCCACAACCCCCTCTGGCGAGAACTCATAGGTCTGCTGCGTCCGGTTGCTATCCAGCACTCTCCAACTCTGGATTGGCAGACCTACGTAGGCATAGGCTAAGCATGCGAGGATGACGCAGTCGATGGTGATCAGCACGACCCCGACCACGTAGCCCACCGCGACGAGGAAAGCCCCGAGGATCAGCCCGACAAGACTCATCGCGGCCCCCCGCCAGAACTGAGGATCGGCGTGAGTGCTTTGGTACATTGCCCGAAAGAACTCGGGCCGATCTAAAGTGAATGTGACTCGGAGGCCTCGCGGAGTACTCGGCCAGAGGACTGCCACGAAGATTCCAACCACTCTGGCCGATTCCCCTTGCGGATGGGTTGCAACTCAGGCTTGCCGAGCCCGGCCCTCATAGCCGCCGTACACCGTTGCCGTGTCCGGAGCTGCCGACGGGTACCCCTGCTCGCCCTCGCGTTCCCTTAGCCGCCACCGCCCGGGAAGCTCTCCTCCGACGCAGCTGACTGCCGGCCCCGCCCGATCGTGCCAACCTTTTGGTAAAGCTGTCAATTTTGGGGTCATAGCCCCTGGCGGACACTAATCGAACAACTGAATTGGGCCGGTCCCGGCAGACCCGTCGTTTAAGTGGGCACCGCGAGGCAGCGTGTAGGCCACCGGGGGCTTAAGGCGAGCGGAGCACGGGGAGGGACTCGAATCCCCGAGAGCCGTCCAAAGACAAGTTGCCCAGCCTCTAGGCGTCTGCCGACTCCCGATTTGCGAGTCTAAAGCGTGCACTTTGGCACCTCGGTGCGGAGCCCGAGCAACTTTCCGGAGCGGCGAGCGTTAACACAACTAGAAGGTGCGCATGCTAGCCCGCGCGGGTTCGCGACTCGCCATCGCAGCGACCCTTATTCTCAGCGCCTGTGGCGAGGCCCAACATGGGCCGCCGCCTCATCCAGCGAGAGGGTCCGCGGCGTAGTGACCGGGGTGGGGCAGTCGGGGTCCTGCTGGTCGCCGGAGAGCAGGATCACGGGAAGTTTTCCCTCGTTACAGCAAGGATCTGCGGCCAATGCGGGAGCATCGGATCGCCGCCCATCCTTTTCGTCCCGGTAACGTTGGCGGTTGGCTCAGGCGTCTATATCTACCTCGGCACGCTTAAAAGCAAGGTGGTCAAAGAACGACCGCAGCTGCCCATCGTGACCTACGTAACCTTTGCGGTCATCCACCGTCATAGAGGGCAGGGATGAGTCAATATTCCGGCCGAAGGTTGCCCAGGCTCTATTCGCTCGTCGGCGGCACGGCGACCTCTCTGATGCTTGCGGTCGGATTGAGTGGCTGTGTTGCCGATAATCCGACCACGAGTGCCGCGAAACAACTGACATCGGCCTCGCCCGCAGCACCCAAGGTGAGCGGGCCAATTCCGGTGGGAACACCAGTCGTGCTCTACTGGCGGAGCGTCGCTCCAGACGGGCTCTACGCCGCTTCGTGGAGCGGAGCCCTCTATAAGGTCCCTACGGTGGATCTTCCACAGGGCAGCCTCGCAGTGCAATCGCCCGATGGATCGAGGCTGGCAATCGGCGATACGGTGTACGACACGAGCAGCGGCGCGACGACCCACCTGCCATTCGATACCAGCAAAGGGGATCTCTCCGTCACTTGGGCCGACGACAGCCGGCATATGTGCCTGACCAGACGCCTGCCAGGGGATGGCTCGCCATCCGAGATCTCATTCGTTTCGCCAGGTTCTCCTCCGAAAGTCCTGGGGACGTTCGGGTCTCAGGGTCAACAAGTTCCGGGGGCCACTGTCCTTGCGTGCAGCGCAACCTCAAACCGAGTTATAGTCGCAAATGTCGGGGGCGATAACGACACGAGCGATGTGTGGGTGTTGGACGCGGCGACGGGAGCAATCCGGTACCACCGCACCTACCCCACATCGACCAAGACCAACGGCAACATCGGTGTCTTCGTAGTGGCGTCCCCGGATGGCCAGTATCTGGCCGAGACGGACGCTGCGACGGGATCGTCCACGATTCGTCGGATCGCAGACGACTCCGTGGTTGCCCGGCTCTCCGGTATGGAAGTTCATGGCTTCTCGTGGCATGGCGACCTGGTCTTAGCGGCGCCGCGCCCGCCGGACTTCTCGCTTGTCAACAGCAGCATGACGAACCCAGTCGTGATCGACTGGCACAAAGGCACGACCGTGTGGCGCTCACCGGCGGGCGCCGCCTTCAGCGGGCGTCTTGCTGCGCAGCCTGGCGGCAAGGCGATCGCTTTCGACCTGTGGGCCGCCGGGCAGCACTCCGGGATCTGGCTGGTCGGGCCTGATGGCCGGGGCCACGCGGTGGATCAGGACATTCAGTTCCTGGTGACTGTCCTGATTGGACTGGTGTGACGGTGACGCGTTGCCAGCCCCGGCTATCGCCGATCGGCTGTTGTAGCCCGTAGCATTCGACCACCCGCCAGCCTCGATGGCGCTGCGAGTACGGCTCCTAAGCAAGCGTCCGCCAGGGCCTCCGTCAACCGTGCGCTGACCGCCGCTAAGCGTCCGCTGATCGACTGCCGAATACCAAGCGGTCATCTCGGCTGGCGGGAAGAGTTCATAACTTGCACGGTGGGGGACACTACCCATTCTGGATGTCACAACATATTAGTTTATTTGTATAAACACCCCGCGACTACATCGACCCCGGCCGCACGTTCGTCGCCTTGTTGCCCTTTCGGGCGGTCATAGCTTTGGTGACTGTTGCGCTTCTGATCCTCAGCAATTGGCATGCGGTCATCGAGTTATATGGGTAATGTCGACTCCGAGGAGGCTGCCGAGTCTCTATATGGCGGCGCTCGCCCTTGCAGCCGTTGTGAGCCTGAGCCTTTCCCTCCTCGTCCTTTCCGGAGTACTCGAGCCGCGGACGACAGTCGCTGGCTGGATCTTTTTCGATGCCTGCAATAGCCGTCAACCAGACGCCAACTGCAGTCGACTTTCACACTTCGCCTCCGGCGTGGCGATCGAGTTCCGAGCGGTCGGCCTATTACCGATTTCCTTCACGACGCACAGCGGCAGCGATGGCCAGTACCGGCCGAGCCTTCCTCCAGGAAAGTATCGACTGATCATCGCCGGCTGCAAGAGCTGGATCCCTGAGACCAATGGCCCGCCGCAAACCGTCGTGCCTCGTGTGCAAGACGATCGAGACCGGCTGGGCTACAACTGGGTCGTTGACGCAAACGGCACTTGTCAGGCCGGCGCCGACCCTCTTCTGGCCCAAAACGCTTGGAGCGCCGCGTCCCAACCATATTAAAATTGGACCGATCCGTGGGGGGCAGTCAGGTCACGCCGCTGGAGCAGCTTGCCCCGGGCAGGAAGCGCCCACCCCAATTCGCACAGTCTGTTCCGCTTGGCCAGCCTTGACGACGACGGAGACGCACGCAGGCTCGGCGACCCAGTAGCCACCGGCATACGCAATCCAGTCATCGCTCGCCTGGTAATGCGGCTGGTTGATGGGTCCAGTCGGTCGACACCCTGGGACCCTCAGATGGCTCGAGCCCTTCGCCGAACTGCCCCAGCCGAGGCTGACCCTGCCTCGCCAATCGGCGGGAACAACCAGATCGAACGACGCGCCGCGACGGATGAGGAGGCCCTCCTTCGCGAAGCGCATGGCGGTAGGATCCGAACCGCCTGAGCGGCTAACTTGCAATGCCCGACCGGTCGGGAGTGCGACTCGGTCGAAGAGGATGGAGAAGTCGGATGGAGGCGCTGACGCGGATGCAATCACGTCCTGACAGGGAAGCGTAGCGATTGCATCGGATGGGGTGGTGGCGTTTGCCGCTGGTGTGCTGGACGAGCACCCACTAGCGCTGACCAACGAAAGGCTGGTCACGACCATGGCCGCTGCTGCCGCGCTACGCACCCGCTCCATCTTCCCCTTATACGCCGTTACCGTCGCGCCGGTTCCAAGTGTGTGGGGAGGTAGCCCCTGGCGGACACTAATCGAACAATCGAATAGGATCAGAGGCTTGGGGCTGGCATGGAGGCGCCGCGCTACCCCGTAGGCGCCGGCCCGAAGCGGAATCAGCCCTTCTTAGGCATGGGCGGCGGTGATCGTCGCGGTAGGATTTTTGACTGGCCGGGAACCCGAGCCGTCGGGAACATGTAGTACTCACGAAGGGCTCGTGATGGCGCAAAGGTACGGAGTCAAAAGTGGCCTCGAAGGTTCGGTCCTATTTCAGCCCCTGTTCGTATGGCAAGATGGCCGCCTCGTCTACCTGACGGCAAGCCCATGCAGCATTTAGTCCGCCCTCGCCTGGCCGTTGGACTAGGTTTAGTTTGTTTGCTGCTCGCGGCAGCATGCCAATCGAGCCCATCCCCTGATTCTCAGAAGGTAGTGGTCACCCGGGAAGATCAACGGCTTCCTCAAGGCTGTCGACCAGCAGAAGTTGCGAATTTCGTCCTGAGGTTCCTAGACGTCTTTAACCGAGGCGATCAGCGTCAAGTTACAACATTTTTCACTCCAACATTCACCTGGTACGTCGTTAGTGATCGGATCGGAGGGGTTCAGGTTTCGAGCCGAGATGAGCTGCTCAAGTACTTTGCGCGCCGCCACGCTCAGCACGAGCAACTCCGGTTACGAAAAATCAGAGTGACAGGATCAAACCCGCCCGGCAATGGCGAGATAGTCTTTCTGCTGACTCGTCAGGCCGATGACCTGGGAGGAAGCGACAAACGCGCGATGGTTGAAACCGGCAAAGGGTCGATCAGTTGCCAGAAGCAGACGATCGACGTTTGGGCCATGGACGGCGGGGGCGATCACTTTCGCGAGTGCCCGGAGCCTGCCGAGGCTGCTCCTAGCGGAGCGGTGATTGCGTGCGCTCGCACCGCTGTTATTATCCCCGGGAACTCCGAACGTCTCGCCGTCGCTGAAGTTGCGATTGGTTGAGTAGCCC
>JALZAV010000086.1 GCA_030948145.1 Candidatus Dormiibacterota bacterium
GCTCGACAAAGCCGGCGTGTTCCCCGAAAAAGAAGAAGAAGAGGAAGACAAGCTCTCGATCTTCAAAGAGCTGATCAACAGCATGGACCTTCCGGACCTGGAAGGCCCGCCGCCAGAGAAGTCCTAGCCGCCGATCGTGATCGGCAGGCGCGCTACCAGCGTCGATCCTGAACCGCTGGCTGGCGCGGGGAGTGGCTCGATCAGCATCAGCGTGTACGAGCCGGCGACGGGGCTGCTCAATGGCAAGCGCGCCAGGTCATAGCTGATCTCGAAACTGGCCGGAACGGCAGATCCTCCGTGTGTCGGCGTCGCAAGTTCGACGGCGTAGCCATTTCGCTCCAGCAACAGGCGCGGCTGAGATACTTCTGCGGCCGCAAAGCCGGAGAGCTGTACGCGCACGGTCATCACGCCATTGGGCCCATAGGACCGGGCGTCGGTGGAGAGCGTGACCATACGGGACGATTGCCGCGGATCGACGACCGTCACCGTGTTCGCGGTTGCGTTGAAGGCTTGAGACGCGGCGCCCGCGCGCGAATCGAGTGTAGTTAGCCCCTGTGAAGCCGCCGGCGCGGCCGCCTTGTGCTCGGCGAACCCGCGGCTGGTTGATGCCGTGTTGCCAGCGGGACCGTGCAGCTGCGTTACGCCGAAGGCAACCACGAGGAAGGCCGCAGCCACGCCGCCGACCCAACCGACGGGCGCCCAGCGAAACGATTGGCGGCGCTGCGCCGGAATGGTGAACGTCCGGATCGGCGTCTCCATCGGCAGGGCGCGGACGGCATGGACGGTCTCGCGCAGCCCGTCGAGACGCAGCTTGCACTCGGCACAGCCGGCAACATGGTCCGCGACTCGCGCCTGTGTCGACGCGTCGAGCTCATGGTCAAGATAGGCAGAGAGCTCTTCCAGCGTCGGCTCGGCCGGGATGCGCGGCTCACTCGGCATGGGCATCCTCCCGGGTGGGAAAGAAGTCCGGATGCTGATGCAGGCGCTCCTGGACCTGCGCGCGGGCGCGCGCGATCCGCGACTTCACGGTACCGAGCGGCACGCGCAGCACCGCGGCAATCTCGTCGTAGGCCATGCCGTTGACGTCGCGCAGGATGATGGCGATGCGCATGTCGTGGTCAAGCGCCGCGATACTGTCACGCACCAGGCGCGTCCGCTCGTTCGCCTCGGTGCGCTCCTGAGGATCAGGCGTGACGATCCCAAGGCCGACGACGTTGGACGTACCTGTCTGATCTTCGTCGGGCATGACACCGTATCGCCGCCCACGCCGGAAATGGTCGTAACACAGATTCGCGGCGATCTGGAAGAGCCAGGATTTAAAGGGCGCCTCTCGCAAGCTGCGGATTTTCTCCCAGGCGCGCAGATACGCCTCCTGCACGATGTCAGCGGCATCATCCGGCCTGCCGACCATCCGCAGCGCCATGTTGTAGAGCGGGACCTGATATTGCGTGATCAATTGGCTAAACGCCTCCCGATCGCCCCGGCGGGCCCGGCCCACCAGGTCGCGATCGTCGTTCGTGCTTTTAGACGGAAACATCCCTAATAAGTTCCCAACGAGCGTACTCGGGATATACTCGCCCGGGGCGTCACCCACGCGAGCGGCAGGGGACGTTTCACACGCCGGAGTGTCGGAATGGTAGACGAGGGCGCCTCAAAAGCGCCTGGGCGTAAGTCCGTGTGGGTTCGAGTCCCTCCTCCGGCAGTTATGTTTAAGGCGGCCAGCCCGTCACTGTCCGTCCATTTCCGGCGCGGGAGGCAAGAACGGAACTTTTTCCTGCGACGGCCGTCTTAATCCAATAGATGGGTGCCCAACGCTGCTCTCGCCTGCCCGCGCGGATCGCCCTGGCCGCAATGCTGGCCGGGATGGCCCTGGCGGGGGCGTCCGTCGGTGCCCTGGCCGCGGGCAACGGAGTGACGCTAACGGTCCACGTCGGCTACCAGGACGTCGTCAAACCTGGCGAGTGGATGCCTGTCACGGTCGACGCCAGGAACACGGGCGCCGCGATCGACGGCACGCTCGAGCTCCAGGAAGTGATGAACGGACAACCGGGCGTGACCGGATTGCCGATCTACCGGCAGTCCATCAGTCTGGCAAGCGGGGCCAGCAAGCGCATCCGGGGCTACGTCGTCACCGACACGACCGGCGCAACCATCGCGGCACGGATCGTGACAAACGGTCGCGTCGTCGTCTCCCAGGGCTCGGCCGCCGGGGCCACAACGTCGACCATGATCGGCGTTCTGTCGGACCAGGCCACGTCGCTCGATGACTTCGCCTCGGTCCACCCGGGCAGCATCGCCGCCCGAGTCGTCCACTTGCGCGCGGACGAGCTCGCGGAGTCGGCGATTCCGCTGCGCGCATTTGACATCCTCGCCATCGATGACTTCGCCACCGACAGCCTGACGGCGGCCCAGCGGACCGCTATCAGCGATTACGTGCGGGCCGGCGGCGATCTCGTGCTGGGAACCGGCGCCGCGTGGCGTAAAACGCTGGCCGGACTGTCGCCGGCCATCCTCCCGATGAGCGTCACCGGCACTACGACCGTGACAACGGCCCAGCTCGGCGGCTCGCCGATCGAAGTGGCAACCGGGACGCCCACGTCCGGACCAGTCTGGATGGTGAGCGGCGGTCATCCCCTCTTGCTCGAGCGAACGGTTGGCGGCGGGACGGTCACGATGGCCGCCTTCGACTGGAACCAGGAACCAATCGCCGGGTGGAGCGGCACCGCGCCGCTACTGCGACAGCTGATCGCCCGTGCCGTCTTTGGTACTGCTGGCGGCAGCCAGAGCTTCGGCAACCAGAGCTTCGCCTATGCGATGGGCGGGCCCGCGGGCTTCGGGATCAGCTCGAGGAGCAACGCCCTGACTCCGGTGCTGGGAAACCTGCCGAGCCTCGACCTTCCGTCATTCCAGCTGACCGGCGCGCTTGTCCTTCTCTACGTGCTGCTCGTCGGTCCGGTTAACTATTTCGTCCTGGGCGCGATGCGCCGCCGCGCACTCACCTGGGTCACGGTGCCATTAATCGCCGTGATCGCGGCAGGCGGCGCATACGGGACCGGGATCCTCACGAAGGGTCGATCCGTACAGGTAAACGAGGTCTCGATCCTTCATTTGCAGCCTGGCTGGGATCGCGCCTACCAGGAGACTTACGCGGGCATCATCGCGCCGAGTCGTGGCGACTACCAGGCCACGGTCGCCGGTGGACGGCTTCTGATCAGCCCGATCGTCAACAACGGCGCTTTTGATGCGGCGGTCTTCGGAATGGGATCGGGTTCGGGCAGCATTCGCATCGATGTCGACAGCAACAACGTCACGCTTCCACGGATGACCGCGTTCGTGCTCGGCGGCTTTGCCACCGAGACCATCAGCCCGGCTCCGCAGTTGACGGCACATCTTCAGCTGGTGAATGGCACATTTGCAGGCACGATCGAGAACCATTCCGAGCTCGCCTTTACCGATGCCGTCTTGATCGTGGGCGACAGCTTTCAGACGTTTGGCGCGCTCAAGCCGGGAGCGGCGGCGACCATCAACCTGTCGCCCAAGCCGGCCAACCCGTTTGGCCAGCCGCTCTACATGCGCATCTACGGTTCGAGCTTTTTCAACGGGCCTGGTCCCAGCCAGCCGACCGACGCGCAGCGCGAGGACTATGCGAAAACGCAGATTCTCGCCGTGCTGCCAACCGGAGCAAGCTTCAAGGGCATTTCCCTGGCAAGCCCGCCTCTCCTGGTCGCCTGGACCCATCAGCCGTTCCAGGACGTGACGGTCAACGGCGTTCATCCGCGTTCGACCGCTGAGTCCGCGGTCGCCCTGTCGCTGCCGATCGACCACATTGGGACCGGCCCTTTGCCCTCCGGCCTCGTCACGGGCCGCATCGTTGACGTCGTGGGTGACAACCAAGCGGGATCGCCGGGGACACTCGCGATGCAGAACGGCAGCGTGACGTACGAGTTTGCGCCGCCGCTGGCGCCGGGCACCCGCCTGACGAGCGCCGCACTCAACTCATCCAACCAGTCCAACGGCAAATTCGTGGGACCGCCGGGCAGCCCGGCAACCGCGACGGATCAGGCGCTACGGAGCGAGGTCTGGGATTGGGCGAGGGGAGCCTGGACCAACGTTGCCTTCCAGGACAATGGCAGCACAGCCATCCCCGACAGCGCCGTCCATCCCGACACCGGAATGGTCCGCTTCCGGCTCAGCGGGAATAGCGGCTTCATGGCGGGTACCATCACACTCTCGGGGACCGTCCAATGATCGCGGTCGAGCAGCTCAGCAAGATCTATGGCCACCGGACCGCCCTGGACGCGGTTTCGTTCGAAGTGCCCAAGGGCGAGATCTTCGGCTTCGTCGGCCCCAACGGCGCCGGGAAGACGACAACCCTGCGCATTCTCGCGGCGCTGCTGGAACCGACGACCGGTCGCGCGTTCGTCGACGGCGCGGACGTCAGCCGGCAGCCGGATCGCGTTCACGAGCGCCTCGGATACATGCCCGACTTCTTCGGCGTCTACGACCAGCTCACCGCGGCCGAGTACCTCGATTTCTACGCCGCCTGCTACCGCCAACCAAAGGCCCGTCGCAAGAAGATCACAGACGATCTGCTCGAGCTGGTCGGGCTGTCAGAGCGACGGGACCAGGCAGTCGATACGTTATCCCGCGGGCTCAAGCAGCGGCTTTGCCTGGCCCGGGCGCTCGTCCATGACCCCGCGGTGTTGTTACTCGACGAGCCTGCCTCAGGACTCGATCCGCGGGCGCGGGTCGAGATGCGCGAGATCTTGAAAGAGCTGCAAAACATGGGCAAGACGATCGTGATCTCGAGCCACATCCTGCCGGAGCTCACAGAGCTCTGCACGATGATCGGCATCATCGATCAAGGCCGGATGCGCGCGACCGGGCCCGTGCAGGACGTCATCCGGCAGCTGACCAGCGGCCGGCGGCTGCGCATCACGGTCCTCGGCCAAAAGGAAGAGGCCGCTGCCGTGCTCAAACCACTGACCATGGTCCACGCGGTCACTACCGTCAACGGTGCGATCGAGGCGGAGTACGAGGGCGACGACGCAACTGCGGCTGCCATTCTGCAGACGCTGACGGCAGCCGGGGTCAAGGTCTCTGCCTTCAGCCAGCTCGACGGAGGTCTCGAGGACGCGTTCCTGCGGGCAACCTCGGAGGACGGCGAATGAACCGCGTTGCAACGGCGTTATGGAACCCCATTGTCGCCAAGGAGTACCGCTCCCGGATGCGGACCTGGCGCTCGCCGCTTGCCATGTCGATCTACATCTTGTTGCTCGGCGTGCTTGGCTGGGCGATTTTCTCGGCGCAGGCGGGCTCGGCTCGCAGCGCGTTCAACTCCGGGCAGGCCGCGAGCTATGGCCACGAACTCTTTCGCTATCTCATCTTGTTCCAGATCGTTTTGATCGCCTTCGTCACACCGGCGCTCACGGCCGGCGCGATCAGCGGTGAGCGCGAGCGGCAGACGATCGATCTGCTTTTCGTTACGCGGATTCCTCCCTTCTCGATCGTTTGGGGCAAGCTGATCGCCTCGATGTCGTTCGTGCTGCTACTGCTGATTCTGTCGGTGCCGATTTTCAGTCTTGTCTTCCTGTTTGGTGGCATCGAACTCGACCAGGTACTCGTGTCATTCCTGGTGACATTAGTGGCGGCGCTGACGCTCGGGCTGCTCGGCATCGCGTTCTCCACGATTTTTTCTCGGACGCTGCCGTCCACGGTCGCCTCTTACGGGGTCGGCTTCATCTTGCTGGCAGGGACATACGTGTACGGCCTAGTCTTCCCCACCATTGTCGATCCGAGCTCGACGGTGGTCGCGAGGGTGGCGCCCGCGCCGCCGGCCATCACTTACATCAGCCCCATTGAGTCGCTGCTCGCCATCACCGACGGCACGACCGGCGGGTATGGCGTGCGCTATGGCCCCGCCGGGGGTTTTTCCAATGGAGGGTGTTCGTCGGGCCCCGGAGTCCAATCCTGCTACGCGGTCCCGATGGTTGCGCCGGGAGTCGTTGGCAAGGGCTTTTACAACGGGCAGCCGGTGAGCACTGGCACCTCTATCCCGAGCGGCCTGTTCAAGGGGTGGCAGTTCTGGCAGGCCACGGTGGCACTGCAGCTCACGATCTGCCTCATCGCGCTGGTCGCCAGCGCCATCGTTCTCTCGCCGAGCCGGCGCCTGCCATGGCAGCGTCGCGCGCCGGCCCCGAAGACTACGCCATGAACTCGCTCGACGCCATCATTCGCGAACTCGGCCGGGCTGCTGCGCGCGCTCGCGCTGCGCGCTATGCCATGCATGCGCTGGTCGCGGCGCTCGCCTGGATCGCCCTGGTGTTACTTGTCGCCCGACTCACGCCGCTCGAGCGGCGGCCGCTGGTCGCGGCCGTCGGCATCCCCGTCGCGCTGGTTATGGCGCTGCTTGCCTGGCTGATCCGCCGTCCGAGCGCGTCCGTCCTGTTGCGGCTCGCCGATTTCCGGCTGGGCCTCAAGGAACGGCTCTCCACGGCCTGGGAGCGGCGACGCGAGTCCGGCCCACTGGACTCCGTCCAACGCGGCGATGCGCTTCAACAGGCCGCCACGGCGCGACTGGCCGAAGCCTTTCCGGTGCGGGTGAACCGCGGCGAAGCCTCACTGGTCGCCGTGCTGGCGATATTTTCGCTGGCACTCGCGCTACTCCCCAATCCGATGGACCAGGTCCTGGCGCAACGGCAGGCGGATCGCCTGAGCCAGGCGAGGGCGGCGAAGGCGATCCAGGTCGCCCAGAAAAAAATCGCGGACAGTCCGAAGCCGGCGCCGGTGGACCCACGGGTGCAGAAGATCCTCCAGGATGCTGCTGCCAGGATTCGGCAGGCGGACAGCCCGCGCAAGGCGCTGGAATCGATCACGCCGGCCGAGCAGCAATTGAAAACCCTGACCGATCCGGGCACGCCGGCTCTGACCAGCAGTGCGCAGAACCTCGCCAATGCCCTCAGCGCGACCTCGGCCGGGCGAAGCGCGGCCCAGGCGATCAGCACCAGCCCGGCGAAGGGAGCCCAGTCCGTGCGCGACCTCGCCTCGCAGGTGCAAAGCCTCCCGCCCAAGGATCGCGAAGAGCTGGCCAGGGCGCTCGCGAAGGCCGCACAGCAAGCGCAGAACAGCAAGATGCGCGACTCGCTGAGCAAGGCGTCGTCCTCGCTCAAGAACGGCGATACGAGCTCGGCATCCCAGGCGCTCAATGACGTCGCGAGCCAGCTGGATTCGCTGCAGGAGCAGCAGAACACGGATCAAGCCGTCGCGTCGGCAATCAATGGGCTCGAGGCGGCGCGTCAGGAGCTCGCCACCCAGGCGGACCGCGACGCGAAAGGCCAGGGGGCGCAGGCGAACGCCGGCGCGGGCGCATCACCAGGTGCAAGTCCCGGCGCTGGCGCGAGCGGCACTGGCAACGGCACCGGCACTGGCACGGGGACCGGCACTGGCACGGGGACCGGGACCGGCACTGGCACGGGGACCGGGACCGGCACTGGCACGGGGACCAGCAGCGGAAGCGGCGGCACCGGCGGCACGGGCTCGAATGGCTCGGGAACCGGCAGCGGGTCGGCGGCCCAGAGCACCGAGCGGGTCTACGTGCCAGGCCAGCCTGTGCCCGGCCAGTCCCAGAACGATCCCACGCCGCTCGGACCTGGGCAGGATGTGCCCCTGAGCCCTTACAGCCAGGTGATCCAGGCCTACCAGCAGGCGGCGCTGGACGCCACCGACCAGAGCCTCATTCCCGGCAGCCAACGAGACCTCGTGCGCCAGTATTTCTCGCAACTCGGGGAGCAGAGTGCGACCGGCCCGAAATAGCGTGACACGTCAGGGAGGATCATGATCGCCGAAGAACCGCGCGTCGACGCCGCCAAAGTCACCGAATTGGCCAAGG
>JALZAV010000226.1 GCA_030948145.1 Candidatus Dormiibacterota bacterium
CGCCTTGCACAAGGACCGCACCGACCTCATCGGCGACGTCATCGGTGGCACCGAGGAGACGACTACCGGCGTGATCCGTCTGCGCAGCATGGCCTTAAAGAAGGTGCTGCGCTATCCCATCGTGGCCGTCAACGAGGCGATGACCAAGCACTTCTTCGATAACCGCTACGGCACCGGGCAGAGCACCATCGATGGCATCATCCGCGCCACCAACGTCCTGCTCGCCGGCAAGGTCTTCGTCATAGCCGGCTACGGCTGGTGCGGGCGCGGCCTGGCGATGCGCGCCCGCGGCATGGGCGCCCACGTGATCGTCACGGAGGTCGAACCTGTGCGGGCCCTGGAGGCGGTGATGGACGGCTATCGCGTCATGCCGATGAAGGATGCGGCGAAGGAGGGCGACCTCTTCGTCACCGTCACCGGCGACATCAACGTGGTCGACGAGCCACATCTCAATGCGATGAAGAGCGGTGCCATCCTGGCGAATTCCGGGCACTTCAACGACGAGATCAACTTGAGCGCGCTCGACGGCATGGCCGAGAGCGTCCGCACCATCCGGACCTCCCTCGAGGAGTACCGGCTGCGCGACGGCCGCAAGCTCTTCGTGCTGGGCGAGGGCCGGCTCGTCAACCTGGCGGCCGCAGAAGGACATCCGGCGGCGGTCATGGACATGAGCTTCGCCAACCAGGCGCTCAGCGCGGAGTACCTCGTCACGCACGCTCACGAGCTACAGCCGAAGGTCTATCCGGTCCCCGACGACATCGATCGCGAGATCGCTCGGCTAAAATTGGCCGCGATGCACATCGACATCGACTCCCTGACCGCGGAGCAGGCCGAGTACCTGGGTGGTTGGGAGTCGGGCACGCGATGAACCGCCGCAACCATCTCTTTACATCCGAGTCCGTCACCGAAGGCCACCCCGACAAGATCGCCGACCAGATCTCGGACGCGATCCTCGACGCCATCATGGCGAAGGACCCGCTCGGGCGCGTGGCCTGCGAGACCGCCGTGACGACCGGGCTGGCGTTCGTCATCGGCGAGATCACCACGGATACCTACGTCGAGATGCGAGACGTCATTCGCGACACCATCGAGCAAGCCGGCTATGACCACCCCGGCTTCGGCTTCGACGCCGAAACCTGTGGCGTGATCGTCTCCATCCAGAAGCAGTCACCCGACATCGCGCAGGGCGTCGACAGCGGCGGCGCCGGCGACCAGGGAATGATGTTCGGCTTCGCCTGCGACGAGACGCCCGAGCTGATGCCGATGCCGATCCAGCTCGCCCACCAGCTGGCGCGCCAGCTGGCCCGCGTGCGCAAAGACAAGACGCTGCCCTACCTGGGACCCGACGGCAAGACGCAGGTGACCATCGAGTACGTCGATGGACGTCCACAGCGGATCGACACCGTCGTCCTGTCGGCGCAGCACACCGAGGAGGTCAGCCTGGAGCGGATCCGTGAGGATCTGCAGGAGCTCGTGCTCGAACAGGTGATCCCGGCGAAGATGCTCGACCAGCGCTCCACCATCCATGTGAACCCCACGGGCCGCTTCGTACTCGGTGGACCCAGGGCCGACGCGGGTGTGACGGGCCGCAAGATCATCGTCGACAGTTACGGCGGCTACGCCCGGCACGGCGGCGGCTGCTTCAGCGGGAAAGACCCCTCAAAGGTCGACCGCTCCGGCGCCTACGCGGCGCGCTACGTCGCCAAGAACATCGTGGCGGCCGGGCTGGCGGGTCATTGCGAGATCCAGGTTGCCTACGCGATCGGCGTGCGCAAGCCGGTCTCGGTCTTCGTGGAGACCTTCGGGACGGAGCGAGTTCCGGTCCCCAAGATTGAGCAGCTGGTCCAAAAGCACTTCGACCTCAGCCCGCTGGAGATCATCCGGCAGCTGGAGCTGCGCCGCCCCATCTACAAGCAGACGGCGGCCTACGGTCACTTCGGCCGCTCCGATGTCGACCTTCCGTGGGAACGGACCGACAAGGCGGACCTGCTCGCCTCCGAGGCGGGTGTTCAACGGCTCCAGGTGGTGGAGTCGCAGGACGGCTAAGACC
>JALZAV010000087.1 GCA_030948145.1 Candidatus Dormiibacterota bacterium
AAGCCAGAGGCGGCGCTGTGAAGGAGCACTCGACATTTCTGGCGGTCGCGCTCGACGTCGATGAGACCATGATCAGCACCGGCGGCGCCGGAGCCAGGTCTTGGAAGCGAGGCTTCGACAAGCTCTGGGGAGTCGAGGCCGACATCAGCAAGTACACCAAGGGCGGGATGACAGATCCCGAGGTCGGGCGGATCACGTTCAAGGGCGTCATGGGACGCGAGCCGGAGCCCCAGGAGCTGGCCAAGCTCATGCACGCCTATCTCGGGTTCCTGCCCGAGGAGGTGGCGGATTCGCCCGACTATCGGGTCCTGCCCGGTGTGGAAGACCTCTTGCCACGCCTGATCGAAGTCGGCGTCCTGGTCGGGATCACCTCCGGCGCGGTCGAGGCGGCAACGCACATCAAGCTAGCGCGGGCGGGCCTCAACCAGTATTTCTCGTTCGGCGGCTTCGGTTCCGACTCCAAGGATCGAGGCGAGCTGACCCGCAAGGCGATCGACCGCGCCAGCATCGTGCTCGGTTCACTGCTCGACCCAGCTCGGGTTTGCGTCGTCGGCGACACACCGATGGACATCGACGCGGCTCATGCGGCGGGTGCGATCGGCATCGGCGTGGCGACCGGAAAGTACAAGCTCGACGAGCTCAAGCAAGCGGGGGCCGACCATGTGCTGCGTAATTTGACCGAGCCCTTTCCAGGTTTCGTGGCGCCCGGGCCCGGGTGATGTCCCAACCTGACCACCGCGTCGTCGTCGTAGGCCGTGGCTTCGGTGGATTGCTCCCTGCCCGGCGCCTGAAGCCTGCACACGTGCGCGTGGCCTCGTCGATCGGACCGCCAACCATGTCTTCCAGCCGCTGCACTACCAGTACGCGACCGGCATCCGATGCGAGGGCCAGATCGCCCCAACCCTACGCAGCGTCTTGTTGCGCCAGGGCAAATCGAAGTCGTGGTCGAGGGCGCGCATGGTAGAACCAACCCTGACCCAGCGACCCTGAATGGCGTTCTGGCGCTTAGGCTTGGCCGGAGAACGTCACCTCATTTGCGATCTCCGGCGCCGTGCCGCATGACGAGGCTGCGGTGATGGCTACCTTGCTTGCGGCGAACTGGAAGATGAACCCCCTCAATGCAAACGAGGCGACTCGACTCGCCCGCGCCACGCTGGGGGCGGCGCAACCGCACGCATCGCGGGTCGAAGTGGTGATCTTCCCGCCGTTCCCCTGGCTGCGCGAAGTCGAAGCGATAGTCCGTGGCACAGTCGTGGGCGTTGGCGCCCAGGACTGCTATTGGGAGGAGACGGGCGCCTTCACCGGAGCGGTGTCCGCCGGGATGTTGGCGGGTTGGTGCCGCTGGGTGATCGTCGGTCATTCGGAGCGACGCGCGCTGTTCGGCGAGACCGATGACCAGGTTTCCCGCAAGGCGCGAGCTGCGCTCGACGCTGGGCTAAACGTCATCGTCTGCGTCGGCGAACGAGAAGATCAGTTCGACGCCGGTCAGACTGACGAGGTCGTGTCCGCGCAAGTACACGGCGCGATGTCGCGCATTGACCCTGCGGCCATCACCTCGCGATTGGCATTCGCGTACGAGCCCCTGTGGGCGATCGGGAGCGGCCACAACGCAAGGCCCCATGAGGTGTTGCCGACTCTGGAGTTGGTTCGCCATGTGGTCAACAATGTCGGTGGCGCTGGGGCTGCGACCGACCTCCGTGTGCTCTACGGCGGAAGCGTAAATGAGGAAAACGTCACGTCCTACGTGGGGTTGCCCGGCTGCGACGGCTGCTTGATTGGGGGCGCCGGCATTCATTCAGACCAGTTCGCGACGATGATCCGCCGAGCGGCGGAGGGCCCTCCGGCGCCGCGCCCCTGAACCAGCTGTAATCGCCGCAGACGACGCTGAGAGCCCTTGCAGACGACGGGCATCGGATCGGTCGGCCCGCTGGGGACCCTGTGGAGCACACAAATTCGTCAGAACGATCGATTGGCCAGCCCGAATGCTTCGACAGCCGATAGGTTTCCGACGATGGATCGCACTGATGGCGAGCACCGCTCGCAGCCATTGGATGCGATCTCGGATTCATGGCGCGACCGGCGCGGTTCACTCGAAGGAAAGTGCGACCGCGAGGCCTTCTGGTCGAAGGTCAGCGGCCGCCCTCGTTAAGCAGCGCTAGCGGCTGCTAGTTGCCGCCGCCGCCAGGATCTCGGCGAAGTAGACCTCCAAGATTTCGGTCTTGGCCTCGTGGCCATTCAGCATCGTGATCGCCTCCTTGCGGAGGTCTGCGATTGAAGTCTCGCTGTTCTGCACATCTTTCTTGGTGGCCCACGCTGACGCCGCAAAGGTCTTGCCCGGCTGCCTGTTTTACGAAGTAGTAAGCGGCCCTGACTCCCGGCTGCTTCTCGAGTACGGGTGCGAGCTTCGCCTTAAAGTTGGAGATGCCCTCAGAAAGGTGGGCAGCTCGCTCTTAACGGAGGTCATGCGGACAAAACATGCCCACCTTCGCCGGCAGTTGCGTCGGGGCGCCCGGGTGTTTCGCGTAAAGGGGCGTGAGCGGGGTGCGCGGCATCTCGTAGCTGAGCCTGCCCAGAAAGCCGCCATCCGCAGAGCGGTTCGAAGGCGAGACCAGGCGCGTTGGGACCGACCACTGGTCGCTCCGCTCAGGGTCGCTTCGCGCGTCTGAAGGTGTCGGGTTGGCCATCAAACCCTCCAATCCGGTGTCGCCGTCAGGCGCCAGCGCCACACGAGCCCCGTTCACATCGCCTCCTTGATTCCCCGCCGGATCAGCCACCAGTTGACCGGGTACGACGTCGCGAAGCCGAGGACCATGCCCACCTGCATGAGCAGCCAGTAGGCGGCGTGGTCCGGCGTCAAGTGCGTGCCGGGGAAGAAGATCAACTGCATCACGGCCATCCAGCCGAACAGACCCACCTCGAACGCCGTCAGCGAGAGCGCGTCCGCCTTCAGTGCCGCCTTGATCCCCGCCCAGCCCGAGATGCCCCGCATCGGAGCGATGGCGTAGTACTGGAAGAGGATTCCGAGGCTGAAGGCGAGCGCGTAATCGACGATGTACTCCGCGTAGAGGGCGAGCCCCGCCAGCTTCAGAGTTGTGAGAAGCACGATCCAGGCCCCGATGATGTCGCCGAGCGTGCAGCCGGCCCCACAGTGGCTGACCCCGACCGCGACCTTGCCAGCGAAAACAGCGTGGCTCGCCTCGGCCGCACCGTGCCGTCCGGCAACCGAGCTCTGCGCGCGACCGAGACGCCGGTAGCCGAGCCACGCCAGCGGCCCGAAGTACAGCGCGGTCACGGGCCAAACCACCTCCATGATCCACATGCGTTGGCGATGGCGTCGACCAAAGATGTCAAAAAGTATCGTCAGCGCCGTGATGGCCGCCGCCGCCAGTGAAACCCACGCGACGATGGTGAGCCACGTAGCTGGCATTCAGACATCCTCCAAAGTCGGAGCGGAGCGGGGCCGCCACCGCGCCCGCACAAACCGGGGCGGTCCGCCCATCGTCGGCGAACCAATTCGCGATGCCAACCCAGCACCTTCTCCGGCTTCACAAGGCAGCCCATGCTGATCGCGGCAGCCGCTGGCGCAACGCCACCCAGCACCATCGATCACCAGGAATCCAGCGCACTCGCTTGATCTGGCGTTCGAGCACCTGGACCTGGCCACGGAGCGACAGCACCTCAGCCTGGAGCTTGGCTTGATCGCGGCGCGGCTGGTCGCGATCACGTCCAGCAGCACGCGCATCAGCGCGTTAAGGTCGAGAAACCCCCACCCGGTCCGCAATCCTAACCGGGCGAGACTACCTGGCGCTGACGTAAACCCGAGAAGACTTGTGTGCGCGTTGCGACGTGATTTTGAACCGCGCACCTATCGCGAGGAGGTCGGATGGCGGGGCGCAACGGACGTTGCCTCTTGACATTTCCAGCGATGGGATGTGTATCGGTCAGGACCCCTGCTCCGAGCAGCCTGCCCGCCGATGAGTAGGTGAACCTCACCTGCATCCACCTACTACCCGGCGACCTTTCCGCGAGCGCGTCGGCGCGGTCGCAGTTCGGCTACGCCGCCCTTACCAGTGATCGCCTTTTCAATCTGCTCCAGGCTACGATCCTTGGTCTCAGGCACAAAACGCCAGAAGAACACCAGGGCACAGATGCCAAGGAAGGCATAGAACCAAAACGCGCCGGCACGGGTGACGTAATGGATCAAGGTCAGGAACGTGTACGAAACCCCGAAGTTGAAAGCCCAGTTGAAGAAGGTGGCCACCGCCATCGCCGAGGCGCGGATACGCAACGGGTAGATCTCGGCGATCAGCAGCCAGAAGACCGGTCCTAACCCGATCGCAAAGCCTGCGATATAGAACATGAGGCTGAACAGGGCCAGGAAGTGCGCGTGCTGCTGAAGATAGGGCAAGCGGAAGTAGAAACCCAGGCTGACCAGGGCGATGGTGAGGCAGACGGTGCCGAGGATCAGGAGGAAGCGACGTCCGAGCGTGTCGAGCAGGAGGATCGCCACGATCGTGAAGACGACATTGGTCACCCCGATAAAGAGGGCTTGGGTGAGCGCGCCGCCAGCCTGCAGGCCAGTGAATGAGAGGATGGTCGGCGAATAGTAGATGACCGTGTTGATACCGACGACCTGCTGAAATATGGCGAGACCGACGCCGACCAGGAGTAGGGGCCTGATCGCGGGCCGAAGCAGATCGCGTAGTCCAGCCTTCTGCTTTGCCACGGCCTTGATTTCCTCGAGCTCGTCCTCGACGTCCTCGCGGTCACGCGTGCGCCGTAGCACCTCTCGGGCCTCGTCGTCTCTGCCCTTCGACGCCAGCCAGCGGGGCGTATGGGGAACGAAGACCATCCCGATCGCTAGCGCCAAGCCTGGGATGGCGGCGATGCCGAACATCCATCGCCAGTTGCCGGGCACACCCTTTAAAGCCCAATCGGAGATGTATGCGAGCAGGATCCCGGAAACGATCATCAGTTGGTTGAAGGAGACCATGCCTCCTCGCATCTTGGCCGTCACCTGCTCGGCGATGTACATGGGGGCCACAAACGAGGCGCAACCGACCGCTAGGCCGAGCCAGAAGCGGGCTGCTATGAGCTCGAAGTAATTCTGTGACGCTGAAGCAGCGATCGCGCCGATCACGTAGATGGAACCGGCGAGGCATTTCGTCCACTTACGGCTGATTTTGTCGGCCAAGTACCCAGAGATGATGGCCCCGAGCGCGGCGCCGGCAAGGATGGAGGCAACGACCGCCTGCTGCTGGTTCGCATCGAGATGAAAGTCCGTCTTGATGTAAAGGAGGGCGCCACCGATCACGCCGGTGTCGTAACCGAATAGGAAGCCGCCCAAAGCAGCGATGAGGGCAATCCCGCCGACATATCTGTTCCCGCTCTTGAACACGCCCTCGATGAAAGGAAATCGCCTCATAAAGTCCGCCTCCCTCACCGCACGGTCGCGGTTTCAGCCATCATCAAATTCGGCCACCGTCGCCTGCCGTGCCAGATTAACTCTTGGCACTGGACCCCAGATCAGGCCGCTGGTCGCTCATGGATGAAGTTCGTATCAGGCTGAGCACATTATTCGGCCTCGCCCTAACCAGGACCGTCGAATGGGTCATCCCCAAGGAGTACGGAAAGGCATGGGGGCTGGTCCTGAACACCGCCCCACTGCAGCCGGAGGCGGATCGCAAAGAAGTGGCTCACCGCCTTACCGTTTCAGCTCGAACCGTGATGGTGCTCCAAACGCGCTAAAGCGATTGCGTCGCCGTGCCGAGGGTAGGTTCCGGGACCGACGCCCTACATAGACAGGCGCAACCTCCGATCGCCTCGAGACGCGCGTGCCATTGATCGCCGAGGATGGCGCCCCGCTCGCTCCGGGTCGCCATCGTGGAGGGCGAGGACGCCAGCATCGAGCAGCGCAAACGGGCGTAGGTACCCACGTGACGAACCCCGTTTGATCGCGGCTATTTCGAAAGCGCCCAGGTCAGCTGGTGATGGGAAAAACAAAACGGCCTCGCGTAGGGGTAGACCTCGCAGGGCCGCTGAGTCGAATGCTGCGCGATGCCAAGTAACAAAGGCAGTAACAGCATGCTTTCGGTAGGACGGTTAGGTGGCGCGGAAAACCAGTGAGTAACCACGGCCGGACTTGTTGACCAGGTCAGCCGGGGATCTTGAGCTCAGCCAGGATCTTGTACAGCCGACGCACATAGTTGCTTGCCCCGTCTGTCGCTCACGTTGTACAGATCCCTGCTTCGAGCGCGGCCCGGCAAGCTACCCGCAGCCCCAAGAGTTCCGCTCCAAAACGCAAACAAAGGACTAACGATTGGGCCACTGCGTCAGCGCTCCTGCGGTTCCTGCCCCTCTAGCAGCTCCCGCTCGGCCCGAAGCCAGTTCTCCTCGTCGCTGCCGGCTTGCTCCGATTGGGAGATCAGGTATGCCCGTTCGGCGATCCTCTCCCGCGTAGCCGGCTCGCGCGCGTCACGCTGTGCTCGCGGTTTTCGTTCCCTTGTGCGGGCCCTTGCTTCGGCCTTTTCTGCCGGCTCGGGATTGTCTTCCATTGCTCCCTAATGATCGAGCGATCCTTCGCGCGACCGTCGCTCGATGCTTATGTGATTCTAGCCTCCCTCACGGGAGAACCGTGCCTGATTCCTGATCGTCGAAACCCTCCGATGACTTGAGAGTGGTCCAGACTCGCTCTACTTGTAATACGGATATCCCGGATAGGCGTACCCCAAGCCCCAGAACGGCGCAAAGCCATAATGCCCATAGACATCGCCGTAGAAGCTCAGCTGGTCGACGAGATCCGGGTCGTAACGGGGTGCCGCGGCAACTTGTTCGCGTGAGCGGTCGATGAACACATCGTCCTTGGTGATCCGGGTGATGGCGTCGACAGGAATAAGCGACTTCGTGTCACCGAAGCCCAGAAACCCACCATGCTCTACTCGCAGGAAACGGACTTTTCGTTCTTGATCATCGATCAGCAGGTCGTCCACTTTGCCAAGGTCCTCGCCATCCTTGGCCTTGACGTTCCGCCCGCGGATGTCTTCGTCGGCGTTCGCGACCGTTTGGCCGGTGTCGCTGAGCTTGCTGAGGGATGAGTTCGTATTGATCGGCATGTGTATCCTCCTGGATCTCCGGGAAACGAAGGTTCGTTGATCTACCGCCATAGTCGGCTTATCCGCAGAACAAATGCAGCAACAGCAATGTGGTGGTCCTCCTGCAGCACGCTGATTCAGAATCGGGAGCCGCTGGGGTGTTGCTTTGATTGTTATGGCGAACGGACCAGACTGAGTTCGTGCGGATCACGCGACCGGCCTTCGACCTGTTGTCGCATCCGCAAACCACTCGCTTTGTTGGGACCGATGGCAACGGGTAACCGGATGCAGATCGGCGTGGTCGGGCTGGGACGTATGGGCGCCAACATCGTCCGCCGCCTGATGCGAGATGGTCATACCTGCGTGGTCTTCGACGTCGCCCCAAAGGCGGTCAAGGCGTTGCAAAAGGAAGGCGCGACCGGGGCGACCTCTGCAGCAGATCTGGTCCAGAAGCTGTCCAAGCCTCGAGCAGTCTGGGTCATGGTCCCCGCAGGGGACATCACGGGCAAGGCCATCGAAGACCTCGCCTCCCACATGGACCCAGGAGACATGATCATCGACGGCGGCAACTCCTACTACCGGGACGACATGCGGCGTGCCGCCGACCTCTCCGACCGGGGCATCCACCACGTCGACTGCGGTACCAGCGGCGGCGTGTGGGGAATCGACCGGGGCTACTGCCTGATGATCGGAGGCGAAGCCGATGTCGTCGAGCACCTCAGTCCGATCTTTGCGACCATCGCCCCAG
>JALZAV010000033.1 GCA_030948145.1 Candidatus Dormiibacterota bacterium
TGATCTTCATGCTGGAAGCGCTGATGGCGATCGCGGCGGTAAACCTCGGAATCTTCCTCAGCATGTTCGCGCGCACCGAGTTCCAGGCGGTTCAGTTCATCCCACTGGTCATAGTCCCCCAGCTGCTTCTCGCCGGGATCATTTTTCCAGTCAGCACCGAGCCCGGTCCCTTACAGGTGGTGTCCCACGTCTTGCCGCTGACCTATGCGGTCAACGGCATGCGCGACATCATGATCAAGGGTGCCGACCTTTCGTGGTCGTCGCTTCAGCTGGACTTCGCGGTGATGCTCGGCTTCTGCATCCTCGTCATCGTGGCGGGCGCGGCGACGCTTCGACGCCGGATCGCGTGACGCCGTAGCGCTGCTCCAGCCATTCGCTCCAGGTGGTCTTGCCATCGCGGTGCTCGGGCGTGAGCAAGGCGCCCTGGGCCCAGTTCCGAATAAACCCGACCAGCGGCGGGAGCGCGAGAACGGGCTTGCGAACGCCCGCTGCGCGTTTCCAGTCCCGCGCCATCCGGTCCATCGTTAGGACCTCCGGTCCGCCGAAGTCCGGCATCATGCCCGCCGGCGGCTTCCCGACGATGTCGACGAGCCGGTCAGCGACCTCTCCGACCTCGACCGGCTGGAACTTTGCCCCGCGGAAGACGATCAGCACGCCGAACCTGCCGAGAAGTGGGAAGAAATCGTCGGGCATGAGCTCGAAAAACTGCGTGGCGCGCTGAATCGTCCATGGGACACCGCAAGCCTTGACCGCCGCCTCCGCGGCGAGCTTCACCCGGTAGTAGGGAAAACCCTGGACGCGCTCGGTGCCGACGATCCCTGGGTAAACGATGTGGCGAACCGACGCCTGCCGCGCAGCATCGAGCAGCGCCTTCGTTCCCTCAACATCGGTCTTCCAGCTGTCCTTGAGCGGGTTCGTAGCGGCGTGCACGATGACGCTGGCACCCGCCACCGCTCCTGGTATCCCCTCCCCCGTGGCGAGGTCCAGGCGCACCGGCCCGCTGCGCCCGGCTTCACGCACGTGGTAGCCGCGGGCGCGAAGTCGTTCGACAACCTTCGTGCCCAGCGTTCCCGAGGCGCCGGTGACGAGGACCGTCTCAGCCACGCCGGGACTCGCGCCAGCGGAGCAGCGCGCCGCCGAGGAGAACGAGAGCAATGGCCCCAACGGTGTACGGGTCGGTGGGTCGGCCGCCAAGTGACTGGTCCTCGATGTGCGCGATGAGGTGGAGTAACGCCCCGACGGTGACGCCTGCCAGGACCGCCAGCAGCGCGTCACGCAGCAATAGCCCGGCAATCAAGGCCGCGGCAAGACCGAGTTGAAAGGCGCCCAGGTCATGGATCAGATGCTGGTTGTACGGCGGGTAGGTGGCGATCGCGTCGTAGAAACCGCGGGGGGCAACGAAGGCCCAGGCGCCGGACGCGCCGAACACCAGGATGCCGAAGACCGCGGCGGCCTTGCTCACAGGCCCGCAACCAGCTTTTTCGGCGCGACCGCCCGATAACTCTCGTCGATCCAGGCCTTCAGCAGGTCGATTGGCGGCTTGCGGCCCTTCGCCAGGTCGACAGTGACCCACCCGGAGCGGCCAAGCCCGTAGCCCATTGGCGTGACGTTCGGCAGTCCGAGCGCTGCCTGGTTCGAGTGCGTGAGCTTCACGCCGATACCGCTTCCCATAAAGACGAAGATTTTGCCGCGGACCTTGATCACCCGGTCACCTTCCCAGGGAAAGTCTTCGTGAGCCTCCGGGTAGGTCAGCGCGAAGGCCCGAAGGCTGCTTTCAACCGCCTCGCCACTCACGTTGATGACCGCCTTTCTTGCCGCCACGCGACCAATCTATCAAGCTATAGGTCGCATGGCCGGCTCCGACGTTGATCGCACTGACCTCGAGACCCATCGAGACAAATACGCCCGTATTGAGCGTGAGCGGCGGTTTCTTGTCCACGCGCTCCCGGCAGAGCGCGCTCTACGAGTAAGACGGATCGTGGATCGATATTTCGTTGACACCCGGCTCAGACTCCGGATGATGGAAGACGTCGAGTCCGCCCCTCCGGCACGAGTCTATAAGCTGACGCAGAAGATCCCCGGCCCACCTTCTCGATCCAGCCAGGGTTTAATCACCAACATCTATTTGTCGGACACGGAGTATCACCTCTTGAGCGGCATTCCGGCAGCCGTCCTTCAAAAGACGCGATACAGCATTCCGCCGATGGGGATCGATGTGTTCGAGAGCGCGTTGAGAGGCCTGCTGATCGCCGAGGCCGAATTTGAGTCCGACGAAGATATGCGGGCGTTCCTTCCACCGGCTTACCTGGCCGCCGAGGTGACCCGCGATCAACGTTTCACGGGAGGACGTCTGGTGTCGGCGACGCGGGAGGAGATCGCGTCTTGGCTTCGCGAGTACGGAATCGACGTCGTCATCGGGTAGGGCCTTTCTCCGCAATTGCGCGTCGATTTTTTGCCGTGTTGGAGCAGCTATCGATAGTTTCGCGAGGTCGGAAAGACGTCCTCGTCAGGGAGGACAGGCGCGGCCTCGATGTGGTCCACGAGCACGCTCTGGACGCCGTCCTGTTTTTGGAGCGTGCCGTCCATGATCAGGATCGGCTCCAGGTTGGCGACCTGCCGGTAGCGCAGGTAGATCGGCGGCCGCAGGATCACGTCGACGTGGCCAAACTCGTCGGCAAGCGTGAAGAACTTGAAGTTCTTGCCGGTCGAAGGTGATTGCCGTGTGATGACCAGCCCACCGACACGGACGCGCGCGCCGTCACGGATGCTGCTGCGTAGCGTCTTCGAGTCGATCACCCGCATCTGCATAAATTGCGGCCGGTAGAAGTGAATCAGGTGATCGGTTGTCGAGAGCGACAGCAGCTTGTAGTCGGTCGCAACCCGCTGCCGGTGCGTCATCAAGGGCAGGCTCACCTCCTCCACCGGCTCCGGGATCATCGGTGGGTGCTGCCAGTCGTCCGCCTTTTCATTGAAGCGCCAGACCAGCTGGCGCCGGTTGGGATCAATCGCATCGAAGGCGCCTGCTAAAATCATGTTCTGGACCTGCGCCCTGGTCAGCCCATTGCGCGAAGTGCTGGTCAGGCGCACACGCCGGCAGAAGTCTTCCAGTGAGGAGACGGGCCCCTTCATCTGCGCCTCCTCGATCGCTTCCAGCGCCTTGTCGCCAACCCCGTGCACGTAGTTGAATCCGAGGCGTAGCGCGCCGTTCTCGACGCTGCAACGGATGTAGCTCCTGTTGATGTCGATCGGCAGGATCTTGACGCCGTGGTGCTTGGCATCCTCCACCAGCACATGTGGGTGATAGAACCCCATCGGCTGGTTGTTGAGCAGGCCGGCGTAGAGCGCCGGGGCGTGATGCAGCTTGAGCCAGGCGGTCTCGTAGCAGGTCCGTGCGAACGCGGCGGCATGGGACTTCGTGAAGCCGAACTCGGCGAATGCCGCCAGCTTGGTGAAGATCTCTTCCGCGATCGGCTGCGGAATCTCGTTTTGTAAGCAGCCGCCGATGAAACGGGCGCGGATCGCCTCCATCAACTCGTGCGAGCGATGGCTGCTCATCGCCCGGCGGAAGTGATCGGCTTCCGCGCTGGAGAAGCTCGCGCACTCCATCGAGATCTTGAGTATCTGTTCCTGGTAAAGGACGACCCCGAGCGTCTCCTCGAGGATCGGCTTCAGCCGCGGGTGGATGTACATGACCGGTTCCCTGCCTTGCTTGCGGCGCAGGTACGGATGCACCGCGTCGCCCTGGATCGGACCGGGGCGGATGATCGCGACCTCCACTACCAGGTCGTTGAACGTATCCGGACGCGAGCGTGGCAACGTCTGCATCTGCGCCCGGCTCTCGATCTGGAAGACGCCGATGGTATCCGCCTGCTGGCAGAGCTCGTAGACCTTCGGGTCTTTGAGGTCGAGCGCATCCAGGTCGGGTCGTGTGCCGGTGTCGGCCTCGATCAGGTCGAGCGCCTCGGCGACGACCGAGAGCATCCGCAACCCGAGCATGTCCATCTTGATCAGGCCCAGCTCCTCGACATCATCTTTGTTGAACTGCACGACCATCCGGCCCGGCATGGTCGCACGCTCCACCGGCACGATGTCGATCAACGGCTCGCCGGTGACCAGCATCCCGCCGACATGGATCGAGAGATGCCGGGGAAAGTTGAGGATCTGGGTGGCGAGGTCAAAGAGCTGCTGCCAGGGCTGGCCCGGCGCCGCCTTCTCATAGCCGGCCGCCTGGGCGATCGTCTCCGGGCTCTCCGGGTCCCAGGCCGAGGCCGACTTGGCGAGGTGGTCGATGACGTCCTCCTTGAAGCCGAGCGCCTTGCCTACTTCGCGGATCGCGGATCGCTGCCGGTAGGTCACGACGTTGCAGACCATGCCGGTGCGCTCCGGCCCATATTTCTCGTAGATGTACTGGATCACCTGCTCGCGATGCTCACTGGAGAAATCGATATCGATGTCGGGCGTCGTCGTCATCTCCTCGTGGAGGAATCGCTCGAATAGCAGGTTGTGCTCGATCGGGTCGACCCGCGTGATCCCCAGCAGGTAGGCGACGATGCTGTCCGCGGCCGAGCCGCGGCCCTGCCCGGGGATACCGCGCGCCTTCGCGAAGCGCATCAGGTCCCAGTTGATCAGGAAGAATTCGCTGAAGCCGGTCTTGTCGATGACGTCGAGCTCCTTCTGCAGCCGCGCCGCGACCTCCGGCGTGACCGGGCGGTACTTCTCGCGCACCGCCTCCTGGCAGAGGCGATAGAGAAAGGAGAACGGCGTCTCGCCGGCGCTGACCGGGAATCCAGGGAAACGGGCGCTGACCAGGTTGAAGGTGAACTGGCAGCGCCCGGCAATCTCCGCGGCGTTGCGCAGGCCCTCCTCCACCACGCTCGCGGGATAGCGGCTGAAGACCTGGCGCAGCTCGCGGCCGGACTTGAGCGCGTGCTCGGTGTTGCCATGCAGGTATCGGTACGCCTCGTCGAGCGTCGTGCGATGGCGGATCGCGGTGATGACGTCGTGCAGGCGGTGCCGGTCCTGCGTCGCGTAGAAGACCTCGTTGCTGATGACGAGCGGGGCGTGGTAGGCGGCCGCCAGCTCGATCAGCGCCTGGTTGCGCGCGCGATCCGCCTGATTAAGGTGGTCGTGCAGCTCGAGATAGACGCGGTCGCGGCCGAAGACCTCCTGGTAGAAGGGCAGCCGGTCCTTCGGATCGGCGACCAGCGCGGTCAGGTGGCTGCTGTGTGAGACCAGCTCGTCGGCGGGAAGGCGCGCCATTCCCTTGGCATTCGGCATCTGCGCCATGCTGATCAGCCGGCAGAGGTTGGTATAGCCGGCCTTGTCCTCGGCGAGCAGCAACAGCCGCTCGCCCCAGCGGTCGTAGTCCACGCGGTCCTTCGGCGGGGTGGTGCCGTCATCGATGGTGAGCACCGTGCCGATGATCGGCTTGATGCCGGCGCGCTCGGCCGCGCCAAAGAACTTGACCGCGCCGTACAGACCGTTACGGTCCGTGATCGCAAGCGCCGGCATCTCGAGGTCGCGCGCCCGGGCCACCAGCTCTTCCGGATGCGAAGCGCCCTCGAGGAAGGAATAGTTCGAATGGCAGTGCAGCTCGACGTACGGGCTAGTCATAGACGCGCTCGACGAACCACTCCGCGCTGAGCCGGTTGCAGTAGCACTCCAGCGCCAGTTCGTCGTCGATCAACAGCCGCCAGTACTCGCGCGAGACCGGGATGCGCCACCAGTCGCAGTCGATCCGCCAGCGGTTGAGCACCCGCGTCACCCGCTGCCAGCCGGCGGCGGACTCGAGATGGGTCGGCAGGCCTTCGCCATCCAGGCGAACCCGCACTGGTCGCGGCGGCGCCAGCAGTTCGGTCATGCCGGCTTCCAGAGGATCCGGCGGTCGGGTAACGGCGGCGCATCTTCACGCAGGCTGGCCCGCTGCACGAGGCCAGGCCCGTACTCCTCCTGCAGCCGGGCGACGGCGTCGGCCAGCGATTCCTGGAAGCCGTCGCGGCGGAGCAGCAGGCCTGGTTGGCGCACATAGCCGGGTTCGAGCGTGCCGGCGCGCAGCGTGATCCGTTCCAGCGGTGCCGCGATCGATGCCTTGAGCAGCCGCGGCCTGATCCCGTCGAAGATCTCGCCGGCCAGCGTCACGGGATAGGCGAAGCGCACCTCGATCCGAAGCGGCGGGCGCGCCTCCTGGTCAAGGAGAATCCGAACCGCCCGCGTCCCGAGCCCGTTTGCCAGCAGGGAGGCGCTGATCCGCTCGGCGAGCGCCCGCGCGATGAACTGCAGCGCCTGCGTGTCATCGACCGGTGGCTCGAGTGGCTCGGTCTCCTCGATCCGATGTGGCGGCCGCCACGGTCGCAGCCGGCGGCGATCGATGCCGCAGGCAAGGTCGTAGACCTCGAGCGCCTTGATCCCGAACTGGCGCCGGAAGGCCGGCCGCGAGATCGCGTGCAGCCTGCCGATGGTGCGCAATCCCAGCAGGTCGAGATATTCCCGCAGGTCGTCATCAAGGGGCAGCAGGTCGATCGGCAGCGGCGCCAGGTAGACGCGGGTGCCGCCCGCCTCGACGATAACGGGCGAGCCGATGAGCGCGCGATCGGCCGCCACCTTACTGACGAACATCGTTTCGGCCACGCCGATCACTGGCGGCACCGCGATCGATGCCTCGATGCGGCGCGCGAGCTCCGCCAGCAAGCGCGCGCGGTCCGGCCAGCGCAGCCTCAGGCCATCGAGCTTGAGAAAGAAATAGCCGGGCTCGTCCGCCGCGGCGAGTTCGGGGGTGATGCCGTGCAGCGTCGTGAGCAGGCGCGCGCGGACCTGGGCGGTGGCGGTCTCATCAACGGGTTGGTAGACGGCATTCGGCGCGACCTGCTGCGCCTGGTTGAGCGATCTGCCCACGCGCACGCCCAGCGCTCGTGCCTCAGCCGAGGCGGCGATCACGCTGCCTCGCTCGTGCGCCAGGCCACCGAGGACCAGCGGCTGGTTGCGCAGCGCGGGTGCCGTCAACCAGGCGGCGACCAGCGACGGATGCGGGGTGCGGACGCAGGCGATCATGGCAGCGGGTACGGGATCGTCCAGCGCGCCTGGCGACCCGGTGGCGCCAGCCGGTTCTTCATCACGGTCGCGGTCACCTGCAATCCCTCGAGGTCACCATCGGAACGAAAGACCCAGGCGCTCCGCTGGATGCCGAGGATCAGGCTGGCGTAATAGCGCACGGCATCGTCGGCGTCGGCATCGTGAATCAAGAGCAGCGTGCAGCTGGCTTCGGCGATCCGGTGGAGCAGGTGTGGCAGCTCCGCATCGAGCCCGGCGGCGCGGGCGCGCGGCAGGTCGAGGCAGACCAGGTCGGCGCCGGCTCGCGCCAGCACCCGGGCGCTGGCCATCCCTTCCTTGAGATGCTTCGGGCGAACCACGAGCAAGCGGCTAAGGTCGGCATCGAACCGGCTCAGGAATTCCGGGTCGAGGCGACCGGGGAAATCGACGTAGACCACGGTCCCCTCCCTGCTCGCCGCCGCCACGCTGCGCTGGGCAATCGTCCGTTTGCCGGATCCCATCGGGCCCGCCAGCAGGCTCAGGCGTCCGACCGGCCAGCCGCCGATCCCCGTCAAGGCATCGAGTTCGTCAATGCCCGAGGGCCGGGCGGGATGCTCCGGCTGGGCGGGGCGTGGGGCCGCGTTCCCAAAACGGGTCTGGAGAACGGTAATAGCTTGTTGGAGACGATCCGGCATTTGATCACGCCCCGCTTCGCAAGATGACGACGGCACCGCGATGACATCAGGCCTCCGATGGGGACGCGAACCAGACCGCTGAGGCTGGCTTAGATCCTATCGAACAAATGTTCGCTAGTCAAGAGCGCGCCACCCCTTCGCATCGCCTTGTTAGGCGGAATACAATTCGGGCCATGCCGGAGGAGCGCCGGCTTGTCAGCGTGCTCTTTGCCGACGTGGTCGGCTCCACCGCACTTGGCTCCGAAACCGATCCAGAACTCTTGCGCGATCAGATGACACGCTACTTCGACCGGATGAAAGAGGTCGCCGAGGTAAATGGCGGGACGGTCGAGAAGTTCATCGGGGATGCGGTCATGGTGGTGTTCGGTATCCCCCGCCTGCACGATGACGACGCCGAGCGGGCTGTCCGGTGCGGGTTGGCGATGCAGGCAACCATCGCCGAGCTTAATCGCGAACTTGGGACAGACATTTCCATGCGGGTGGGGATCAATAGCGGAGAGGCCGTGGTGAAGTCGAACGACGACGGCCAGTTCATCGTGGGCGACCCGGTCAATCTGGCGGCCCGACTCCAGCAGGGAGCCGAACCCGGCGAGGTGATCGTAGGCTCGCTTACCAGGCAGCTAACCGGCGCCGCGGTCGAATACGAGCCACGGTCTCTGTCCGAGGCCAAGGGCAAGCTCGCGCCGATAACCGCCTTCCGGGCAGTACGGACGAAGAGTGCCGTTCCGCGCCAGTTCCGCGGCACTGCCTCCATCCGGACGCCGCTCGTCGGACGCGAGCGGGAACTCCGGCTCCTCCTTGACACGTTCAGCCGCGTCCTCGAAGACAGCCAGGCCCACCTCTTCACTCTGGTGGGCAATGCCGGAGTTGGGAAGTCGCGACTGATCGAGGATGGGCTCAGTCGAATCAAGGCTCGATTCAGTCCGCGGATACTGCAGGGGCGTTGCTTGCCGTACGGCAAGGGCGTTTCTTATTGGCCCCTGATGGAGATCGTTCGCCAGGACGCCGGTATCAGCCCGGAAGACCACCGTGAGACCACCGTCCGAAACCTGGACGATCGGCTCGCGTCCCTCGGTCTGTCGCCGGAGGTCAGGCGAGGAGTTGCGCGGGGACTCACGGTGCTGCTTGGCCTGGAGACGGCCGATGCGGCCGTTGCTGAATCCTCCGCCCAGGTACCAGCCGAGCTGGCACGGGCGATCCGTCGCTACATCGAGGCCATTGCCACGAGTCAACCGCTCGTCATCATCATCGATGACCTGCAATGGGCGGACGCGGCCATCCTCGATCTCGTGGAGCAGGTGGCCGAGCGATCCACGGCAATCCCGGTCCTGTGGATCTGCGTGGCGCGCCCAGAGTTCATGGAGGATCGTCCACATTGGGGCGCTGGTCGGCCGAACAGCTCGCTGATCACGGTTAACCCTCTTAACCCCGTGGAGACATCGACGCTGATTTCACGACTGTTGGAGATCGAGGAAATTCCTCAGGCACTACATCGAGCTATCCTCGAACGCTCTGGAGGCAATCCACTCTTCTGTGAAGAGTTTCTCCGAATGCTGATCGAGGAACGTCAGCTGGTTCGTGTCGAGGACCGCTGGAGCGCGCAGGCCGGCGCGTCGGAAGTCCGCATTCCCGAAACCATCCACACGCTGCTGGCAGCGCGGCTCGACGCCCTGCCTGAGGCGCAGAAGCGGACGCTGCGGAGCGCCAGCATCATCGGCGAGCGATTCACCGCGGACCAGGTCAAGACCTTAGTGATTGACCTCGACGTTGACGGCGCGCTGCTCGAACTGCTCAGGAAGGGCCTTGTTCTTGAAGATTCGGCGACCACGGATGCCGGTTTGCGCTTCAAGCACCTGCTCTTTCGCGATGTCGCCTATGGTGCAATGGCAAAGAAAGATCGCGCCGAGCTACATCATCGGTTTGCCACGTATCTGGAGAGTGTCAGGCGTGATCGCGGGGCCGAGTACCCCGAGATCATCGGCTACCACGCCGGCCGGGCTTTTGAACTCTCCCGCGAGATGCGATTGGGCGGCGAGCTTCTCCTAACTCGAGCGGAGCTGGCTCTTGCCTGGCATCTGTTTTTGGGTGAGCGGGCTCTGGCCCGAGGGGACCTGGGCTTGCTGACTGACCACATCGCCAGCTGCGCGGCAGCCCTCGAGTCGATCCCTCAAAAGAACCTGGGGGCCGACTGGCTCCGGCTGAGACTCCTGGAAGCCGAACGCCTACGCGGCATCAACCGGTACGACGAGGCGATCACGGCCGCGAAGGAGGTGACCGAGCGAGCCGTGGCGATCAAGCGTTGGGACCTTGCCGCCATGGCGCGGCTTTGCGCCGCCCAGATCGAGCACCGACGGGATCCAACCGGCGCACTCTCCGCCGAACACGCGGCCGAGGCCGCTCGCCTGTTTCGACTCGCGGGCGATGCGCCAGGGGTACTCGAAACCGAATGGTTGAGCCTCGTGTCTCGCATCGGCTCTGGAGAAGGAAGCGGGGTGATCGATGACGCTGTACGTTTGGCTGATCGTGCCGCAGCGCTGGGCGACAAACCGCGGGCAGCCTTCCGGCTCTCGATCGCGGCGGTAGTCGCCGCCAATGGTGGCCTGCCCCGGCAGGCCCAGCAATATGTTGCCCGCGCGCTCCATCTCGCACAACAGGCCGGTGCGCGCCCCAGTGGGTGGGTGGCGATCGCCCAAGCCACGGTTGAAGCGATGTCGGGTGACATCAATCGGGCAGTCAGCCGACTTCACGACGCGTGCGCCGAGGAGAGTGTCGACGGATGGGAGTTGATCTTTTTGGAACGGACGCTGGCACTTTGCCTCAACCGGGCCGGACGATTCGCTGAGGCTGACGCCGTTCTCCAGAAAGCATTGAGCCGAAGCACCAAGAGCGGCGAGACCTGGAACCGTTCTGAATTGTTTGCCCGGCGTGCCCTGACCGGGGTGGCACAAGGGGAGTTGGACAGCGCCGAAGGCAACGTGCAGCGGGCATTGCAGGCAGCTGTGCCCGGCGACCGGAGCAGCGCCCTCGAGTCCAACTGGGCACTCGCCGAGCTTCGGGCGGCCCTTGGTCGTGACGTTGAGGCCGAGGCCGCCTACCGTAAGGCGCTGACGATGATGGAAGGTATCCCGTTCTACGACGTGATGGAGGACGTCAATCTCAGCTATGCACGCTTCCTGGTGTCCCGTGGCCGCGGCCATGATGCCATCCCCCTCCTCGACGCGACCGAAGTGTGGTTGGATGCCGCGGGCTACACCTTCGGTCGCGACGAGATCGCGAGCCTCCGCCGGCAGATCGGGGCTCAATCCGGCGAGGAACTGCGTCCCCGCGTGCCCGAAACCAGGTAGCTAGATCTTCACCCCTAGGCGCCCTGGCTCTTGTGGGATCCGGCCGTCAGTTCCTTGACGCGATCCTCCCAGAACCGCAGACGCCGGTACAGCTGATCGAGATGCGCTCGAAGGAGCTCGGGGTCTGGCAGGTTCTGGCCGTCTTTGGACAGCTCGGTCGGTGATGGTCCACTGACCGTGGTCCGGACCACCCAATTGACGAGGTCCTGGTAGACACGCACCCAGTGAGCCGCGTCCTCCAGGAAGGTTGAGTCGGGGACCTCCCCAGGAAGTAATCCGTTCGAATCGAACGCGCCAGCACTTCGGACAGGGTTGCCGGCTTGCGTCCGCTTTCCACGACCCACCGGCACAGATTATGTTAATGCTGTCTTTTATGTCAAATGTTGCTTTGAGGTCTTTTATGCTAGGCTGGAACCGATCATGGCGGACTCAAACAAGGGTTCGGCGGACGCAGGCGGAGGCTCGGCAGAACACCGATTGCGTGAGCCGTGGCGACAGTCGTCGGAGTCGGAGAAACGCAGACATGCCCAGGGCCGGGCGACGTTTCACCTGCCCGCCGATTTGTTGAACGATATGCGCAACACCGTCGTTGCTCTGGCGGGGCCGCCGCACCGGCTGACCATGTCGAAGCTTGCGGAGAACGCATTACGACGGGAGTTGGAGCGACTCCGAGGCGAGCGCGCGGGCAGGAAGGGAAAAGCGTACGACCAGCGAGCCGGCGAGGTGACGAGAGGAAGGCCGATCCGCTAGCCGACGACGGTCGGGCCGTACGGCGGAATCGTGAGCGGTTGGCTGAACCGCCCTTAGTCCACCCCAGAAACTACCCCGTCAAGGTGGCAGCTCGGTGGCGGCCCGTTACGAGGTCGTAGTTTGCATATTTAGCAAAATAGCTATAATGAGAACATGAAGGACGCCGCCATCTTTCGAGCCCTCGCGGACCCGACCCGCCGCGAGATCCTGCAAGCGCTCAGACCGGGCGAACTGGCCGCGGGCGAAATCGCCGGGCGTTTCGCCATGAGCGCACCATCCGTCTCGCGCCACCTCTCCATCCTCAAGGCCGCCGAGCTGATTTCCGAGCGACGGGCCGGCAACCGGATCATTTACAGACTCGAGGATGATCGCCTCGCATTGACGGTCGGAAACTTCCTCAGCACGATCTGTCCAACACAGATCGTGATGCGCACCCGGCGCGCGAAGCGGGAGACAGCATGAAGGTCGCGATCACCGGAGGAACGGGGTTCGTCGGGAGGCACCTGGCGCGGGCGCTTGCTGGCGAGGGTCATGAGGTGGTCATCATCGCCCGCGGCCATGACCGTCGCGATGATTCGATTCGATCACTCCCGAATGTGCGGTGGGTGCCCGCCGGGGTTGGTCAGCCGGAAGCGCTTCTCCGGGCCTTCGATGGCTGCGACGCGGTGGCGCATTGCGCGGGAATCAACCGGCAGATCGGCTCGCAGACCTATGCCCGGGTGCATATCCAGGGCACGGCGAATGTCGTTGAGGCGGCCGTCAGGGCTGGCGTCAAGAACGTGGTGATGTTGAGTTTTATTACGGCTCGACCCGATTGTGGTTCCGGCTACCACGAATCGAAATGGGAGGCGGAGGAGATCATCCGTCGGAGCGGTCTCGACTACACCATCGTGAAGGCCGGCATGATCTACGGGCGCGGCGACCACATGCTCGATCACCTCAGCCATTCCATGCACACCGTGCCGTTCCTGCCAACGGTCGGATTCCGGGAGCGGCGCGCCAGGCCGCTGGCCGTGGCCGACCTCGTTCGCATCCTGCAGGCGGCTCTGGTCGAGGGGAGGTTGCGCCGTCAGACGGTCGCGGCGCTCGGTCCGGAGGAATTGACGCTGGCAGCCGCAGCTCGCCGCGTTGCCCGGGTGGCGGGAATCCGCCTGTTGGTGCTCCCGGCGCCGGTAGCATTTCAATACCTCGTCGCCTGGCTCGCCGAGCGGCTGATGACCGTTCCACTGGTGGCGATTGCCCAGGTCCGGATCCTGAGCGAGAACCTCGTTCCGATCGCGCCGGTCGATGCGTTGCCGGCCGACCTCGCCCCCAGGACCTTCTTTACCGACGAGGTGATTCGCGAGGGCTTACCGGCGCCGGGCCCGTTTGGAGTTTCCGACCTCAGGTATTGCGCCGGCCGCCTGCAAGCTACGGCTTGAATTCTGCATCGATCGCCGGGCCATAGGACGGGGTTGTCAGCGGGACTCCCGATTTGCACAATGGACAGGCCTTCGGGTCCCAGAGGTTTTGGTTGGCGACCCCCAGGGCCTCCAGCGCAATTCCCTTGCTCGTCGCGAACGCATCGATTGCCGAACCGAGCACGAGGAGGGACCCGATCGCGACGACCAGCGCCTGGCAGGCCTCCAGGTCGGCAACCGTCCCGCGCACGGCCGAGCCGGCGCTGGTGACATCATTGACGACCGCCACTCGCTTCGCCTGGATACCTTCCCGCAGCGAAGCCGGGACGCGATAGCGGACGGATAGCAGCTCGCCACTGGTGGGGTTGGCCAACTGTTCCGAGTAAAAGAACTCGGCATGGAGCTCCCTCGCGACTAGAAGCGCGGCGAAGGCACCGCCCATTATCGGACCGCAGACGGCTTCGATGTCATGGCGGGCCAGGCGGGATGACAGCTCCCGAATCATTCCCGCCACCGCGTCGGGTTTTAGGAAGAGCCACTCGAGGTCCAGCCAGGTGTCGCCGTGATAGCCGGACTCAAAGCGGTAATGGCCCCTGGTGGCTCTGACCAGGCTCAGGATTTCGTCGGCGGCCGCTATTGCCTGAGCTCGCCCGGTAGTCCGACGCTGAACATCGCCTCGAGGTCATGCTTCGAGTAGACCTTGAAGGCCACGTGTGTGTAGGTCTTTTTGATGCCGGGCACGCGTGAGAGGCGAGACGTGACCACCTCGGCGATCTCTTCATGGTCCTTGACACGGAGCACGGCGACGAAGTCGAACTCGCCGGTGACCGAGTAGGCCTCGGCGACCCCGGGGACGTCGGCCAGCGCGGGGCCGAGCCGGGCGATCGCGTCCCGCTCCGCTTCGATCAGGACGATGGCGGTGACCATGCAACGATTCTCTCACCACCGTCGCGCCAATGCCATCATTGATTGGTGGCCGGCTCGACCGTCTGTCCGGGGTGCCGCGTCGAGCTGCCTGTCAGTACCTGGGAGTGGGATCCCAGCCGTCATTCGTCTCCCGAGTGCTGGCAACTCTACGGCGACGTGACCGGCTTCGAGCTGAATCATGTCGCACTGATGCGGTTGCACCAGATCACCGTCGACGCCTACGGCGCCCAGCACGTCGGCGGCGACGGCCGCGGCATCCGGGCGGCCTACTCGCTCGTCGGCTTACACCTGGCGCTCGACCGGGGACTCACCGGACTCCAGGTGCGGTCGGCTCATCAACAGATGGGGAAGCCGGATGCGACCTGGCCTGCATTCTTGCCGCCTCCGAACGTTGGCGCCCTGACGGTCCTGGATGTCGCCGAGGCCGGCGTTCGCGCCGACTCTGTCTCCGGTCACGCCGATGCCATCCAGCGCTGGGCGGCGGAGGTGTGGCGTGCCTGGTCACCACAGCAGGCCGTCGTTTCGGCTCTTACCGACCGCTTGCTCGCCCGGTTTCTGGCGCGCTTGCCGCGGACAGAAAATCCTTGACAGTACGAACATATGTTCGTATAATGACTCGTGATGGTGGGGAAAGGGGAAGCTGCGTCGAGAACCGAGCTGGCTAACCCGATCGCCATGCTTAAGGAGGGGATGGACCAGTGGTTCGCCACCGTGCCCTACAAGACACGCGAGGAGTTTTATTCGGATGGACGTCACATCGCTAAAGCCTGGACGGAGATTGTTTCGACGTTCGAACAGCAAGCAGGCTGGCTCCCGGCAGAGCGTATTGCCGATCCCCGCAAAATGCGTGCGGCCTGTAATCGATTCGAGCTCTGGTTCTGGCAAACGGATCCGATATTTTGTCGGCCTCGATAGACCTTCCGATCGAGGGGGCCCAGGCGTGCCCTGAGGGCGAGAAGCTTCTTGAGGCGATCGCTGCTTATCGCGGGCGTCCGAAAGCTGGCCGATCGCCGGAACAGGTCGCATTCGACTTGATCTTCGAACGGCGGCTCATGGATGAGTTCGAGCTCGAGTTTTCGGAGAACTCTGCTTTGCTGGCCAGGAGTGAACTCTGGTCGGATTGGGGATCGACGTCGCCGATTCACTGGATTCGGCACTACTGCAAGACCTCCACGAGCGTGGCCGCCGACCGGGTCAATGTCGGCGAGCATCTCGAGAGACTCGTGAAGTCCGTTGAAGCTGTGACCGCAGGTGCCATCGGGTTCGGGCACCTCTCAGTGATCGCGCGGACTGCCGAGGCGCTGACTCAGTCCCCCACCGCCGCGCCATTCGATGAGACGCCACTCCTCGAGGCGGCGAAGGACAGCAGTGTCGGTCGCCTCTGGTACCACTGCCTTCACGTGCGTCACCGCGTAGACGCCGAAGGCGTGGCCCGCGAGCAGCGGCAGGATGCTGAGGAGCGGTATCTTCAGCTCACGGAGGGTGAGGACGGCTGGCTCTTCGTCAAGGGGGGTTTCGATCCCATTGGAGCCGCCGCGATTCGGACCGCCATTGAACCGCTGGCTCAGCACTCGGGCGACGGCGACGGCCGGAACCGAGAGCGACGCCAGGCCGACGCCATGGTCGAGCTGGCCACGCACGCGATGGACGCCGGGCAGCTTCCCCAGCACGCGAGCCAGCGCCCGCACCTGCAGGTCACCACCACGCTCGAAACGCTGCAGGCACTGATCGGCGCCCCTGCTGGTGAGATGGCGCTCTCGCTGCCGATCTCGGCGAAAACGGTGCAGCGTATCGCGTGCGACAGCTCGATCACGCGCGTGCTTCTCGGGGCCGACTCCGCCGTTATTGACGCGGGCCGCGCCAAGCGGGTGGTGTCAGGCGGGGCGCGCCGGCTGCTCGATGCCAGGGATCGTCACTGCCGCTGGCCCGGGTGCGAGCGGCCGGCGTCGTGGAGCTCGGCCCATCATGTCGTCCATTGGGCGAACGGCGGCAAGACCGACCTCTCGAACATGATCCTGCTCTGCCAGCACCATCACTGGATGGTGCATGAAGGCGGCTGGCGACTATCGCTCGCCGGGGATGGGCGGGTGCTGACGATTCCGCCTGATACCGAGTACGTCCCTTCGCCGCGCGCGCCCGACGAGTTCGACGCGGCGTAAGACTACCCCGTCCACGGCAACCCTTGCCGCATCGACGTGACCATCCTCGATAGAGTCGGAGCATGGCTGGCGAGGTACGCATCGGATGCTCGGGCTGGTCGTACACCCACTGGCGTGGACTGTTCTACCCGGAGAAGATGCCGGCGCGGGAACACTTCAATTTCTACGCGCAGCACTTCGACACCGTCGAGCTGAACAACTCCTTTTACCGACAACCCCCGCGCGATCGCTTCGTGACATGGGCCCAGCAGGCGCCCCCAGCGTTCCTCTTTGCCGTCAAGGGCAGCCGGTACGTCAGCCATATCAAGCGGCTGGCGGTCGAGCAGAAGTCCGTCGACCTGGTCGTCGAGCCGGCAGAAGGGCTCCGCGAAAAACTCGGCCCAATCCTGTTTCAGTTCCAGGCCAATTTCAAGCTCGACCTGCCTCGCCTCCAGGCGTTCCTCCCGATGCTTCCGGCCGGCCACCGCTACACGCTCGAGTTTCGGCACGAGAGCTGGCTGATTCCGGCAGTCTTTGAGCTGTTGCGCCAGCACGGCATTGCGCTCTGCATCCCCGACCACCCGAAAATGCCGCAATCGCTCGAGATCACCTGTGACTTCACCTATGTTCGGTTCCACCTTGGCGCTCGTGGGATTGGCTATAGCAAGTCCGCGCTTGAACGCTGGGCGGATCGGACTCGGGCATGGCACGCGACCGGACTCGACGTCTTCCTCTATTTCAACAACGACATGGAGGGCTATGCGATCAAGGACGCCGAGGCCTTGAAGAAGCTCCTGACCGTCTGAGGCGGACTGCTCGCGGTGTGCTCAGCGCCGAAGCCACTGGAGGGCGAGCAGGAACAGGACGACCGCACCGAAGCCAAAGATGAGCACGCCTACGATCCAGGCCGCGACGTCGCGGAACCGGCTCGTTCGTGGGGGACCGACTCGACCCCTGCTTATCATGGCCATGTGCACCCCACCCTGCGAGTAGGGGAGATCATCGGGAAAGTCCCCGCCGGCGTGCCAGCCGGCATCGTCGTACTTGTAGAACGGCACCGCTCGCACTCCTGCAAAAGAGCTACGGGAAGGCCGGGATTCGAACCCGCTATTGGGAACCTACGGCCTGAGGATCTCGTAAGGAGATCTAACATGGAACTGCTTGCTGGGCGGGAGGTCGAAGACCGCCGTAACGCCAGAAGCCCGGCAAGCGTTCTTCCTGTATGAAGCGGCTTGTAGTCGCTGGACTCCTGCTTGTCACCTCGGCCTGCGGCCCAATTGCCCGACCTGTCCCGGTGACCCCGCGCTCATCGCCGAGCGCTTCCGTGCCAATGTCGGCGTCCAAACCGCCCGCAGCGAGCACTCCCACATCGGTTGCGGCACTAGCCTGTAGGCTACCGGTCGCTGAACGTCAGTCATCCGGCTTTCGCGGGGGCTTCATTACGTTTCCCTCCGGGGATCTAGCCCAGGACCCAAACGCCAACTTTCCAAATGCCAGCGGCGCAACGTTCACCCGCCGCTACAACCGGTGGTTGCCGGTCGCCATCACAGCGGTCTCGCCTGATAGTTCCCATTACGCATACACCGAGTTCGTTGATACTCCCTTCCGTCATTCACGAGTTCACGTGGTGGATGTGGCGTCTCGGGCGGACCGTGTCGTGTACACCCAGACTTCCCAGGACCAGGGCTTCTACGTAGTGCTGGACTACCAGGCAAGCGGCGTCTACGTGGGAGACGTCGGGCCAAGCGGCGAAAGCATTAACGGCCTGTGGCGGCTCGACCCGGCGACCAAATCCTTGCGCATGCTTGCGCCTATCAGCGAACCCGGTTCGCGTCAGGGTTTCTATTTGATTGGAGCGGGCGGCGCTTGGTACGGCGATGTCGCACCTGGCGACGCACCCCCCCATCTAGGTATCGCCCCGATGAATCGGTTGCTGCGGTTTGACCTCACAACGAGCGCTCACTCGCCATGGTTTCGTCGGGAGGGCATGGAGGTAGAGGGGCTCGGCTTCGATGGCGCAGGACATCCTGTTGTTCGGGCAGCCAAAATGTCGGACCCGTCGACGTCAACATCGCAAGAAGTGTGGCTCGTAACGGCACCGGGTGTTGGCAAGCAGCTGTATTCGGGACCGGGTTCCACATCACCAGCGTTTCTCAGCTTTATAGGCCCTCCGCTTGCGGATGACCACGGGCTCTGGTTTGGAACAAGCGTGGGAGTCTACCTCTATACACCTGACGGAAAGTTCCAAAAGGTTTCCTCAGCAGTCGGAGAAGTAGCCGGCCGCTGCCTCTGATTACACTGACCGGACAAGAGGGTCGCGACACGCGGGCTCCCAGAGGCGCCCTGATCATTGAAGGTCATGGACGGCGCCTCGGGCGGGCTGAAAAATCGGGAAGGCCGGGATTCGAACCCGGGGACCGGAAACACCCGATCAAGCGCTTAGCAGGCGCTCGCATTCGACCACTCTGCCACCTCCCCGCGCGAGGCCCTCGCAGTTTACCCTTTTGTGATGCAGGAATCCCCCGACGACCAGTGGGCGCGCTACGGCCGGGCGCTGATCGCGTCAATGAGCGAAGTCCTCGGCGAAACACCTGAGGATATCCATGCCAACCTGCTGGAGACCGCCGACTACTGGCTGTCGCTCGGGCTTACACTCGGGCTCCGTGAGCCGCAGCAGGCCACCGACCTGCTCAAGGTGATCGAGGCCCACGAACCGGAGCGGGGCGAGCTGGCGCGCGATGCCTCGACACTGATCCGGGAGGTTTTCGAGTGAGGCGGCGCGGCCTTGTCTCCCAAATGTATGCCGCGGCCCGGCTTGCCAACGATGTCTCGGTCCTGGCATCGGGCAATCCCCACCGCATCGTCCGCCGGGCCAAGAACAAGATCATCGGCCGGGCCCTCGGGCGAGCCGGGCTGTGGCGCTGGCTCTGGCGCTGACCGTGTGCTAGCCCGAGAGGCGCTCCGCCACCAGACGTAGATCCTTGACGAACGCGCGCCGCTCCAGCTGGCGACTCTCCTCGTCAGGGGCGCGCAGGATCGACGATGGATGCACGGTCGCCATCAGCAGCGGTAGGCCGGGACGCTGGATGAACTGCCCACGTTGCTGGGTCACGCGAAACGCGGCGCCGAGCAGGTCCTGCGCGGCCGTCGCCCCGAGGCACACGACCAGTTTGGGCTTGAGCAGCGCGATCTCCGCATCCAGCCAGGGACGGCAGGCCGCGATCTCGGCCGCGTTCGGCTTCTGGTGCAGGCGACGCTTGCCCTGCGGCTTCCACTTGAAGTGCTTCACCGCATTCGTCACATAGACCGTTCTCCGATCGATGCCGGCCTCGATGAGCGCCTCGTCGAGCAGGCGGCCGGCCGGCCCTACGAACGGTTTCCCTTCGATGTCCTCGCGATCGCCGGGCTGCTCGCCGACCAGGATGACCCGGGCGTGCGGCTCGCCCTCCCCGAAAACAGTCTGCGTGGCGTTCTCCCACAGGTCGCAGGCCCGGCAATCCGCCGCGTCACGACGCAGCCCCGCCACGGTCTGTGCTTCGACCGCCCGGTCAGTTCGTGGCGTGGTCAATCGGCAAGCTGAGCGTGAACGTACTGCCCTGGCCCGGGCTCGACACTGCCACGATGTCGCCGCCATGGAGCCGGGCGAGCTCACGCGCGAGATAAAGTCCAAGGCCGGTTCCGGGAACGTCCGGGCGCTGGTTCAACCGGCTGAACCGGACGAACAGACGATCCATGTCCTCCCGGGCAATGCCAATCCCCTGGTCCTGAACCGTTACGCGGGCCACGTCCGGGTCCGCCAGGACGCGGACGGTCACCGCGCCACCCTCCGGGGAAAACTTGATGGCGTTGTCGATCAGGTTGCCGATGACGATGTCCAGGCGCATCGCGTCGGCTTGGACGAACAACCCCTCTGTGCCGGGTTCCTCGACCGTGATGTTATGGCGCGGGGTCAGCGTCGGTTCCGCGTTTCGCACGGAACGCCGAGCTGCCTGGATCAGGTCAAGCCGCTTGAGCTTCAACTGGAGGCGCCGGTCTTCGAGCCGTGCCGCTTCGACCATCTCGTTGGCGAGCATGTTGATCTGCGCCGCCTTCGCCTTCAATACCGGCAGGATCGGCATCATCGCGGGCGGCAACGTGCCCAGCGACCCGTCCTCGATCATCGACAGGTAGCCACGCAGCATCGCCGCCGGCCCGCGCAGCTCGTGCGACGCGAGGTGGAGAAATTCGGACTTTGCCTTCTCCAGGTCGGCCAGCTGCTCCGCCTTGGCGCGCAACCGTTTTGTCTCCCGTTCCTGCCGCTCCCACATCCCGACTTTTTCATTTGTCTCCTGCACGAGCATTACGATGTGCGTGACCGGCCCGCCCGGATGCTGGACTGGGTAGGCATCGAGATTCCAGATCCGTTCGGACCCGGCCCCAAGTCCCTCGGTGGCAAAGTAAGTACCGGGCTCCCGGCTGGCGCGCACGCGACGGAGGAGATCCAGCGCCCCATCCCGCTGGCCGCGCTCGAAGACCTGGTCCAGCAGTTGCCCCTCGCGTGGCGGTCGGTCAAGCGCCAGCAGCCGCACGAACTCCCGATTACCGTCGTGGAACACAAACTCCTCCCCCTCAACGGCGAACAGGCCGATTCCGACGGGAAGAGCCTCGATGACGTCGTGGATGAGCTCCGGGGCATCACGCCTCGCGTCATCTGGCGCCGCCGGCGACGATTGGATCCCCTCTGGTTGCATCACGGCCGGCCGCCCAGCTCGTCGCGGCGTGCCTGCCAGTACTCCAGCCGTCGCTGAAACTTTGTCGCTTCGGCGTCCATCGCGATCATGTCGGTCTGGCCAACCTCGTGGCGCGCCGCCACGTCCATTGCCGGCACCATCTCCTGCGCGCTGGACAGCAACCGCTGCTTGAACTCGAGCAGGTCTCGGTATACCCGGATCCAGTGATCCGCGTCGTGCACCTGGAGGGTGTCCGGATCTTCCCCGTCGAGCAGGCGTTCGGGATCCGCCCCCTGCTGGGCGGCCAGCTCACCCGGGGTGGCGTCCTTGTCGTCGACCCGCACCTTCGCCCTGGTGCCGGTCGCATCGCGTTCGAAGCCCATGCCTACTCCCTTGCCGCTCCCCGACACCGGATGTGATAGCCATTATATAAGATTCGGCGAGCATCATGATGCCACCATGCCGCTGTCCGAACGTCGCCCATTCTCCCTTCCGCGCGACTTCGATCCCCTCAAGTTCGAATCTGCGGCTAGACTGACGGGAAGATGACGGACCCCCACGATTCGGTTCGGCTTGCCCCGGGACGAGAGGGGGCGGCGCCAGGACCCGTGATGGTGATCGGCGGCGCCGAGGACAAGCTGGGCGAACGGGTCATCCTGGCGCGCTTCGTCCAGCTCGCCGGCGGACCTGACGCCATCATCGCGGTGATCAGCACCGCCTCCACGCTGGGTGACGCCGCTACCGAGCTCTACCGGCAAATCCTGACCCGGGTCGGCGCCCGGGAGATCCGCGGCCTGCGCCCGGAGACGCGGGAGGAAGCGAACGATCCAACCGTCGTCGAGACGCTCAGGGATGTCACCGGCATTTTCATGACGGGCGGGAACCAGCTGCGGCTCTCGTCGGTGATCGGTGGGACGAAGCTTGGCGCGGGGATCCTCGAGGCACACGGCCGGGGCGCAGTCGTGGCCGGCACCTCCGCGGGCGCGAGCGCCGCGGCGACCCACATGATGGCGTTCGGCAGCTCCGGCGCCACCCCCAAGCATCGGATGGCGCACGTCTCCGTCGGCCTGGGACTCCTCGTCAATGTCGTCGTCGACCAGCATTTCGAGCAACGGACCAGACTCGGCCGCCTGCTGGCCGTCGTCGCCCAGTCGCCGGCACTGATCGGGCTCGGCCTGGATGAGGACACGGCCGCGATCGTCGACGCCAACGATGTCCTCGAGGTGATCGGCCGCGGTTCCGTCACCGTCGTCGATGGCTCCGATGTGATCACCGACGCCTTCAATGCCAGCGGCCACAAGCCGATGATGGTCTCGAACGCCCGCCTGCATTCCCTCCCGTCCGGGTATCGATTCGACCTTCGTTCGCGCCGCGTTCTGCCGCTCGACGTGAGCAAGAACGAGCGGATCGCGGCCGCCGCGCAGGGGAGGATCGGGAAGCTGGCCCGCCAGATCGCGGCCGAAGGCGCCGATAGCCGTGCCCCCGAACGCCGGCGCTTGCGCGAAGAGGACCGCAAGGCCTCGGAGTGAGCGACTCGCGCGCACCGGAATCGGCGCGGGGCGGCGACGTCGATGAAGCGGCCCAATCGAAGCCACCCGCGCGGCCCGAGCTCCGCATCCTCGAGAGCCAGGTGCTCCGCGGTCCGAACTACTGGTCCTACGACCCGGCGATCCGGCTCCTGGTCGATCTCGGCTCGCTCGAGTGCTGGCCCTCCAACACGCTGCCGGCCTTCAACGAGGCGCTCGTCGACCTCCTGCCCGGGATCCGTGACCACGGCTGCTCGCTGAACCGTCCAGGCGGTTTCATCGAGCGTCTAAAAGAAGGCACCTGGCTCGGCCACGTCGCGGAGCACGTAGCGATCGAGCTCGAACGCGAGGCCGGCGGCTCGACGACGCGGGGCAAGACCCGGAAGGCGAGCGCGCCCGGCCAGTACAACGTGATCTACGGCTACAACGAGGAACAGGTCGGCCTCGCGGCCGGCAAGCTCGCCGTTAGGCTTGTCAACCACCTGGTCGAGCCGAACCCGACGTTTGATTTCATCGCCGAGCTGGAGAGCCTCGTCCTGCTGGCGGAACGGGCCGCCTTCGGCCCCTCCACCCAGGCGATCCTCGACGAGGCGGCGCGCCGCGATATCCCCTACATCCGCCTCAACGAGCAGTCCTTCGTCCAGCTCGGCCAGGGCAAGTACCAGCAACGGATCCGCGCCACGATGACGTCCCGTACGTCGGCGCTTGGCGTGGACATCGCCAGCGACAAGAAGCTCACGACCTCATTGCTCGCCGCCGCCGGCCTGCCGGTGCCGCGAAGCGAGCTGGTCCGTTCGGCCGACGAGGCGGTCGCGGCTGCGGCCCGCATCGGATTCCCGGTCGTGACGAAACCGCTGGACGGCAATCACGGCCGCGGCGTCGGTCTCGACCTCCGCACCGAGCAGGACGTGCGCGAGGGCTTCGAGAAGGCGATCCGCCAGACTCGTAGTGGCGTCGTCGTCCTTGAGAGCTTCGTGACCGGCAACGATTACCGAGTGCTGGTCATCGGCGGCCACATGGTCGCGGTCGCCCAACGGATGCCGGCGCACGTCGTCGGCGACGGCGAGCACAGCGTCCGCGCGCTCGTCGAAACGACGAACAAGGACCCGCGGCGGGGCATCGGGCACGAGAAGGTCCTCACCCGCATCAAGATCGACCACGCCGCCGAGCAACTGGTGCGCCGCCAGGGATACAGCCTCGACGATGTCCCGCCCAGGGACGCGATCGTCAAGCT
>JALZAV010000088.1 GCA_030948145.1 Candidatus Dormiibacterota bacterium
CAGATTGAGCCCCGGGCGAAATGGCACGCGCAGCTCATCGATGAGCGCGAGATTGCGGATCGTCAGTTCGAGGATCACGGCGTCCCATCGATCAGGGGCAGGCCCCAGCGGATCTTCTGCCGAAGCAAGCTAAAGAAGTTCTGGTCGCCGCTGAAGCGCACCAGGTCGACGCTATGAGGCGACGCGACCTGGACCTCGGCACCTGGATCCAGCGAGGTCGTACGCTGGCCATCACAGGTCAGCATCCCGCTTGCGTCCGGGAGGCGGATGGTGAGCCTGGCGGTCTCGGGAAGGACCACGGCGCGGTTGAACAGGCTGTGCGGATTCAGCGGCAGGTAGGTCAGCGCTCGAACCGCGGGATGCAGGATCGGACCGCCGAGGGAGAGCGCGTAGCCGGTCGACCCGGTCGGGGTGGAGACGATGGCGCCGTCAGCGTCGAAGCGGCCCGCCTCGACGCCATCGACCGTGACCTCGATCCGGATCAGGTTGAATTCCGCCCCCTTGTGCACGACAACGTCGTTGAGGGCAACGTACACCCGGTCGCGCAGCCGGGCCTCCAACATCGCCCGGCGCTGCAGGACGAAGTCGCCGGCTGCCCATCGATCGAGCGCGGGTCCCGTCTCGGCGAGGCGGACCTCGGTGAGGAACCCGAGGCGGCCGGCGTTGACCCCGAGGACGGGGATTCCCGCCGCTGCCGCCTGTTCCGCGGACCAGAGCAGCGTGCCATCGCCCCCGATGCTGACGATCAGTCGGGTTCCGTCGAGATTCTCGTCGAGTGCTCCTGGTCGTTCCTCGGCGGTCGAGCAGTAGGTCCAGACCTGGAAGCCGTGCCGCTCGAGGCGCGTGCGCGCCTCCACCACCGGCGCCTGGCCGATGTCGATCCGGGGATGGCAGACGATCCCGACGGACTCAGGCATGGGATCGCAGGTGAAGAAAGAACTCGCGATTGCCCTTGGCGCCGAGGATCGGCGAGGCGGTCTCGCCCAGCACCTCATACCCGACGCCTGCGGCAAACTCGCCGAGCGAGCGGAGCACGGCGAGGTGCTGGTCGGCGCTCCGCACCACCCCGCCCTTCCCCACCGCGCCCTTGCCGACCTCGAACTGTGGCTTCACCAGGGCGACGACGTCCGCCGGGACGGCCAGCAGACGGTGGACCGGCGGAAGGACCAGGCGGAGCGAGATGAAGGACACGTCGATCACGGCGAGGTCCGCGACGGCCGGTAGGTGATCGAGATAACGGATGTTCACCCGCTCCAGCACCGTGACCCGCGGATCCTGCCGCAGCGTCCAGGCCAGCTGGCCGTAGCCGACGTCGAGCGCGATCACCGAGGCGGCCCCCCGGCGGAGTAGCACATCGGTGAAGCCCCCGGTCGAGGCGCCGACGTCCAGGCCGGTCCGGCCACTGATCGCGACCGCGAAGGTATCGAGAGCCGCGGCCAGCTTCTCGCCGCCCCGACTGACGTAGCCGGCGGCGGTCGTCGACCCACGCAGCTCGAGCGCAACCTCGGGATCGACCAGCTGGTCCGGTCGGTCGGCCGCCTGCCCGCTCATCCGTACGAGGCCGGCTCGAACCAGGACCTGCGCCCGCTGCCTCGAAGACGCCAGCCCCTGGCCGACGAGCGCCTGGTCCAGCCGTACCCGCTCCGCCACCATCACCGTCCCAGCCCGAGGCCGATCACGACGCCGAGGATGGCACCGGCGATCACCTCGATCGGCGTATGACCGAGCAGTTCGCGGAGCCGCTCCTGGTGGATCCCCTGGTGCGCGATGAATAGATCGTCGATCAGCCGGTTGAGGATCATCGCCTGCTGACCGGCGGCCCGGCGCACGCCGGTCGCGTCGTACATGACGACCGCCGACATGATCAAGGCAAGCGCGAAGAGCGGCGTCTGAACCCCCTGCAAACGCCCGATGATGGTCGTCAGGGACACGACCAGGGCGCTGTGCGAACTCGGCATGCCGCCGGCGGTCGCCAGCCGACGCACGCTCAAGCGATGGCTCAGGACGGAATCCCAGATCACCTTGCTGGCCTGTGCGATCGCCCACGCGATCAGCGGAACCACAAAGTACGGATTGCGAAGGAGTGTCACGAGGTCCCGGCTCGCTCGGGCGCGGGCGACAGGTCGGCGAGGCGACGTTCGGCCTGGGTCAGCAAGTCGCTACACCGCTGCGCGAGTGCCAGGCCGCGCTCGTAGATCCGGACCGACTCCGCCAGGTCCTCCTGCTCCTTCCCGAGCGCCTGCACAGTGCGCTCGAGTTCGGCGAGCGCTCCCTCGTAGTCGAGACTGGTCACCTCGGCTTCGGTCATGGCCGAGTCTCGGTGGTCGCCGCCTCACCGGGAGCCGTCCGGCGCACCGGGGTTTCCGCGGCGATCCGGCCGAGGATCCCGTTGACGAACTTTCCCGAATCGGGGCCGCCAAACGTCTTGGCGAGCTCGATCGATTCATTGATCGCGGCCTTCAAGGGCACGCTGGGAAGGAATTCGATCTCGAAGGTGGCAATTCGGAGCAGCGTCCGCTCGACCTTGGCCATCTGGTCCAGGCCCCAGTTGCTCGAAGCCCCGGCCAGCCGGGCATCGATCGCGGCCCGATGCTCGATCACGCCGGCGACCAGCACGCCGGCGAACTCGGTGACGTTCGCATCGGCGCGTGCCTCCTCCGCGTGGTACTGCAGCGACCGGGTGGGATCGCTGCCATCGGTTTCGAGCTCGAACAGGACCTTGAGGGCGAGCTCGCGGGCCAGGTGGCGCCGTCCCATGCTCAGCAGCCTACGCGACTACGCGTCTCCCGGAAACCGCACGTCGCCGATGAAGACGTTGACCTGCCGAACCTCGAGCCCAAGCATCTTGTCGATGGCGTCCGCCACCTGGCGCTGGACCTCGGCCGCCACGGTCGGGACATGCGCCGAGGAATCGACAACCAGAAACAGCTCCAGTTGAAGCGCGTCGTTGCCCATCTCAACCCTGACCCCCTTGTAGGAGGTCGTCACCGGCAGCAGGCGGTGACCATCCCGGGCGCGAGCCGGGTACATACCCACGATCCCCTGAACCTGGCCGGCGGTCAGCGAGGCTATGTGGGCGATCACTTCGTTTGCCACCTTGACCGATCCGGGCGTCTTCTCCGACGGCACTAGACGCGCTCCACGTAGGCGCCGGTCCTGGTATCGACACGGATCACGTCGCCCTCGTTGACGAAGAAAGGCACGTTGAGCGTCAACCCGGTCTCCACGGTGGCGGGTTTCCCCCCGCCCGCGGCCGTGTCGCCGCGGAAACCCGGGGCGGTCTGCGTCACCTTGAGATCAACCGTCGTCGGCAGCTCGACTCCGAGCGGGTTCCCGTCGTACATCAGGACGGAGATTGCAGTGTTCTCCTTCAAGTACTTCATGGTGTCGCCCATCTGGTCGTCGTTGAGGGGCATCTGATCGTAGCTGGCCATGTCCATGAAGAAATGGCTATCACCGTCGCTGTAAAGGTACTGCATGGCGACCTTCTCGATCCGCGCTCGCGCGAAGCGGTCCTTGTCACGGAATTTCTGATCGATGATCGCCCCGCTCCGGACATTGCGAAGCTTCGTCCTAAAAAACGTGTCGCCCCGAGCGTTCTGACCCTGCTGGAACTCGATCACGATCCAGAGGCCACCCTCCCACTCGATCGTCATGCCGTTGCGGAAGTCGCTGGGGTTGACCATGTCCGGCTAGCGATTCTACCGGGTATGGCGGGCTTCCATCTGCGCGAAGATGGCGTTCCGAAGTTGCTGCGGCCGGGGCACGGTGCGTAGCCATTCGCCGCCCTCGCGCCCGGCCGACTCGAGCTGGATGTCGCCGAACCCCCACGCACGAGCCCAGAGTCCCTGGTAGGTGGTCAGGTCCTGGATGCGGTCGATCAAGATCGATCGCGAGTACCGGGAGATCAGGCCCTCGTTCAAGATCACGCGCTGGTCGGTCACGATGTACTGCTGCGATCGCCATCCGAGATAGAAGAAGTTGAGGAGCAGGAGGGCGACGATCAAGACCCCGAGGAGTCCGAAGAGATGCACCTCCGGCTTGAGTGGCAGCAGGGCGACCACGGCCGCGGCCAGCACTGCGGCCACCAGGATCGTGGCCGTCGGCCGCAGCATCACGACCCAGTGACGCCGGGCACTGGCGAGGACACGCTCCCCCGGGAGCAGTTCATCGGCGTTCATGGGGGCTGCACGAAGAGCGTGGCAATCGTTCCCAGCGCGAGGAATGGACCGTAGGGAACAGCTTCCTTCATCGAGCGAATACGCGTCACCAGCAACAGGACCGCGACGAACCCACCAAGGAAGACCCCGTCGATCAGGGCATGAACCACGCGCAGGTCTGAGAGGCCGGTCGCCATGCCGATGAAGACCGCCAGTTTGACGTCCCCGAAGCCGAAGGCTTCGGCACCAAAGAGCAGTTGCCCGCCGATATACAGCAGGAAAAAGACGCCACCGGCGAGCACCGCCGCCACCGGGACGGTGCGCCAATCGGGCCAGGGCCATGTCGAGTAGGGATTCCAGGGCGTGATGAAGGCGAGTCCGAAGGCGACCGCCCACGCCGGAAACAGGACCAGGTCGAGGATATAGCGGGTCTTCAGGTCGAAGGCCAAGACCTGTACAAGGACGGCCACGTAGACGGAGTCTATGACGAGCACGCGCTGGAAACCATACTTCCACGCGAAGACAAAGAAGAACGCACCGCAGAGCGCCGGCATGAGCAGGACTTCGCGCCGGCCCTGCTCGAACTCGATCTCCTCGACGCGCGCCAGCCACCGGCTGAGATAGTTCGCGCCCATGCCGATGCCTGCCCCGACAACGGCCCAGAGCGCCGCAACGAGCACCGGGCTCATGGGGCGAGCCTGCTCACGATCGCGCGCTGCAGCCCGGCCCGCATCGCCGGTTCCGGGGCGGATGTCCCGGTCCAGATCTCGAAGGCTGCGAGCCCCTGGTACAAGAGCATGGTCAAGCCGTTGATGGCCCGAGCGCCCCGCGCCCGAGCTCCCCTGACGAGCGGCGTCACCGGAGGATCGTAGACGAGGTCGAAGAGAAACTGGGTCGGCGTTACCCACTCGATCGGAAAGGGGTGGGACTCCCCATCGCTGCCAATCGGCGTGGCGTTGACGATCAGGTCGACCTTGGGGACGACGAGGGAGAGGGATCCGAGCGGCGTCGGTCCACCACTGGTGATGTCGAGGTCGTAGCAGAGCGAGCGCGCCTCCTCGAGGTCCTGGGCCGCGACGAAAACGCGTGACGCCTGGGTCCGCAGCGCGTCGCCGGCGGCTCGCGCAGCTCCGCCGGCCCCAACGATGAGCGCCGAGCGTCCCCGCGGCTGGTAGCCCGCGTCCTCCAGCGCCTGCGCGAAGGCCGGCCGGTCCGTATTCCAGCCGACGAGGCCACCCCCCCGATGGCTGATGACATTGACCGCCCGAACGGACTGGACCTCCGGCCCGAGCCCATCGAGCATGGGGGTCACTGCGACCGTGTGGGGGCGCATCACCGCCGCGCCCAGCACCGTGTCGTCAGTGCGCATCCGGGTGATGGCCGCCGCGAGGTTGGCGCGGCTGACGGTCTCCGAGTGGGGGACGGTGTCCATGCCGGCCGCTTCGAAGGCGGCGCCATAGAGGGCCTCCGCCAGCTGGTCTCGCGGCGCGTCGGCGAGCAGGACGAGGCGTGAGCCGCCTTTAGCCGAGCCCGTACTGCTTCTTGAGCTGATTGAATTCGTCGTTGGTTTTCGCGTAATGGTTGTGACCTTGCGAGTCGGAGAGATAGAAGAAGTAGCCGGTCTGGGCCGGCTTGAGGGCGGCGTCGATCGCCTTGAGGCCTGGATTCGCGATCGGCCCGGGCGGTAGCCCTGGATGCAGATAGGTGTTGTACGGGGAGTTGATCTTGAGGTCGTCCAGCGTAACGGTCGATTGCCAGACGCCCTTGGCATAAAGGACGGTCGCGTCGAGCTGTAGCAGCCACCCATTCGCCAGGCGGTTGTAGATCACGCTGGCGACCAGTGGCCGATCCTCACTGAAGCGAGCCTCGCGCTCGATCAGTGAGGCGATCGTAACTACCTGCATGGCTGTGAGCTTGCGTTGCGCCGCGAGATCCCTGCGACTGGCGTCCCAGACCTTTTTGAAAGCATCGAGTTGCAGCGTCACCAACTGCGTCGCGGTCGCGGTTCGCGGAACCAGGTACGTGTCGGGAAAGAGAAAGCCCTCAAGCGAGGCGGCCGCCGGCCGGCCGCCGAGGAAGTCGTAATTGAACTGGCCGTGCTGGGCGACCTGGAGGTAGTCGCTCCCCTTGATCAGGGTGCCCTTGTCCAGCATCGCCGCTGTCTTCTGGATCGTGTAGCCCTCGGGAATCGTGACGAAGAGCTCCTCAGGGATCGCCGTCTGAAGTGCCTGGAGGATCTGCACCATGTCCTTGTTGCGGTCGAGCTGGTAGGCGCCCGCCTGGATGTTGCGGTCCAGATGGCGGTACCGGGCATAAAGGTCGAACACGAGCGTGGAATCGATCAGCCCGGCGCGGTGCAGCGTGTCGGCGACCTCGTGAAAGCTGGCGCCGGGGGCGACGATGATCCGGACCGTTCCGCCTCCGGGGTTCGCGGGACTGTGCAGTTCGTGCTGGACCCAGTTGTAGCCGAGCACCCCGGGAATGCCGATCAGTGCCGGGATGAAGAAGAGGATGACCAGGATCCACGGCAGGCAGCCGCCGCGTTTGCGGGACGGCTGCGGCCGGCTACCAACGCCCAGTTAGCGGTCCACCTCGCCGTTCTCGTCGTCGGCTTCGCTCTCTTCGAGCTCCTCCAGCTCCTCGACCACGCGGTCGTGCTCTTCGTCGTCAAGCGTCACCAGCGACTCGCCCTCGCGGCGCAAGATCAGGACGCGGTCCTCGTCCGCCTCCGCCTGCAGCACGTAATACGTTTCACCTTCGATCTTCGCGACATCGTGAACGACATAGCTCTCTTCCTCGCCGGTCTTCTCATTGACCAGCTCGATTGTCTGATTCTCGCCGTCGTTATCTGGGATATCGGGCATCTCAGCCTCCTGAACCTCGGCTACCTCGATAGTCGAGGTAACCCTGCAACAATAGCGTGGCCGCCACCCGGTCCACATCCTGGCGCCGCTGTGCCCGGCGTTTGCCCTGTTCGATCAGGAAGCGTTCGGCGGCGACGGTGGTCAGCCGCTCGTCCCAGAATTCGACCCGAACCCCGAGGGCCTGGGCGACTTCGGCCCCGAATGCCTGTGCGTTCCTTGCCGCCACGTCAATCGACCCATCCATCATGCGCGGCAGGCCGACCAGGACCAGTTCCACGCTCTGCTCCTTCACGATCGTGGCGAGCTCCTTGAGATCTTCCGGCTGCGAACGCCGGGTCAACACCCGAAGCGGAAGGGCGACGGTTCCCGAGGGATCACTCAGCGCGAGGCCCAGGCGGCGTGTGCCCGGGTCGATCGCGAGGATCCTCACGCAGCCGGGCTGCCCGTGACCTCCTGGATCTTCAACGTGATGCGCGAGGAAAAGAGCGGCAGCCAGGGCAGCCCGAAGGGAGCCTGGGTGATCCGGGCGTCAACCACATTGGGCAGCGTCTGCAAGAAGGCGTGAGCGCTCGAGGGAGTCTTGCCTTTCAGGTGGGAACGAATATTGCTCTCGATAAACACCGGCGTGTAAAAGCCGGCGGTATGGCCATTCAGTGTGATGTTGCCGTCCGCGGTGGCGTTGACGGGGTCGTAGGTGAGTTTCGGATTCTCGGTCAGCTGCGATCCCGGGGGCACCTTGTGGGCGATCGCGTCGTGCAGGAGGGACTTGACCGCCTTCTCGTCGAAGGCGA
>JALZAV010000227.1 GCA_030948145.1 Candidatus Dormiibacterota bacterium
TCGCCGCCTTCCGGGACACGGCGCTGCCGCTCTGGAGCGATACCCGCAACCCGGAGTTGTTCCTCTGCCCAGGTACCGCAACGCCCGGCAACCCGCCGCAGGTCTGCACCGGGACCGCGACCAATGCGCCGCGCGCAAACGATCAGGACGCCTACACCGCCATCCTGCGAATCCCGAATGGTCCTAGAGAAGATGACCAGGAACAGGGCGACGGCGGGGGAGGCGATCACGGAGGTGGCGACTAGAACGCGCTAACGGCCGACACAAAAAAGGGCGCCCGAGGAGGGCGCCCTTTTCTCCTAGCAGTCCGTTATTCGACCGCGCACATCGTCAGTGGGCGTTTGGGTGAGCCCGAAACGCCCAGACGGTTCCCAGCGGGACCGGCCTCGGCGCCACCACCGCAGCGTCCCACTACGCCGACGCCCGGAGCCGGCACCGCAGGCGCCGCAACCGCGCCCGGCTGTGACGGGGCGACGGGTCGAACCGTGTTCGGCTTCCCGGCGGGCAGGTTGACATGGTTCACGTCCGAATTGCCATTTACGTTCGAACCCGCGTTGGCTCGGGGATACGAGAGCAAGCCGCCCGAACTGACGCCCTGGGCGGCACCCGTCGAGCCGGATGAGGTCGTTGCGGTTCCACACGCAGCCAGCAACGCCGTGGAGAGCAGGATCCAGGAAAACTTCTTCACTGCTAACTACAACGCATCCTCACGCTTTTACTCACGGCTGTGGACTCTCCGTTACCCAAGGCGGGGCTCGAGCTAGGCACTGAGCTTGCCCCCCATCGGCCGGAGACCGCCGGCATCACGGATCGCGCGCTCGATGTACACCTTCGTCATCCGCTTGCGCCAGTAATGGCTCAGGTCCGTATTGTCGAGGGGTCGCGACGGCTTGTCGGCCGCGTTGGCGACCTCCGCGATCAAGTCCTCATCCAGGCGCTTCCCCTGCAGCGGCGCCAGAAATGCGCTGATGTCGACCGGATGCGAGCCAACGGCACCGAGTGCCCCGTGCGCCTCACGCACCAGGCCGTCATCCCAGCTGATCGCGACCGCCACGCCCAGGATCGGAAAGTCGAACGCCGGCCGCCGGCGAAGCTTCCAGTAGGCGCTCGTCGTGCGCCCGGATAACGCCGGAAGGTGGACTGACGTGATCACTTCGTCGGATTGCTTCGTCGTGTACTCGATCCCGTCGTCCCGGTAGAGTGCAGCGGCCGGAATCCGCCTTATCCCGCCGACACCCTGAAGCGTGACCTCCATACCCAGCGCGAGCGCGGCGGGCGCGCTATCCGACGAAGAGACGGCCCAACACCGGGGAGAGCTGCGCGCCACCAGGCAGATGTCGCCATCCTTCTTCATGCAGAAGCCGACCGCCTTGCGCCAGGCATAGGTCTGGTTGTAGTAATTGCAGCGTGTGTCGACCAGCAGGTTGCCGCCCAGCGTGCCCATCATGCGGACCTGCGGCGTCGAGACCGAACCACACGCCTGGGCAAGCGCGCGAAACGGGCCGTCGAGCCGCTCGTGGTGAGCGAGCTCATCCAGCGTAACGCCGGCGCCGATCGTGACACCGCGGTCAGCGTCGCCTTCCACCCGATGGCCGTTGGGAAGCGCATTGAGGCTGATCAGCGCCGTGACATCGAACTGGCGCCGCTTCAGGTTCGGCACCAGGTCGGTTCCCCCGGCGATGAACTTGGCGCGCGGATTGCCAGCCGCAAGCTCGGCAGCCTCAGCGACGGAGCGGGGACGGAGGTAGCCGAGTCGCGGCAGGCGCAGCATCTACTTCCCCTTCCACTCCTCTGGGACATCGGCTTGGATCAGCGGTGGGAATTCGAAGTCAGGCGTCGACTTCGGCCCGACCCGCCTACTCTTGTCGCTCATCGCCTTGAGGACCTTGTCCGGCGTGATCGGGACCTCGTCGATGCGGACGCCGAGCGCGTTGTAGATGGCATTTGCGACGGCCGGGATGACCGGCAGCAGCGGCCCCTGCCCCGCCTCTTTGGCACCGAACGGCCCCTCGCGGTCGATGG
>JALZAV010000228.1 GCA_030948145.1 Candidatus Dormiibacterota bacterium
GCGGAGGCGGCCGCCGCATGAAGGCTCCCTGATTGCGGTGGACGTTGGCTTGGTTGCGTCACCGCGGCGGGGGCAGGCACGGCGTGGGGGCGTGATGGTGCCGTAGCACGGGCCGCGGCGACCGGCGTTTGAGAGGGCTCGATCGACATCGGGCGAGCTTTTGGAACTGGCCGGCTAGCCAGTGGGCTCGCCGCCATGGCACTGGTTGACAGCGAGGCCGCGACGAGCAAAACGCCCGCCATGAGGCCGATCAGTCGCAGTCGATGCCTTCCCAATCACTGCCCCCGTTACAGTCCAGCGCCGCTATTACGTTACTGTCAGTATATCCCGTGTTCTGCCAGCGCCGACGGCAAGTCACGGGTCGCCTGAATCAGGGCTGTCAAGGTCCGCGCACTTCCACACGATCGCAAGCGCGGCTTGACATGCGCGAGCCTGCCCGTCAAACTCGACCGGCATACGGGCAATTTCCAACCCGCATGGATATCGCTCGTCACCAACGGAGGGTTTAGTCAGGATGAGGAAGAGGGTGCCGCCGTCTGTCGTGTCATCAGCGCCGACGCAGCGCAAACGCGGCGCGGCGGCAGCGGCAGGAGCTCGCGTCCGGAAGAGTGGCGTTGTTGTGGTACCGGTCGCGCACGCGACGAAGCGTCGTGCCGTGCGTCTGCGGAATTCGGCGGTCAAGGTAAGCAAACAAAGACAGGGCTGGGGCTAAAAGGGGGACGTCATGGCACGATCACAGCAGAAAACGAGCGCGCTCAGCGAGCAGGTGGCGCAGCTGACGGCACAGGTCGAGCAGCTCCGAGCCGAACTCACCGAGCTGCGGGGCGGCGGCAATGGATCCAATGGGCATGAAACTCAGCCGCGCAGCCGTCGCGATCTGCTGCGCATGGCGGGAATAGCGGCGGTCGGCGCCGCCGGTGCGCTCGTGGTCCGGGGTACGCCAGCGCAAGCCCTTGTGGGCCAGCCCGTGCTCATGGGGCAGACGAACGACAGCAGTGCGACCACCAACCTCATTCCGACGCCGGGCACGGAACCGGCGCCGCTGGTGCAGGCCCTCGGACAGGGCGTGACGCCGCCGACGACGGTGCAGCCCGTAAACGGCACACAGAGCGTTCCGCTCATCGGCGCTATCGGGGCGGGTGGCAACCTGCCGGGAATTGGGAATCCACCCGTTGTTGACTATCCCGGGTTTGCGCCCATCCAGGGCGTGGGCGGCATCGCGACGGTCCCGACTGAAACGGGGGCGGTGCAGGTCTCCGAAGGCCTCAACGGATGGGGCTTCGGCCCGACCGGCATCGGCGTGACGGGTGAATCGGACCAGGGGTACGGCCTGGTCGGCGGCAGTGGTGGCATCGACATCGCGGCCCTCGGCAACGGCCGCATCCTGCAAGCCACCGTGCTCGACAGCATGCTCACCAACCCACCGGCCGGCCCGCCCAGCTTCAAGCCGAATGATTTCGAGCAGATCCGTGACGGCCTTGGCGTCCTCTGGGTCTCGCAGCATGCCGCGAAAGGATCGCCGGCGGCGGCCTACTGGCGTCGGCTTAACAGCACCATCCCGATCACGCCGTCCCGAATCGTGGACACCCGCAATGCAACGGGTGGCATCCAGGGACCACTGGCCGCCGGTTCGACCTATACGTGGGGTCCGGTCCCGGGGGCGACCATCATTGGCGGGGCCAATGATGGCAAGCCAAACGGCGTTGACGCCCACGCGATCGGACTCGTGGGCAATGTAACGGTTACCGGCTACCCGGCGAATGGATTCATCGCCGTCTTCCCCGGGGGCGTCGTCTACGATCCGAATACCAGCCCATCCACGCTGAACTTCAGCAGTAGCGAGTGGGCCCTGGCGAACGCCTTCACCGTGCTGCTGGGCACCGGCGCTAACGCCGGCAAGTTCTCGATCTACGTGGGCGGTAATTCGACCCACGTGATCGTCGACATCGTCGCGTACCTCGTCTGATGTAGTCTGCACTTTGCAGGCGGCCTGAAGGGGCAACCTC
>JALZAV010000006.1 GCA_030948145.1 Candidatus Dormiibacterota bacterium
GTCACGGAGTTCGATATCCGGACGCCGAGTTCGGCGACGGCGGCCCGGACCCTGTCCGGTGGCAACCAGCAAAAGATCATCGTCGCCCGCGAGATGTCCGGACAGCCGCGCGTCTTGCTTGCGGCGCAGCCCACTCGGGGGGTCGACATCGGCGCGATCGAGTTCATCCACCGGCGCCTGGTTGCCCAGCGCGACGAGGGTGCCGCCGTGTTACTTGTCTCGGCTGAGCTGGACGAGATCCGATCACTTTCTGACCGCATCGCGGTCATCTACGAGGGCCGGATTGTCAGCATCGAGCCGGCGGAAACCCCCGAGGAGCGATTGGGCCTGCTGATGACGGGAGGCGGCGCGAGCGATCGCCAGCAGGCTGGCTAGGGCGCGCCTCGCTGCCGTCGTGCTGGCGGCAGTATTGCTGGCGGCCTGTTCCGGACCGGGCTCGAGCCCGCCTGCCGGGGTTCGCGTCTGCCTGGTGACGAATGCTGACGGGCTCGCGCCGCACAGCATGAACCAGGTCGCTGCGGCCGGCGCCCGCAGCGCCTCTCCGTCGGTGCAGGTGATCGAATCGCATGCCGCCTCCGACTACCTCGGCAACCTGCAGCGCTGCGCCGCCGGCCGGCCGGATCTGACGATCGCCGTATCGGCGGACATGTCGACCGCGGTCTGGCGGACCGCGCAGCTACACCAGAATTTGCGCTACGCGCTGCTTGACGCGACGCCGGTGGACGACAACGGGCAGCCGACTGAATTGTCCAACGTCGCCGACCTGCTCTTCAAGGAACAGGAGCCCGGCTACCTGGTCGGCGTGATGGCCGGCCTGATCGAAAAGCAAAAAGTCGGCGCCGCCACGCACAACACGCTCGGCATCCTCGCGATGAATCACGGACCCGGCCTCGATGCCTATATCGCCGGCTACGTCGCCGGGGCCCGCTCGGTCGCTCCCGACGTCCGGTTCAAGGTGACCTACAGCGACTCGCAGGACCCTGCGTTTTGCAAGCAGCTGGGCATCACGCAGATCTCGGGCGGCGCGGACATCCTCTTCGAGGTCACGGGCCACTGCGCCAGCGGCTACATCGACGCCGCCTACGACGCTTCGGCCTACGCGATCGGCTCGGACGTCGACGAAGCCTACCTCAGCCCCGCCGTGATTACGAGCGCGATCAAGCGCTACGACCGGGCGGTCGCGCTGACGGTCCAGCAGGTGGGCGCCGGCTCATTTTCGGCCGGCAGGCGCGTCTTCGCGCTGCGCGACGACGCGATCGCCTTCAGCACGCCGAGCAGCATCGTCCCCCAGGACATCATCAACCAGGTCCTGGAGAAGCAGGCCGCGATCCGAAGTGGCGTGATCACGCCCCCGGCGACCATCCCGCCCGGCATCTAGCCTGGCGCGGCGCTAGGGCACCGGTTGCCGCCGGAGGACCGCCTCCCGCTCGACGAACTCCATTCGGAGCGCGGCGCGCGCCGCCGGCTCATCGAAGCCGCCGTCGAGCGCCTGCAGGTTCATCGCCCAGATCGCCTCGTTGGAGCAGGCGAGTAACCGCGAGACTTTCCGAAACTCTTCCGTCAGGGTAATCTGCGAGACGGTCCGTGAGTCGGTACTGATCGTTGCCCTGATGCCGGCTTCATGGAATCGTTTCACCGGGTGGTCCTCGTAGCGACGAACGGCCTTGGTCTGGGCGTTGCTGGTCGGTGCCGTGTCCAGCTGGATCCCCTCGTCCTTGACCATGGCGAGGACCTCGCCGTCCTCCTCGGCGCGAACACCGTGGCCGATACGAACGGCACCGAGGGCGATCGCCTGCCGGACGCTCTCGGGGCCGGCCGCCTCCCCGGCGTGAATCGTCAGGTTCAGGCCGAGCGAGCGCGCCACACGAAAGGCGTCTTCGTGAAGCCCGGGCGGGTGTCCCGCCTCGTCCCCGGCCAGGTCGAAGCCGATGACACCCTCCGAGACGAAGCGCCCGGCAACCTGCGCAAGCGACATATTCTGCGCCGGCGGCATGTCCCGCAGGGCGGTGACGATGATGCCGCCGACCAGCCCCGTTTCTTTTCGGCCCACGTTCCAGCCCTGGAGCACCGCCTGGATGACGTCCGCCAGCGACAGCCCGCGCTGCACGTGCAACCAGGGCCCGAACCGGATCTCGACATAACGGACGTTATCTCTGGCGACGTCCCGGCACAGTTCGTACGTAGTCCGCTCGAGCGCCGGAACGGTTTGCATCACGGCAATCGGCAGCTCGAAATAGCGGATGTACTCGACGAGCGACGGCGTGCGATCGTCTGCGATCAGGAAGGCATGGAGCTTTGCCAGGTCATCCGAGGGGATCGGCACCTCGTTGACTTTCGCCAGCTCCAGCACGGTGGCGGGGCGGACGGACCCGTCGAGGTGCAGATGCAGCTCGGCTTTCGGAATCGCAGCCAGATAATCCACGAGGTTGGCCGTATCGTACCAGCGGCCCAGCTCGAAATCGCCGGGTCTTAGGCGGCTTTTCCGTTCGGCGAGGGATTCAAGACCATTGCCAGCATTTCCGATGGTCGGGTCGCCCACAAGCGATGGTGCCTGAAGTTCGCGCGCAATTCCGGGGTTAGCCCCCAGGCCGCCAGTACGGTGCGCACTCGCGCCGCCCGGCCGGTCTCCAGATCGACGGTGCTGTCGCCGACGTAGATCGTGTTGATCTTCTTGAGCCCGAGCCGTGCGATGGCCGCGTTCAGCGGATCAGGCGCCGGCTTGGGTGGAGAGACGTCTTCGTAGCCGATCACCACGCCGAAGAACCGGCGCAGGCCCGCCACCTCGAGCTCGGCCTCGACGAGCGCGCGCCGCTTGCAGGAGACCACGCCCATCGGGGCGCCGGCCTGGTGCAATTTCTTGATCAACGTCGGAATGCCACGGAACACCTGGGCATGCCCCAGGTCTGCGTCCACCGACCTGTAGGTCTGGACCAGGTCCTCCCACATGTGCGGGGCGACCAGTTTCATTTGTTCGGGCAGTGGGAGGCCACGGGAACGACGGAATAGCTCGCGCGCCGGGTCATCCAGGTTGTGCGTGCGCATCACGTGCGCGAACGCCGCCTCGATCAGCGGGTAGCTGTCGACCAGCGTGCCGTCAAAATCAAAAACGATCCCCCTCGTGTGGCCGTTCTGCCCGGCCGTGAGGACGGGTGGTCGAAGAATAAGCTCTGGTTCTTCCCGCAAACGTAATCAACTTCCCTTGGGTGGATGGGCGCGCTCCCTGGAGCTGCGCTGTCGTCAATCGACCCTTCCCAATCAAATAATGCCAGCCGTATAACGTCGCCGTCCAGCTTTCCTCTCAGTAGCTGCGAACGAACAGGCGTTCGACTATCCGGAAGGCGTCAGGCGGAGGAGCGATACCCCGGGCATGGGGAGGTCGAATTCCAATGCCAGGCGGCCTCCTGGGGCCTCCAGGGGCTGGAGCGGCTCGAGCTCGGCCATCCGGTCGGCTTCCCGGAGTCTGGCCCACCCGTCCGAGTCCGGCCAGTCCGGCGACCCGAGGGCGGCCCAGGTCCGGCTGATATTGGAGTGATCCTGGTCGACCCGGTAGTGCTCGCGGGTGTAGCTCCCCGTGGACAGGCCCTCGATCCGCAGCCTGATCCGCCGGCCGAGCAGGGCAGCGCCGTCCTGCTTGGTCTGGTCCAGCGTCCCGTTCCAGGCGAGCACATGGATCACCCCATCGGCCTCGCGCGTGGCAATCGCCTGAACCATCGACTCCGCCCCGTCCCCGGCGAGCGTCACATTAAGGCGTTCGGCGCCCAGCATCTCCAGCATCCGGAGTGCCCAGAAGCGCGGCTTCCGCAGGTTGCCGACGGTCAGCAGCCCGAAGCCACCGTGGAACAGGCGCGGCGGCCGGCCTAACTCCTCGAAGTGATCCGAGATCACCCAGTAAGCCAGATACTCGGCCCGGTCCAGGGCGGAGAACATGCCATGGAGAACAAATGGCGCGCCGAGCAGAGAATCATTGATCCGCGCGAAGTGCGTGGGGCTGACGCCCCACTCGGTCCACCAGACCGGGCGCGGCTCGAGCCCTGCATCGGCGGCCGTCGCGGCCACGTCGAGCGGGACGTTGCCGTAGGTGTGGGTCGCGAGGAAATCGACCGGCGCCCCCGACTCGAGGACGTGCGTTGCGAAGTCGGCGATCCAACCCGCCGCGGCCGTGGCGGGGCCGCCAACCTGCAGCCGCTCGTCAACACCCTTGATCGCGCGGGCTGCCTCGTCATACAGGCGAAAGTAGTCGGCACGGCTGCCGGTCCAGAAGACCTCGAGGTTGGGCTCGTTCCAGACCTCGAATCCCCAGCCGGCGACCTGCGTGACGCCGTAGCGCTCGACCAGGTGCTGTGCCAGCGCCCTGACGAGCGCGCCCCAGGCGGCATAGTCTCTGGGAGGCGAGGTGATCGCCTTGTAGGCAAAGACGGTCGCCTGCGGATCGCTGGCCAGCGCGCGCGGCATGAACGAGAGCTCGACCACGGGTTTCAAGCCGAGCGACAGGATCCGGTCATAGACGCGGTCGACCGAGGCAAAGTCATAGCAGGGCCGGCCATCCCTCTCGCTGTAGCAGCCGAGGTCATCATGAAGCACGCCGTGCGCACGGACTCGATCGGCTCCAAGCTCCACCCGGGCGATCCGTAGTGACTCGGCGAACTCCGTGCCGATATCGATTCCGTTGGCGCCCCTGGGATGAAACAGCTGTGACAGACGCTCCGAGCCGATCATGTGCCAGGGCCGGGCCAGCGGCTTGATCGGCTCTCGGGCGTCCACCTGGATCTCGACCGGCCCGGCGAGCGTGGTGGAGGCAGCCTGTACAGGCGAAGAGAGATCGCCGTGGGCCCCGTCCGCCGAGGTGATCGACGCGACAGCGTACCAGTACGGCGTCCTCTCCTGTCCGGTGGTGTCGGCGTACGTGGGTCCCGGAACGGCGAGCACGTCACCCCCGCCGTGATCGATCGTCTGGTAATCGCCATCCGGCCGATCCGCGCGCTGCACGACATAACCGGCCGCGCCCCGGACAGGTTGCCAGCGCAGCGTCACCTGCCCTCCTCCGGGCTCGGCTCGGAGGTTCGCCGGCGGCGGCAGTTGATGCGCGATCGCCGCCGCGACCGAGTCACGGCGGCGACCAACGCGACGCTCCCAATCAAGGCGAGCTGCGGACTTCGCCCGTTGCCCGCCGCTCTCAGGTCCTTCTATTGCTTGTTCTTCTCCTGATCGTCTTCGTCTCCACTGATCGACATCGTCTCGTAGGACAGGTACAGTTTGGCGGCCCAGGAGACCGGGTCCTCGGCAAAGTGCCGCTGCATCGCGCGATTCCGCAGGACGTTGTCCAGCGAGGCCATGATCATCGACTGGTCTAGGACCAGGTACCGGTGACCGACCGAGCCCGTCTGCGGGTTGAGGGCATCAAAGAACCCACCCGATCCGTAGATGCCCGGGTAGAGCCGGCGCAGCTTCTGAATATTGGCGTACGACTGCTGCGCCGCCACGTCGAGGGTGATGAACGACGCGTGCGGCGTCACCACGTCCTCCGTTGCTCCGCATGCGTAACACTGCGACAATCCCTTCTTCGCCGCGTAGGGGGTCCTCCCACCATAGGTCCCATAGGCGCTATACCCACCACTGTCGTCAGCGGTGCTCGAAGGCGAGAGGCCCCACACCGGGTAATTGAGCTTTTCGGACGTGTACTTGATCTGCACTTGAGCCCAGCGCACATCTGCCAGCCCAAACGTCCGTGGTCCCCAGGTCGTCTCGGGCACAACCTGGTCGTCCATCAGGCCTTCGAACATTCCGCCGGCCCAGGTCGGAATGAACGTCGGATTGCCGCCGTAGTAGTTGTAGTGGCCTTCCCAAACGTTGAATCGCTTGCCCGACTGCGGATCGCGATAGACCGTCCAATATCCGGGGACCGGCCACTGGCCCTGCCACGAGAAATCAAGGTCCGTTACCTGGCAATCAGCGAACGGGGCCTTTGGCGGGAGCGTGCGCCAGCTGCGCCACCAGACGTCACCTGGCATTTGATGCAAGCCCATGCCGATGTAGGCCGAGATCCGCGGGTCACTGTAGAGGGCGCCGTTGTGATAGTAGTGCTGCCAGTTGGTCCCTGTCTCGGGCGGCAGTCCGACATAGTAGCCGCCGTACATCTGGCCGGTAGGCTGGTTCCCTGGGACAGCCGGGTTCGTGTTGCAATGGGTCTGGGGGCGGTTGTCATAGAAGAGACCGAAGTCCATCGGCGCCATCAGCTGGTTCACCTGCTTGCGCAGCTGTGGGAGAGCGCTCCGGACGATGATCAAGCCGGACGCGTACAGCCCGTTGTCGACGTTCGAAATGAAGTAGCAGTTATCGAACACCGGCTCGGACGAGCACGGCTTGGTGTCGCCGGGGTTCCGAAAGACCTGTCCCGTCGTGGTGTCGTACCACTGGTATAGGAAGCCGTGATCCTTCTGGAGTCTTTTGACGGTAGTGAGCGTGGCTGAGATTTCCCTGGTCGCCTCCCGCTTGCTGATCAGCCCCAGGTCACTGGCGGCCACGACGGCCCACAAGTAGACGCCGATGTTGGCCGCCGAGGTGTAGCGACCATAATTGGTCGCCACCGGCGATCCGCCGGCATGGGTGGTGTTGTCCAGCGGCAGGTGGGTGCTGGGGTCGACGTCCTCGCTGTAGAAGTGCCATGTGTCCCTGGCGACCTGCATCAGGTATGCGCGCTGTTGATCGCTCAGGCCGTTGCAATCCTGGCCTTGATGGTCGCCTTCGCATTTGTTTTGCCCGTTGTTGCCGTTGGGACCCGCCGCCGCGGCGGGTGCCGCCAACCCGGCGAACGCGAGCGCGAAAACGAGGAGCATGCCGAAGATCCTTGCTCGAGCCATTGCTACCCTCCTAGAGCTAATCAGCCTTTCAATCCGGTTGTCGCGATGCCCTGTTGGACGAATCGTTGAAGTAGCAAGAACAAGATCAAGACCGGTGCGATCAGCACGACGGAGCCGGCCATCAACAGGCCGATGTCGACCTGGTTCTGGCCGATCGAAAAGACGGCGACGGCCACCGGGAGCGTGTACTTCGCGTCGCTGGTGGCGACGATCAACGGCCACAAGAAATTGTTCCAGCTGCCGAGGAACGTCAAGATCCCCAGCGTGGCGAGGGGAGCACCCAGCAAGGGCAGCACGACACGCCAGAAGATCTTGAATTCGCCGGCGCCGTCCATCCGTGCCGCCTCCAGCAGCTCATCCGGGATGCCCTGGATAAATTGCCGCATCAGGAAGACCCCGAAGGCCTGGGCCGCGAAGGGCAGGAATATTCCGGGCAGAGTATTGACCAGCCCGAGGTTGCTCATCAGGACGAACAGCGGCACCAGGTAGACCGTCTGGGGCACCATGATGGTGGCCAGCACGATCAGGAACACGACTCGCTTCCCGGCAAATCGAAGCTTGGCCAGCGCGTAGCCGATCATCGAGCAAAAGAGCAGGTTCGACCCGACGACGACGGCGGCGACGACAACCGAGTTGACGAAATATTGCGGGAAGTTGAGTTTTGTGAAGATTGTCGTGTAGTTGTCGAGCGTGAACGTCTGGGGAATCCAGGTCGGCGGGACGTGGTGCAGCTCCGCGGGCGACTTGATCGAGCTTGCCAGCATCCACAGGAATGGACCAATCAGCAGCACCATGCCAATCGAGAGCAGCACGTAGACCCAGAAGCTTCCCGACGTCCGCCGCCCGGAGCGCGGCTCCTCCGTCGGCGCCGATGGCCGAGCCAGCATCGTCGCGGGGCGAACCGGCGCGCTGACGCTCATGTCTCGCTCCGCAGGAGCCGAAATTGAATTAAGGTCACCGCGGCGATCACAATGAAGAGTGTGTAGGCGATCGAGCTGGCGTAGCCCTGATGGAAAAAGTTGAACGCCTGCTGGTACACATACATCGAAATTGACAACGTCTTGTTCAGGGGGCCGCCCTGGGTCATGACGAACGGCTCCTCGAAGATTTGTAGAAACCCGATCGTGGTCAGGACGGTGACGAACAGCATCGTCGGGCGCAGCATCGGCAGTGTGATGTGGCGGAATTCCTGCCGACGCGTGGCACCATCGATTCGGGCGGCTTCATACAGGTCATTCGGGATTCCCTGCAGCCCTGCCAAAAAAATAATCATGGCGTTCCCGAAATTCCGCCAGACAAGCAGCAACGTGATGATCCCGATGGCGAGCGTCGGGTTACTGAGCCAGTCGGGTCCGTTGGCGCCGAAGGCCCGCAGCGCGCCATTGATGGGACCGAAATCCGCATTGAAGAGAAAGCGCCAGACGACGGCCACGGCAACGACGCTGGTGACGACCGGGACGTAGTAACCGACCCGAAAGATGGCACGAAACCGGGTAATGCCGCGGTTGAGCGCGACCGCCGCGAGCAGGCCGATCGCGACGTTCAGGATCACGCCAAAAATCACGTAAAAAGCCGTGTTGAACGCCGCCTGGAGGAACTTCCCGTCGTGGATCAGCCGCGTGTAGTTCTTCAGGCCGACGAACGGCGCCGACAGTGGATCGACCAGATTACCCAAGCTGAAATCTGTAAAGCTGAGGACGAACGAGGCGAGTATGGGCAGCGCCAGGAAGACAAGAAAAATTATCAAGAACGGCGCGGAGAACGCCCAGCCGACGAGTCCCTCCTTGAAGCGGCCGCGACGGGCGGGTGGCCGCGCCCGCGGACCGGACGCGACCACCGCTTGCGACGTGCTCACGAAGGTTAGCCGCCGACGATCTGCGTCGCCTGCTGCTGCATGCCCTTGGCGGCGTCCTGGGGAGTCACCTTGTTCAGGGCCGCCTTCTCTTCCCAGTCATCGATCGCCTTCGCCACTTCTTCCCACTGCGCGATGTTGGGCGCCGACTTCGCGTCCTTCAACTGGCCGCCGAAGACTTTCAGGTTGGGATCGGCCGTCAGCGCCGAGTCGCTCCAGCCGTCCTTGAGCGCGGGCAGATCGTTCAGGTCCTTGTACCAGGCGACCTGCGAGTCCTTCTGCATCATGAACTGTACGAACTTCCAGGCGGCGTCCGGATTCTTGCTGTTCTTGAACACGACCCAATCGCTACCACCGACGAATGATGTCGCCGACTTGTCGCCCTTGGGCATGGGCGCCACCGCCCACTTGGACTGATCGAGGCCGGCCTTGGTGATCAACCCCGCCATCCACGGACCCGAGACGAACGCCGGATCGTCGCCTGCCACGAAGGCCTGGATCAGGTCGAAGCCCTGTGGGGTCGTACCGCGCGAGAGGCCCTTCTTGAAAAAGTCGCTGTAGAAGGTCAGCGCCTTAACGGCCTCCGGGCTGTCGAGCGTGAACTTGCCGTTCTTCATCACGTCGCCACCGGCGGACCAGATGAACGGGACGAACTCCTGCCAGTCATTGGTCTGGAAGTTGATGCCGTACTTGTGACCGGCGGCCTTCAGCTTCTGCGCCATCGCGGTCAGGTCATCCCAGGTTGCGGGCGCCGACGTGACGCCGGCCGCCGCGGCCAGATCTTTCCGGTAGTAGAGCACGCGCGTTTCGACGTACCAGGGCACGCCATAGGCGTTCCCGTTCGCTGTCGCCGTGTCCATGCCGAAGTAGTCGCCCTTGTTGAACGACGACGGCAGGTTCGTGACAGCGTTTAACTTCGTCAACTCACCCATCCACGTGGTACCGATCATCGCGACGTCGGGCGTTGAGCGCCCGGCAATGCTGGTGATCAGCTTGTCGTGGGCGACGCTCCATGGCAGCGGCGTGATCTGCAAAGTGACATTCGGGTTCGCCTTCTTGTAGTTCGCGATCACGTCACTGGCGGCGAGCTTGTCCCCCTCATCACCATTGGCCCAAACCTGCAGCGTCACCGGACCACTGCTACCGCCGGTGTTCGGGTTCGTCGCGCTGCCGCACGCGACGGGCAGCACGGCGAGCCCCGCGAGCGCTGTTGCGCGGAAAAGCCGGTAGAACGATCTCATTTCACCGAATCCCTCCTTGGTGGCTGGTAAAGCACGCGCTCTCCTACGGAGATCTCTCCCAAATACGACGCTAGCACGGCAGTAGCACGTTAGGGAAGTGCTCCTATCAGCTACAGCGAGTAATTTAATTTGGCCGCTCAGCCCGCTTGCCGGCTCGGTCGCTCAGCCCGCTTGCCGGCTCGGCCGCTCAGCCCGCTTGCCGGCTCGGCCGCTCAGCCCGCTTGCGGCTTGGCCGCCCAGATGCCTATGCTGGCGCGTGGACCTGGGCCTGGCCGGTCGGGTTGCCGCCGTCACGGGCGGTAGCCGCGGCCTCGGTTATGCGATTGCCAAAGGTCTCCTCGACGAATCCTGCCGGGTCGCGATCTGCGCCCGAACCGAGGCTCCGCTCCGCGCTGCCGCGGCTGCGCTTGGTCCGGATGTCTTCGCCCAGCCAGCCGACGTCAGCATGCCGGGCCAGGTCGAAGCCTTCGTCGAGGCGTGCGTTCGGCACTTCGGACGCCTCGACATCCTGGTCAATAACGCGGGCGGAGGCGTTGGTGCCAGTTCCGGACTGGGGGCCCCAGACGGCGATTACCAGCGCGTGCTCGACCTGAACGTCCTGTCCGGTATCCGAGCGGCTCGGGCGGCGGTCCCTCACATGCGCCGCCAGGGTGGCGGGAGCGTGGTCTTCATCTCGTCTGTCTATGGCCGGGAGTCCGGCGGGAGCGCCGCCTACAATCTGGCCAAGGCGGCCGAGATCAGCCTCGCCAAATCCCTCTCCCGCGAGCTTGCCCAGGACAGAATCAGAGTCAATTCTGTTGCGCCCGGGTCGATCCTGTTTCCGGGCGGCTCCTGGGAGCGGCGACAACGTGAAGACCCGGAACGGATCCGGGCCTTCGTTGCCTCCGACCTGCCACTGGGCCGCTTCGGAAAACCAGATGAAGTCGCCGCTGTCGTGACGTTCTTATCTTCCGATCGCGCAAGCCTCGTGACCGGAGCATGCTGGACGGTCGACGGGGGCCAATCGCGTAGCCAGATTTAACTAATCGCGCCGTGCCTGATCGAACGCGTGCCTGATACGCCGCCAACGGTAGAGCCCGTAGCCTGCGCCGAAGGCCAGCCCGATCAGGAGCAGTGCCAGGCCGGTACCGATCGGCGCTGTCGGCAGAGTTGCGGCTGCAGGCCGGCCCCTGGCACCGTCAACGATTGACATCGGCTTGGTGCCGAATGGCGCGATCTTCACGATGCCCATCGGCGTGATGCTCATGTCGTACGTGACTTTGCTGTCCGGCGCGTCAAGCGCCATGTAGCTCAGCCAGCCGTCCGGTCGCACCCAACCCATGTTTCGGTCGCTCGAAAGATCCTGAAAGAGACTATTGTTCATCGCTTCCTGGAATTTCAACGTGAAGCCTTCGGCGCCCGGCACCGCCGTCCCGACTCCCGAGACGCCGAGTACGGCACCGAGCTCGCTGGTGTTCACCGGCTGGTCCGTGAGCAGGTAGAGGTCCGCCTTGACCTGCTGACCGGCGGCGAGGACTTCGAACGGAACCCACGGATGCGCCAGCTTCATCGTGATCAGCACGGGCGCGCCGTCGCCAAATAGCAAGCTTTGTGATGCCGCCCTGGCAGTGTTGTATTTCGCCGCCATGAAGATCGGGCTGCCCTTCGCATACTGCAGCACATGCGCGTGAGTTTCGGCATCGATCGCGAAGCCGTTGGCCGCGGCCCAGTCGAGGACCGCCTGGCCACTGCCACTTAGAACCGTGATATCGAGCGCGTCGACCTGCACCTGCTGCAGGACAACGGCGCTGTCCGCGGAGGCCGCCTGGAGCTGCGCTCCGAAGCGGAGTTCAAACGGCCGCGGATGGGTCTCGCGGTTGAGACGCTGGAGTGTCCATTTGCCACCCGGTTCGACTTTTGTCGGGATTGTCGGTAGCGGCACGATCCAGCCAAAACTGCTGGCACTGCCCTGGTAACTGAAGCTGGTCATGTAGTGCTCGATACCGTCGTGCCAGGCTACGAGCGTCGTCGCCCGGTCGAGTCGAATGGCGCCGTTGGGCGCGACCAGCCCACCGCACGCAGCGGCGGGGAGCGCCTGCGTCAGAAAGACCGCGAGCGTGGCCGCAGCAGCCGGAACGAGCTTGTTGAGCATTGCTTGCCTCCTAATCCGTCCGTTGACGTCAGCATCCAGACGTCGGAGGCCACCTAAAAGTTCCCCTTGAGCTAGGCGGTCGGTGTCGTCAGTCTCGGCGGTAACGCCTCAATGGCTCGCCTGGCACAAACCTCTCAAAACGAGTGCGTCGCACTGAGGCGCGGCTCCCAGCCGCGATCGCCAGCTTCAGGCCGAGCGGGCGTGGGGCGCGACGCGCCTATCCGGAGCCTTCGTTACCCACCGGCCTCCGGACCGTTGCAGCGTCCAGCCTTCTTCATGCAGCATCCGGTGATGCCGGCCGCACACAAGTGCCAGGTTGTCCAGTTTCGTCTCGCCGCCGCGCGACCAGAAGACCAAATGATGCCCATCGCACCAGCCAGCCGGCCGGTGACAGCCCTGGAAGACGCACTCGCGGTCGCGGGCGACCAACGCCCGTCGCGTTGACGCTGGAATCTGTCGGTGCGCGTGGCCGGCCTCACTCTTAAATTCGGCCTTGCCAACCAGCCAGCTGACCGTCGAGTCGCAGGCATGACGTTCCGCCGTCGCCAGCGGGATCGGCCCGACGCCGTCCATCCGCGCCGGTGCCGCGCCCGGGACGCCGGCGAGCGTCTCGACGCTCGCGGTGATGACCAGGTGCGGCCGCTGGCCACCGGTGCTGCCCAGCTTGCCGCCAGTGAGCGCCAGCAGGGCGACGTCCACGATTCCATCCGCCCGGCGCTGGCCTGGCGTCCGGTCGTCATCACGAGCGGGCACCGACATGACGGCGTCAAGCGCGGTCTTCAGCGTCGCCCCACCTTCGGCATCGAGCCGACCTTCGAGGTGGACGACGCCGTCCTTCGGCTCGCTCAGGTGGAAGTACCGGCGACTGAAGGCGCGATTGGTTTCACGCAAAGCGGCCTCCGCGTCCATTCGGTGCTCGAACTCTTTGGCGACCGCCACGAACTGCCCGGGGTCCCTGGTCTGCGCTGCCTCGACCAGTGCCGACTCCGCTTGCTGCACCGCGGCCACTCCGACGTGTTCCACCGTTCGGCTGATGATGGCCACGTGCTCGTAACCCAAATCGCCACGCTGGAACGCCTTCCCGGTCTCCGGCAGCTGTTCCAGCTGGCGGGCAATCGTGACCCGTTGCATCGCCGCCCCGCCGGAGAGCTTGCCGTGCGTTCGCAGCCAGGAAACCAGGCTCAGCGATCCGTCTTCGGCCCACGATCCTGACTTCTCAAACCGGCGCAATGCCTCGGCCGAGTTCGCCTCGGATAGGTCGCGAAACTCCTGGAGCTCGATCGCAATTGCCCCGCAGGCCGCATCCGATTGTTGCTTCATCCAGGCCGGAAGCTGCTCCAATTCTCGCCGGATTCGATCCAGCGGGCTCTCTGATTCGGCCATGCTTTGGATCATGACGCGTGGCTGCGACAGCTGTCTGTCAAAACGCGAGACTCAATCTTTTTGTCGACACGCCGCGCTCGCAGCACGGCCTCCGCCGATCCACGAATCGCCTGCTGCCACGACCTGCAAGCCGAACGCCCGCGCCACGGCAGAGTCAGCCGTCGGGCCGCTGCCGCGTCGCCGTTAGTGCGCGGCGGCCTTCTCGAACGCGTGAACCGGCTTCAGCGTCTGGACCTTCACCGGCGCGCATTCCCTGGCAAACGTTTCCGCGTCCGCGGGCGTACCGACGACGAAGCCGTAATGCATCGGGACCGCCAGCTGCGGCCGAATCTTCTTGATGAAAGCGGCCGCCTCGGATGCGCCCATGGTGTAGGTGTCGCCGATCGGCACGAAGGCGACGTCGGTTTTAACCTTATCGAGCTCCGGGGCCGGGTCGGTGTCGCCGGCGTGGTAGTAGCGTCGATCACCAAGATTGAGGATGTAGCCAACCCAGTTGTTCGCCTTCGGATGGTTCTGCAGCTTCTCCGGATGGGTGTTGTAAGCGACAACGGTCTCGACCTTGATGCCGGCGACATCGAACGACTCACCCGGCTTGACCGCCTTGACGTTGCCGCCCAGCTCGCGGGCGATGTCCTGGGGCGCGACGATCTGCGTCTTCGAGCCACGCACCTTGTCGATCTCCTCAGGCTGGAAGTGGTCGAAGTGAGCATGCGTGATGAAGACCACGTCGGCCGGTTTGTCCTGACCCTTGGTCACGCCCCACGGGTCGATGTAAATGGTGCGCCCGTCGCCTTCCCACTTGTAGGCGGATTGCTTGTACCAGGTGAACTTCTCGAGCATTTCGTCCTCCTCGGTCGCGATGGCTGCCAGTGAGGGCCGCCGTCAAACGGCACCGAGGACGATTTTAGGCGCCGAAGACCTGGACGACGACCTGACGGTCGCGAGGCCGGTCGAGTTCGAGCAGGAAGATGCGCTGCCAGCGGCCGAGGTCCATCTCACCGTCGGCGACCGGGATGCTCTCGCTGCCACCAAGCAACAGATGCTGGCAGTGCGCATGGCCGTTGGCGCACTCGTTCGGCTCCATCTCGCCGGCGCGCCGGCTCATGTCGTTGTGCTCGTAGGCACTGGTCGAGCCCGAGATCCGCTCCAACATGGCGGCCATGTCGGTGAGCAGGAGTGGCTCGTTCTCGTTCAGCACGATCGCGGCGGTGGTGTGCTTGGAGAAAATGCCGACCCAACCCTGCGACACGCCGGAGCGCGCGACGACCTCGGCCACCCGCGCGGTGATGTCGATGAACTCACGCGGCGCCGTGGTCTGCAGGGTCAGCGTCTCGGCCCAGATCGTCAGGCCGCCGACGCGCCGAATTCGTGGTTGACCGGCGTCATTAGCCGGGCCCACGAGGCGGAGCGGCGAGTTCAGTCCGTCACGCATGTCTTCTCGGCGGGCACCGGCCAACGGGCCCTGTGCGGCCGCCTGGATCGATGCTGCGCCCGCCGGATTACGGCAACCGTTACGATCGGGCCGAAATCGCTCTAGCGGCGGGTTGTTCGGACCTTGTCGAAGCAGTCGCTGCAATACACCGGGCGTCCCATGGTGGGTGTAAACGGCACCTGGGCCGGCTTGCCGCACTCCGCACAGACGACCTCGTGAAGCTCCTTGGCGCGACCTGTCCCCCGTACGTTGCGGTTGATCGAGCGGCAGTCCGGGCAGCGCGAGGGCTCATGCTGGAACCCCTTCGCGGCGTAGAACTCCTGCTCACCGACGGTAAAGACAAAATTGAGTCCGCAGTCACGGCAGGTCAAGGTCCTATCGCTGAAGCTCACGGCAAAGGTCTCCTTTCTTTCTACTTTGGCTCCGGAGTCTTCGCCGGAAGCCGGCGCAACCCCGCGAGCCAAGCTTCCCGCGGCGGATTATAGCAAGCGCCCAAGAGCGTTTGGCGATAGCCAAAAGGGCAGCCGTTTGGGCGGAGCCGGTATTGTGCAGTCGATGGCGAGGCGTCTGTACGTGGTCCAGGACGACTTATTTTTCGCGGAGCGCGTTCGGGCGACGGCTCGACGCCTCGGGCTGTCCCTGACCGCCCTGTCGCCTTCGGAGGCGTCGGAACGCCACTGGGACCCGGGTAGCGTGGTGGTGGTGCAGGTCACCCTGAATCCCGGTCGCCAGCTGGCGATGATCGAGCAACTGAAGCTGGCAAACCCGGCGCCTCGCGTGGTCGCCGTCAGCGGTCATCTCGAGACGGAACTCCGGGCGCGGGCCCGGGCACTCGGCGCGGTGCTGGCCGCGCATTCGAGCATGGAGCGCGTGCTTACCCGCGCCATGCAGCTCGAGGATGATCCTCAGCATCCAGAGCCCTAGGCACCACTGACGTGCAGGATCCGCCCGACGAGGTAGCCGGCTCCCGCCGACGCCATGCCGATGACCAGCATCTCGAGCCCGCTGACGCGCCAGTCCCCCACCAGCGTGAACGCCTTGTAGGCGCCGACGCCAAAGAGCACCGCCGCGCAGAGCGGAACGGCCAGGAGCGTCGCGACCGTGACCGAAACGCCGAACAGCGGCACCAGCAGGAACGGCGTCAGGGGAACCAGGGACCCGATCAGGGTCGCCAGCCCGGTGATCAGCGCCCGTGCGGCGAGTCCCTCCTTGGCCACCGGCGAGAGGTGGAGTTCGTCCCGCATCATGACGTCGACCCAGATTTTTTTGTCTGAGGTGATCTCCGTCACCACCCGCTCGAGCAGGTCGCCCTTGAGGCCCTTTTCGCGGAAGATCTGGCGGATCTCCTCGCGCTCCACCTCGGGAACTTCCTCGATCTCGCGCCGCTCCTTGGCCTCCTCGGCGAGGTAGTAATCGCGGTCGGCAAGCGCCGATGTATAGGCGACGCCGGCCATCGCAATCGATTCGGAAAAAGTCGCAGCAAGGGCCGCCACAACGATGACCTTCAGCTGCGCTGTCGCGGCGGCAACCCCGAGCACGAGGCCGAGCACGTTGACCAGGCCGTCCTGGCCGCCGAGGATGATGTCGCGTAATTTGCGACCGACTCCGCCCTGCGGCGCGTCCTGGGGATGGATCGGGTCGCCGCCGGCGGCATCGGCTTGTGCCATCGCCGGCTATTCTCGCATCGCGACCGAGCTTGCCGTCACGGCCCGGATCGCGAGGACGCACAAACCGGCCAGCAGATAGGTGCTCGCCATCGTCAGGAAGACGAAACCGAATCCGAAGGGGCCGATCATCGCGCCGACGACGGCGGCCCAGAGCGCGCCAACGCCAAAAGCCACCGCGAAATAGAGGCTGAAGATTGCGTCGCGCTGCGCGGCGGGCGCCTCATCCGCGAGGAACGCCTGCAGGATCGGGCTCTCGACATAGACGACGAGCCCCATCGCCGCCAGCGCCAGGGGGAGCCACGGACCGCTCGCCGGCACGAGCAGGACGAGCAGCGTCATCACCGCACTCAGCGGATAGGCGATCAGCAAGAGCAGGCGCCGGCCGATGCGGTCGCTCAAGGGACCACCGATCAGGGGCCCGGCCACGCTGCCGAGAAGCAGCACGGAGTACAGCACCGTAACGTAACCATTGGAGAGGCGCAGGTGGAGCTTGAGGTAAAGCGGCACCACCAGGATGACCACGCCCAGCCCCCGCCCGCCGGCGGCGATCAGGGATGCCAGGAAGATCATCGATAGCGTCCAGGAGCGCCGCACCATGCGCAGGCTTTCGATCATGTCGGCCAGGGGCGTGCCGGCGCGTGCCGGCCTCGCCCGCTCGTGGATCAGCACGACGACGGCCACTCCCGCGATCGTGGCCGGAATGGTCAGCAGCAGCAGCGCATTCCGCCAGCCCCAGGCGTTCAGAAGCAGACCCGCCAGCGGGGTCAGGAAAACGGTCCCGAGGTTGCCGCCGGCGACATGGCCGGAGATCGCGACCCCACGCCGCCCTCTCTCGTACAGGTCCGTCAGGAGTGAGTTTCCGACCGGATGCTGCGTGCTGGTCGCGACCGAGCGCAGCAGGTTCCCGGCAAAGAATTGCGCGAACGTTCCCGCCGTCGCGGTCATCGCGCCCGCCAGGCCCATGGCGATGGCGCCCCAGCCAATCAGGCTGTGGCGCTGGATGACGCGGGTGAGGGCGCCGGCGCCAAGCTGCAGCATCCCTCCGGCGAGGCTGGAGAGCGCGACCATGATGCCGAGCGCGACTACAGAGAAGTGTAGATCCGTGAGCGCCAGCGGATAGATCAGCGGCATCAGCGTCGAGTAGGCGTGGATGACGGCGTGACTGCCACTGATGATGATCAGTGCGGTCAGCGGCCCGCCGGCACGCGGCCAGACGAGCGCCTGCGACCTGGCCGTATTCTCGTCAGACGTCGCCAAACGGGCTTAGCGCCGGGAGGCCTTCGATTGGCAGCGGGCACAGCGACCGTGCACCACGAGGTCCGCCGAGCTGACGACGAAGCCGTGTTCCTCGGTGATGTGGTGCAATACCGGCACCAGGTGATCGCCTTCGATGTGCAGCGTCGAGCCACACTGGTCGCAGACCAGATGATAGTGATCAGTCCCCTCTTCGGCCAGCTCGTAGTAGCCACGATCGCCGATCCGCGTTTCCTTGATCAGCCCCAGCTCCTCCAGCACCTCGAGGGAGCGATAGATGGTTGCCACGTTGAAGCGCGGATACTGCTTGCGGATCTGGCCCAGCAGGTCGTCGGCACTGAGGTGCTTCTTGGCCTGCCGGAGGCTGTCCCAGACGATCTGCCGCTGCATCGTCAGCCGGTAGCCGGACGTGTGCAGCGCCTCGGTCGCCGAGGTCCTCTGGGTCACGACCTCATTGTTGCATGGGGTTGTTTCGACGCCGTCCCGGACTGGTCACCGGCGGTGGCGCCCGCGTCATCCAGGCGGAAAAACATGATCGCGATCGCGGCGAAATAGATCAGGTTGCCCAGCCCGAACATGACGAGGCCGGCGGCCACCTGGTCATCGAGGGGCGATAGCGGCGTGACCCGCGGGGCCGCGGCATAGAACGGATAGATCACGCTGCGCGACAGGATGAAGGCGAGTCCGAGAATCGTGGGCGGCACGCCGGCAAAACCCAGATAGGCGATTTTCCCGATCGGTGTCAGGCCGCGGCGGCGGGTGCTGGGGGCCATGATCGGCCACCAGAAGAGCACCCCGGCGGCGAGGAAGGTCAGATGCTCCGCGACGTGGCTCGGCTCGTTGCGTAGCGTTGCCTCGTAGAGGAACGGCAGGTGCCAGACCGCCAGCACAAGATTGAAAATTACGCTGGCGGCCAGCGGCGAGATGCGGAGCCGCTCGAGCAGCAGCCACTCCCTGGGCAGACCGAGCAGCAGGAGCGGCGGCACGACCATGGCGAGCAGCAGATGCTGGACCATGTGCAGGCTGAACAGGTAGCGATCGCCGCCGACGTCGATCGGCGACTCGAGCGCCACGATAAGCGCCAGCATCGCCAGGGCGAAATACAGGCGAGCGACGGCTGACCAGGCGGCGATCCGGCCACGGGCGCGGATCAGCCACGCATACCCCGCCCCGAGCACCAGCGTCCCGAGCAGGACGGTCGGGTCAAGCGACCAGGTCGTCAGCGACAGGCTGGCGTGGAGGGAGTGGACGCTCAGCCTCTTGTACCTTCCCGCACGATCGGCTGCGCCAGCAGCCAGAGGCTCGACATCGTGTAACCGACCATCGCCACGATCCAGGGCCACTCCGCCTGCTTGCCCTGCCGCTCGGTGCGCGCCGCCCGGCCGAGGTAGCCGTGGGCGAGCACGACCGCGGCAACGTGCACCGCGATGATCAGCGCGATCTGGAAATACCAGATCACCGCGGTGGGGATCAGGTTTCGGTTCGGCTCGTAATTGACCGTCCCGAAGAAATTGACAGTCCCGGTGCCGAGGGGATCCGAGATTTGATGGATGATCAGCTGGCCGTTGATCACGAGGTAATCCAGGTTGTGCGCGACGAGATAGCCGAAGGCGATCGGGACAAGGGAAGGCACCAACCCCGCCATCACCTGCAGGAAGGACGCATCCAACCGACCCATCGCGCGCACGGCGCCGGTGAATCCGGCAAACAGCCCCCAGATCAACGCGACCAATGTGACGAACGAAGCCAGGAGGACAAGGACGTAGCCGCTGGCACCGGGCTTCAACGGATCCGGGAGGCCGCCCGCCATTTGCTTCCAGATCGGAGTCGAGAGCAGGCCGTCGAAACTCACCGTAACGAGCAGCAGGAGAACGAACGTCAGCCGGCTCACGGACGGCTCGAAGGCGCGAGTCAGGCCGCCGAGAAACCCGCGCCGGCCCGGCTCACCGAAGCGGAAATACCCCAGCCGGCCCCAGGTGGCGAACAGCACGGAGAAGACCTCGCCGCGGCGCAGCCACGTCTCGGCGCCGAAGAGCGCCGCCATCAGGGCATTGAGGATGCCGTAGGCAAGCATCACCACGGCTGCGCCGGCGGGCGTCGTGGTATAGGCGTTGAAGATCAGCTCGCCGCAGGCGAAGAGGAAGAAGACGATGGCCGCGGGCCAGAATCCCCAGCCGGCGGGATACGGGAGGCGGGCTCGCGGACCGATGAGCCGCGCGACGACGTTCAAGGGACTGACGGAGGGCCAGTAGTTGCCGCCGATCGCGATGCTGATCGGGACGGCGATCCAGAAGACCAGCCAGAACGCCGTCGGCAGCAGGCTGTCGGGCGTGCTCTGGGTCCCGAACAACCCGGCCGCGATCAGCAGGGTCGAGATCGCCACCATCAGCCAGCCGGGCCAGCTCGGCGTGCGCCGGACCGGGGGGACATCCTCACCTGCGGGCTCCTGCCGTCCAACCGGCTGCCGCAGCACCAACAAAAACGAAAGAAAGACGACCGCGCCGGCGCCCAGCAGAAACAGGTAGAGGGGCGCCGGCAGATCGTATCTCGCCCCGAAGGCATGAAGCAGAACCACGCTCATCCCTTGATTTTCCGCCTGCGACGGACTTCCTGGATGATCGCGATCACGCCGAACAGGATTACGAACAGGATGATGCCGTAAAACTCGAGGTACCGCCCGAGGAAATCGAGGAGGCCCGGTCCCTTCGCCCCGGCCGGTGCCGTGGCGGCAAAGTCCCCGAAGGCGGCCGGCCTGGCCCCGGCGAACGGGTTACCGCCGCCGACCTGCGTGGTCGGAAGCGCGTGCCAGGCGGTGCCGTCGTAGACCTGGATCTCCCTGAAGGGCCCACTCGGGTACCGCATCGTCAGGCTGAACGTCCCAACCGCCGGCAGGGCCGTGCCAACTGGCTGCTCGACGCACCCGATCGCGTAGACGTTGCCCCGAATCTGCACCCCAGCCGGCGCCGGCGGCGGATTCGCCAGCGGGGTCACTCGGCACCGAACACTCTGGGCGGAATCCGACAGCTTGAAGAGCCCGACCCCGAAATAGATCACGACCTGCGCGTCACCGGTTTGCAGGCTGCCGCCGGCTACCTGGCCGTTGTGGACCGGAAAGGTTGCGTCGCCCGGCGACGGCGGCACGTTGCCGGCCCGAAGTTCGGGTGGCGGCGACTGCCAGTGGTACGGGGAGGGCGGCGTGATGATGCCGTCGAACACCGGCGGCGCGGCGCCGCGCCCATGCACCACCAGGCTCGCCAGCACGCCGGCCACGATCGCGATCAGTCCCGCCCGGCGCGTGCGAGTCATGCCCAGAACCAGGCGCCCCAGTCAGCCATGACGTGGGCAATCGCGCCGGGCATAACGCGGCCGGTGATCGCGCGCAGGCCGCCGAGCGCGAGGCCGACGGCGAAGTCGAGTGGCATGGCCGTGACCCCGTAGCGCGACAGGTGAATCGCCGCGAAGACGACCGCGCCAATCACGATGGCGGGGAAAGGACCGGCCTCCCGGGACCAGCACTGCTGCAGGCGTCCCCGGATAGCAGCCTCCTCGAGCGTCGCGATCGCCGCGGCGATGGCCCCCCACTGCCAGAACTCCCCGAGTGGTCGCCCGCTTAAGGGTCCTCCGAGCAGCGGGCCGACCAGCAGCAGGCCGATAACGAGACCGCCCGCCAGCGAGGCGCCGATCCCCCACCGCCCGCCCGCCGCAACCTCACCGCGCGAGAGCCAGACGATCGCGGCGAGGCAAACCCCGAAGGCGCCCGTGCTGAGGCCATCCCCGAGCGGCAGGAGGACCGAGCGAAGGGCCGCCGCGGCAAGGATCATGGCCGAGACCCGTGCCGCCGGCCCAACAAGTCGGACCGGGAGCGCAATCACCGCGGGAGCGGGATGAAGCCGGGCGTCCCGGTCGCGAAAACCGGTGGATAGACTGTGACGCTCTGGCGGATACCCTGCCATTGCCAGATCACCGCCGCGGCGCGAAGGTTCTGCCCCATCGCCTCGCGGCCGCCGGCGAAGCGGACGCCGGCACCGTTGGGCAGCGTTCCGAGGGGAAGGTCGAGGCCGCGGGCCGCCGCGGCCAGGCCGGTCGCGCTCAAGTCCTTCGTGTTTCCCATGACGTCGTGGAAGAGCGCCCAGGCCGCCGAAAACCCGGCCAGCGATTCCTCGGTCGGATCGGTCCCGGTGCGCTGCCGGTAGGCCAGTGCAAAACGGTCGTAGATCGCCCGGCCGGTGGCATTGAGCGCCGCCGGGTTGAAGCCGCGGGTCGGCCGGTCGGAGGCGAAGACGCCGATCGCATCGGCGCCGAGCATGGCGCCGAAGTCCGGCACGCACTGCGCCATGGTGGTCCCGATCAAGGCTTTGACGTGGAGCCCCGAGGCGAGCATCGCACGGCGGAACCGGACCCCGTCATCGATGTAAGACGAGAGCAGCAGGATGTCCGGGTTGGCGGCGCGGACCGCGCGCATGACGCCCGCCCAGTCGGGGAGCCTTGCGTCGTAGAGGACCTGGGTCGGCTGCGGGATCCCCTCGCTGATCGCCTGGCGCGCGGCAGCGGTGGCCACGGAGGTTGGATAGCCGTCGAGATTGTGGACGATAGTCATCCGAATCGCCGAGGGCGGCTCCTGCAACCGGCCCGCCAGCACGGTGGCGCTGAAATGGCTCGACAGCGCGCCCAGGTTGCCGCCGGTCGCCCCGACGCGAAAGACCAGCGGGTAGCCGCGCCCGGTCAGCTGGTCGGCGACCGCCCCCGCCTCCCAGTAGAGCATGCCGCGCGCCTGCGCCGCCTCGCTGATCGGCATCGAAAGCGTGCTCGAATAGGCGCCCAGGACACTCTCCACGCCACCGGCCTTGAGCTCCTCCACGCGGGCCGTCGCGTCGGCCACCGTCGTGATGTCCTTGAGGACCAGGCCGATACGCGGCGCTTTCGCGCCACGTTCTGCGTTGGCGAAGTCCCGTGCGATCTCGACGCCGGTGACCTCCTGTCGCGCCAGGGGAGCCTGAGGCCCGGTCAGGGGGAAGACGGCGCCGACCTTGATCGTCCAGCTGGCTGCCGGCGCCCGGCCGCATGAGGCTCCGGCCAGCACCGCAACGGCGAGGAGGGCCGGGAGCGCGCGCACGGATCGAATTCTAGTTAGTGCCCGCGCAACCCCGTCGGCTTGATCACGATCGGGACGGAATACTTCGTGGCGAAGATCGGGCCGCTGATCCCGATGCGCTTGTAGAAACCGCCCGCGTCGTACTTCCGGCCATAGTCCGGCACCTCGGTGGCCGCCGGCATCTCTGGCGCGATGCGGGCCTCACCGCGGATGACGATCACGTTGCCGCCCCGCCCGTCGCCGTCGAAATGCAGCGCCACCCGCGGATTGCGCTCGATGTTGCGCAGCTTCGGCTTGCCCGGCTCGCTGTAGAGGAGGACCTGCATCCCATCCCAGACAAACCACACGGGAATTGGCTGCGGCGTGCCGTCGGGATCGACCGTCGTCAGCCAGATCACGGGTTCCTCGCGCAGCCGGCGTTCAACGCGCTGCCCAAACGGGCTACTCGGATCAAGTCGCCAGCTTGTCGTCGCCATACGTCGAGATTACCTTGCCCGAGGGCGGACGTCAGCCACGCGGCTGGCGCGGTGGTCAGGCCTGTTCGATTCCCTTCATCAGGATCGTGATGAAGGCGCCGAGCGCGGCGATACAGACGGCGGCGTACAGACCGGGGGCGATCAGGCTGAAGGGCAGGTGCAGGAAGGCCGCCGCGGCGGCGGCGAAGACCGTCACGGCGATGCCCGCCGAGGACAGGCGTCCCCAGGTGGTGTGCCTGACCCGCAGCGTCCGCCGGCGAACGATGAGGAATGCGATCCCGCCGACAATCGGGAAGGCGTACCGGATGGCGACCAGGGCGCCGAGCCATTCGGGCAGGATCCCGATCACGGCCAGCGAGATGGCTGCGACGCTGAAGAAGATGCCGTCCATGAACGGGTCGTAGAGGCGGCCCCAGCGGGTTGAGGCGTGGCCCCGCCGGGCCAGCCAGCCGTCGAGCAAGTCCGTCAGGGCGGCAACCCCGAAGACGGCGACGAGCGCGACGTAAGAGCCCTGGCTGGCCCAGTGCGCGCCCCAGGCGATCAGCACCGCGCTAAACCCTCGGAGTTCGGTCAGCCGATTCGGCCAGCCGAGCGACCGCTGCATCTCCCCGGTTTCGAGGTTGACCATCAGGCCGAGGTGGAGGCCCATGTCGAGCATCAGCACACCCCACCAGACAAGGCAGCTGATCAGGAACCAGAGCGACTCGATCGCGTGGGCGGCGCTGAACACGGCGACCGACCCGAGCAGGATGGCGGTGGCACCGCCGACGGCGAAGCGTATCCAGGAGGCGCGCAGCTCGTCGTGCTCCTGCATGATCTGAATCGAGCGGATCCAGGAGGCGCGCCAGAAGGCGCCCCAGGCGCGGCGGCTGTAGGCGCCTTTCTTCAGATCGTTGAGCAGCCCGATGACGAAGAGATTCGGCGGAAGCTCGGGCTCGTCTGTCTGGGCGGGCTTCTGGAAGGGTCGCCTGACCACTATCTGAGTAAAGGCGCTTTGGCGCCACCCGTCAAGGTGCCTATGGCGGCCACCGGCCGCCAGATCAGGGCAGGCTGGGCAGGGGCAGGGGCGGGAGCGACGGCAGCGGCGGCAGCGTGGGCAACGTCGGCAAGCCGGGCAGGCCGGGGATGATGCTGCCCGGCTGGCCCGATCCAGACGGCCCGCCGGCCCCGCAGGAGGCGGTAGGGGTCGCGTCGGACTTGATGCTGAGGTCGGTCACGGTCAACTCGGCGGGGATCTGGGCGGCCGGCTGCCCGGTGAGCTTGCACAGTCTGGTGGAGACGACATCGGCCGGCCGGGTCCAGTCAGCCGGCTTACGGCCGGCGTAGTAGGCCTTGACGAACTGCCGCCAGGCCATCGACGGGCCGACCTCACCCCAGAGCCCGTTCATCGACTCGTTCCGCGGCGTGGGCAGCGTGACGGTCCGCCCCATCCAGCTCGCCACCGCCAGGTCGCTGGTATAGCCCACGTACCAGGCGTCTTTGAAGTCGGTGGTCGTCCCCGATTTCGCCGCCGCCGGGATCGAAAGACCCGGCCGGACGGCGCCCTTGAGAATGTCGGTGAGCATGTAGCTGGCGGCTGCCGGCAGCACCCGCTCCCCGGCGTCCCGTGGCGGGCGGTTGGATTCGAGCACGGCCCCCTGGCCATCGCGGATCTCCAACACGGTCGCGGGGCGGACCCGATGCCCGCCGTTGGCGAAGCTGCTGTAGGCGGAGAGGTGGTCGATCATGCGCAGCTCGCTCGCGCCCAGTGTCGTCGGTAGGGTCGGATCGAGCGGCGTGCTGATGCCGAGACCCTTCGCGACCGTGAACACCTTGTCGACGCCGACGTCCTTGAAGAGGTGAACCGACGAGATGTTGCGCGATTGCTGGAGCGACTGGCGCAGCGTGATCGTGCCCAGCTCTTTGCCATCCCAGTCGTGCACCGGGTAGCCGGCAAACGCGGTCGCCCCGTGGCTGTCGTCCAGCGGTGAGGCCGGGGTCCATCCGTTCATCAGGGCCGTGACGTAGGTATAGGGCTTGAACGACGAGCCTGGCTGCCTCGGCGACACCGTGTAGTTCACCTGGCCGCCGATGCCGCTGTTGAAGTAATCGGCGCTTCCGACCATCGCCAGCACCTCGCCGGTGTGCGGGTCCATGACCAGCATCGCCCCATTGTTGACGCCATTCGATTTCGCGAAGTGCGCCACGCCGCTGGTGACGGCCTGCTCAGCCAGCGCCTGGGAATGCGGATCGAGCGTGGTCACGATCCGCAGCCCGCCGGAGCGCAGGTAGTTCGGGTCGTAGCGACGCTCCAGCTCGCTCCAGACGTAGTCGACGAAATGGGGGGCGATCGAGGAACGCCGGCCGCCGGCCGCCTGGCTGGCCGTGGTCAGCGCCGGCCGCAGATCCTCGGCATTGGCGCGGTCCGCCACCGCGGCCGTGATGTAGCTATCCCGGACCATCGCGTTGAGGACGTCGTGCTGCCGGGCGCGGGCCTCGGCATAACCGGTGGCCAGAAACGGATTGAAGTAGCTGGGTCGCTGCGGCAGCCCCGCGAGGAAGCTCGCCTGCGCCAGGTCGAGCCTCGCGGCGGGCACGCCGAAGTAGGTCTGGGCGGCAGCCTCGATGCCGAACGCCTGGTTGCCATAGAAGATCGTGTTGAGGTACATGCCGAGGATCTGGTCCTTCGAATATTCGCGCTCGAGCTCCACCGCCAGCACCAGTTCACGGGCCTTGCGGTCGAGGCTGCGGCTCTGGGCGCTGTCCTGGAGCAGATAGTTCTTGACAAGTTGCTGGGTGATCGTGCTTCCGCCCTGGGCCGCGTTTCGGTGGAGGACGTCGTAGAAGCCGGCCGCCACGATGCGGAGTGGACTGATGGCGCCGTGGTTGTAGAAGTCGCGATCCTCGATCGCGATGGTGGCGTGCCGGAGGTCCCACGCCACCTGGTCGAGGGGCACGACCGTCCGGCGCTGCTGGTAGCGCTCCTCGAGCAACGTCTTCCCGTCTCGGGCGTAGATGCGGGTCGTCTGCGGCAGGTGCTGCGCGCTCAGGTTGGAGAGGCTGGGCATTTCCCCGGCATAGCTGTAAAGAAACGTCCCTGCACCCACCAGGCTGGCCAACGAGCCCGCCAGGCCGGCGACCAGCAAGCGGCGAAGCCAGCGTCCCGCCCCGGGGCGGCGCCGGGCGGCCGGGGCGGGGCTGGCGGTGGGAGCGATCTGGGGCGCGCGCCGGCTCTGACGCTGGCGCATACTCCTCCGACTTCTCACCGCGCCTCGGTAAACGGTGGCATTGGGCGCAAGGTTACCGTCAGCCGGCCGCGAGCGTCAGAACAGACGCTTGGGCGAAAGGTGATACCGGGTTACTTCTTAACGCTCAGTGCAGAAGTGCGTGTTGCCCGTAACGGGCTGCCGTGAAAAGCGGGCCGAGACCGAGGCCGAGGATGATGACCCCGGCAGCGCTGAGGCCCATGGCCAGGCGCAGCGACCAGTCGAACCGGTGCGGCGGGACCTCGTATACGGGGGGGTCGAGAAAGGCCGCCCGGACCAGGCGCAGGTAGCAGATCGCGAGCAGCAGGATGTCGACCACGCCGACCACCGCCAGCCAGGCAAACCCGCCGTCGACGGCCGACTTGAGCACCACGAACTTGCCGAAGAACCCCGCCAGTGGCGGCAGGCCGATCAGGGAGGCGAGCGCGAGGCCGAAGACGACGGCCACCCACGGCGTAGCGCGGGCCATGCCGGCGAGGTCCCGGATCGCGTCGCTGTGCACCGCCCGGCCGTACGCCATCGTCGCCGCGAAGGCGCAGAGGTTGGTCAGGCCGAGCGCGATCGCAAAGACCAGCAGCGCGCTGACGCCGTTGCGGGGCAGGTCGACCAGCGCCGCCAGCGCGTAGCCACCCTGAGCGACGGTCGAGTAGACGAGCAGCCGCCGGACACTGGTCTGGGCAAGGGCCAGCAGGGCGCCGCCCGTCATCGCGATCGCCGCCACGGCGGCGATCAGGGTCGCGTAGCCGACCGAGGTCGAACTGAACAACGACCAGATCAGCCGGGTAAAGGCGGCAAACCCGGCCAGCACGCCGACCGACGACACGAAGGCCAGGACCCGCATCGGCACACCCAGGTCGAAGGCGCGCGTCCACCAGCGCACCGGCGTCATTCCAAGTTTGCCGAGAAACCCGACGATCAGCAGGGTCAGGGCAAGTAGTGCGGCCGGCTGTCCCGACCCGATCGCGCGCATCGCCCGCCCGGCCGCCGTGAGCCGGGTCTCGCCGGTGAGTCCGTAGATCAGGGCCAGCCCGTAGACCAGGATCGCCGTCCCGGCCAGGCCCAGGACCAGGTAGCCGACGCCGGCATGCGCGGCGTCGCTGCCGCGGCGCGCCAGGGCCGCCAGCAGGTAGAGGTTTATGGCCAGCAACTCGAGCGCCACCAGCAGGGCAACCATCTCCGCCGCCGACGCCGCGAGCATCGCCCCAATGGTGCCGAGCAACATGAAACCGGCCAGCTCCCCCGCCCGCGACTCACCGGGGATGGCGTCGGCCAGGCTGAGGAGCAGCGCAATCGCGCCGGCGGCCAGGATCGCCACATCGAAGACGAACGCATAGCCGTCCAGCAGGAAGGCGCCGTCGAGGATCGTGATCGTTTGTTTCGCCTGGGTCAGCAGCGCGAGGAAGGCGAGCACGACGGCGCCGATCCCCACCGCCGTCGCCGAGAACCCGGGACGGAAGCGGGCCAGGGCAAAGACGGCGATCGCGCCCGCGAGCAGCCACAACTCGGGCGTGAAGGCGAGGACGTTGCCGAGCGTCACCCGCCGCCTCGGCTGAGCAGTGTCAGCACCGAAAAGTTGATGCTGTCCATCAGGATGGCGGGCAGGATGCCAAGCAGCGCCAGCAGGCCGAGCAGGCCGACGCCGGTCCCGAGCTCCAGACTGCCGACGTCGCGGACCCTCAAGTAGGCCTCGTTCAGCGACCCGAAGAAGATGCGCTCAAACGTCCATACCATCGAAGCGGCAGCGAGCAGGCCGCCGAGGATCACGAGGCTGGTGGCGAGCCGTTGGCTCGGGTAGGTCCCCAGGTACACGAGGAACTGTCCAACAAAAACCGCGAGCCCAGGTAGCCCCAGCGCGGCGAGGGCGCCGAAGATCCAGAGCACGGCCCCCCTCGGCATCCGCGCCGCGAGCCCACCCAGTGCCCGGATGGAGTTGGTGTTGGCTCGCTCCGCCACGGTCGCCGCCATCACGATCATCAGCGCCGTTGCCAGCCCATCGGCCGCGATCAGCAGGACGGCGCCGTTCAACGCTACCGGCGAGGCCGAGGCCACCGCCAGCAGCAGGATGCCTCCGTGGCTGACTACCAGGTAGCCGATGACCCGGCGCAGATCATCCTCGCGGAAGGCGGCGACGGCGCTCCAGAGGACCGTGGTCACCGCCAGCACCGCGATCGCTCCCGAAACCCGGTGCAGCGTGGACTGGAACTCGCCGACATTGATCCGGATCAGGCCGTACGCTCCGAGCTTGGTGACGACGGCGGCGAGGATGATCGCGACCGGCGGGGCGGCTTCTCCCTGGGCGCTGGTAAACCAGGTATGGAAGGGGAACACCGGCAGCCGGAGCGCGAACGGGATGAAGAAGAGCGCGAAAACGAGCCCGGAGGCAGACGTCGGGACGGTCAGATCGTGGAGCGTGGCGATGTCGAACGTATGGGTTGGCACCTTGAGGTAGAGGATCAGGATGGCGAGCAGCAGCAGGCCGCTGCCGACCATCTCGACCGCGAGCAGTTTCCAGGCCGCCGCCAACCGATGTGGGCCGCCCCATCCGCCGGTCAAAAAACAGAGGGGCACTGCCTGCAGCTGCCAGAAGAGAAAGAAGAGGAGGAAGTCGAGCGAGCAGAGCGCCCCGTTGACGCCGGTCTCGACCAGGAGCAAGAGGATGAAGAATCCCCGGACGTCATCGCGGATGCGGTTGGAGACGACGATCGCGGCCAGGAACAGGATCCCCGCGACCAGCAGGAGCGACATGCTGACGCCGTCGACGCCGAGGTGATAGCTCGACCCCAGGCCCGGCAGCCAGGAGCGGCTTTCCTCGTAGGCGTAGGTCCCGCTCTGGTCGCGGAAGCCGAACCACATCACAACATCGAGCGCGGTGACGAAGGCCGCCGCGGCCAGCGCGATGGTGCGGATCCGGCCCTTCTCAGCCGGCGTGCGGGCCGGAAAGAACAGCAGCAGCACCGCTGCGATCGCGGGCACCCAGACAATGGCACTGAGAAGCAGCATCAGCCCAGGCCCTTGATCAGGTGGGCGCCGATCAGGATCGTGACCGCGGCCAGCGCGAGCAGGCCGGTGAAGAGGCCGAGCGCGAACTGCTGCGTGCGCAGCCGCGGTAGGCGCCGGCGTGGCGTCGACGCGTACGTGATCGAGTCGGAGATCACGTCAACCCCCTCCTCGATGACATGACGATCAGCCCAGGCGACCGCGTCGCTCAGCGGTAGCACGCCACGATCGACGGCGAACCCGTAGGTGCGGTCGACATAGAGGCCGTGGGCCAGCGCCCGCCGCGCCGGGGCGAGAGCCGGTGGCATCGCCGGTAGCAGCCGCCGCCCATAGGCGAGCAGCGCGACCGCGGCGCCCAGCACGCTGGCGATGAGCGTGATCGCGGCCGCGACCAGGTGCGAGTTCGAGAGGCTCAGGCCGTGGTAAGTCACGAAGCCGAGGAAGTCGCTCCGGCCGGGAAAGCCGCGCACCCCGACCACCACGCTGGCGACGGCCAGCAGGATCATGGCGAGCGCGACCCGGCCGCCGGCCTCTCGAATCCGGTCGGGCTCGAAGCGGCGGCGGCGCGCTGTTTGCCCGAGGAACACGAGCGCGAAAACTCGAAAGACGGCCAGCGCGAGCAGGAAGATCACAAGCACAACAGCGACAATCGAGGCCGGGTTGCCGGTCGCCAGCGCGCGCGACAGGATCGCGTCCTTGCTCCAGTAGGTGCTCAGGGGCGGGATGCCGGCCAGCGCCGCGATCCCGATCAGCGCGGTCACGCCTGTGCGCGGCATGCGCCGTAGCAATCCACCCATCTCCCCCATCTGCTCGGTGCGCAGCTCGCGGATGACAATGCCGGCAGCGAGAAAGAGCAGCGCCTTCGGCCAGGCGTGGGTGATCACCTCGAAGGCTCCGGCGCCATAGGCCTGTATTCCCAATGCCAGCATCATCAGCCCCAACTCGCCCATGGTGGCGTAGGCGATGGCCCGCTTGAGGTTCTCCTGGTTAAGTGACCAGACCACCCCCAGCACCGCCGTCACGCCACCCACGGCCGCGACCACGAGGAGCGCGCGTGGGCTGGCGCTAAAGAGCGCGTAGCTGCGGGCGACCAGGTAGATCCCCGCCACCCCGACGGTCGCCGAGTGCATCAGTGCCACGGCGGGGGCGGGCGCCTGGACGCTGCCCGAGAGCCAGACATGCAACGGGAACTGCGCCGAGCGCGCGGCGGCGGCGACAAACACGAGCAGCGCCATCAAAAAGAGGCCGTTCGCACTGACCTTGCCGCCGGCGTAGTGGCCCGCGAGCGCCTGGAAATTCAGCTCGTTGAACCGGTAATAGATGTAGGCGATGCCGATCAGGAGGGCGACGTCGCCGATCGCGAAAATGATGAAGGCGCGGGTCCCGCCGCGCGCCGCATCCTCCCGCTGCCACCAATGGCCGATCAGCAGGTACGACGAGACCGTCACCAGCGCCCCGAAGAGGAACAGCTCGAAGTAGTTCGTCGAGAGCACGAAGCCGAACATCGCGAACGTCGAGAAGAGCATGACGATGAAGAACCGGATCGCTCCGTCGTCCCGGCGCATCGATCCCAGCGCAAAGACCTGGACGAGGAGGCTGACGATCGCGACCGTGACGAGCATCACCGCCGCGAGCGGATCGGCGGTGACGCCCCACTTGAGCGTGAATTCCGCGGCGGTCCCCGACAGGCCGGTGAAGAACTGCAGGAACGTGCTTTCGCGCTCGAGATGCAGCGGGTGGGCGATTTCGATCGCCAGCACCAGGAGCGCGCCAATCGCGCTGGCGAGCGTGAAGAGGACCGCGATCCCGGCACTCAGGCGTCGCGAGTCGATCGTGAAGCTGGCGATCAGCAGGACGGCGATCAGCGGGAGGAGCAAGGTCAGCAAGGCGAGGAAGGTCGGGCTCCAGCTGTCCAGCGGACCCCTGGCGGCCGCCGCGAGGAGGGTCAACGTCACGTCAACCCGCTACCGACTCGTATTCGTCGACGAGAAAGGTGCGCTGCTCACGGTAGATGATCGCCGCCATCGCGAGGCCGATCGCCAGCTCGGCGATCCCCAGGCCGGAAACGATCAGGGCGACCACCTGCCCTCGGCCCGGGCTTCCCGCACCGAGGCCGAAGCGCGAAAAGGCGACGAACGCGAGGCTGCCGGCGGTCAGCATGAATTGCGTGCCGATCAGCATGACGATGACGCTCCGCTTGACGAGCAGCGCCAGGGCGCCGATCCCGAACAGCACGGCGGAGGCGGTAAGGACCAGGTGCAGGCCGGCGCTCATCCGCGGGACTCCGGGGGACGCGGCCGCTGCCGTCCCTGCCGGGTGGTCGGCGGGAGCGTCGCCGCGGCGCGCCGTCCGAGGCGCTGGGTTGCCAGCAGGCCCGCGCCCAGGGCCGCCGAGGCGACCGTCACGACCAGCACTGCGATTCCAACGATGTAGGTATTCGCCAGCGCGTGCCCGAACCCTTCCATCAGGCCCCCCGTGAAGCGGACCGGCCAGTTCGTGGCGCCGACGACGACACCGAGCAGCGCGGCGACGGCGGCGGCAATGGCCGCGCCGCCCATCAACTCGGGACTGAATGGGCTGGCGGGCGCTTCCTCGAGCCTGGTCGTGGTGCGGAGCAAGCCGATCAGCAGGCCGGCACTCACCGTCGTGAAGATCAGGAGCTGGACGGCGAAGAGGAGGAACGGCGCCAGCATCAGGTAGAGAAACGCGACCGCGGCCATGGTGATGGCAAACGCGGCGATGGCGTAGAGCACGCTCCGCAGGACAACGCTGGCCAGCGCCGCGCCGAGCGCAACCACCAACAGCACATAGATGATGAGGACCACAGGTTGGTCTGTGATCGACTGGGGAAGCGCCCCGATCAGCGGCACGGCGAGAGATTCTATCTCAGTACTCAACCTCTCCCTCCCCCGGCGCCCAGTAGGTCTCTTCCTTGATCGCGCCGTGGTCGTAGCCGCGGCGGCGCAGGATGTCGCGCGCGTTCACGATCATGCCCGGGTTGCCACAGAGGTAGGCGGTGGTCTCCGCCGGCTCGAGGCCAAGCGTGTCCGAGTACTTGCGCACCAGGTCGTCCACTCTCCCCCGCTCCCCGCCCCACTCCGGATCCTCCCAGGGACGGCTGATCGTCGGAATGTAGGTCACCCAGGGGAAGGCCGCCGCCGCCTCGGTCAGCTCCCGGTCGTAGGCGAATTCGTCGGAGCGGGCCGCGCCCTGCAGGATGACGAGGCGATGGGGCTCGGTGACGCGACCCTCCTTGAGGTCGCGGGCAAGGGTGCGCACCATGCTGACGTACGGGGCGATCCCGGTGACCGTGGAGATCAAGAAGTGTTTCTGATGGCCGGACTTTGCGTCGAGGTTGAAGATGCCCTTCGCCTTCTTGCGCATGTAGACGTGGTCGCCAACCCCGAGGCGATGCAGCTGTGGCGAGAGCGCTCCCTCGGGGACCATCTCGATGAAGAACTCCAGCTCGGGCTCGAGCGGGCTGGAAACGATGGAAAAGGCTCGCTCCAGAACCTTGTCGCTGTTGTCCACCCCGAAGGCGACATATTGACCCGCTCTGAACGCCAGCGGTTCCGGTGGCTTGATCCAGACGCTGAAGAGGGTCGGCCCGAAATCTTTGCGCGCGACGATCGCAGCGCTCATGTACTTGTCGGACGCGTCCATCACCGGTAATGCTATTTGGTCGTGCTGAAGGGGGGCCCGAAGAGCAGGTCGAGGGCGACCCCGACGATCATCATCGCGATGCCCGCCCCGACCGCGCTAAAGGTCGTCCCGCTGGAGAGAATGCCCCGGCCCCAGAGCGCTCCAATCAGAAAGAACAAGACCCCGAGAACGGACAGCCAGTAGGCCGGCCGGCCCTCCCAGGCGAGCTTCGCCGCGAGCACGCCACCGAGCGACGCAATGTAGACAAGCAGGATCTGCGCGGCAGTCGGCAGGAGGGGATGCTGCGCCGCCAGGTCGAGCCGGATCACCTCGAGGTCGCGGCGATCGGCCCGCCGCCGATGACGCGGTCGCCGTCGTAGAAGACCGCGGCCTGGCCGGGCGCGAGCGCGCGTTGCGCCTGGACGAAATCGATTCGCGCGTCGTCACCGAAAGGGCTGACCAGAGCCTCGGCGCCGGCGGCATGCGATCGAACTTTCACCCTGGCGGCAAATGGCCCGTCCGGGGCCGCGCCGCCGACATAGCGGACCTCGTTCACATCGCAGGCGGTCGCAAACAGCCGGGCATCGCCGCCGATCGTGACGGTGTTCGCCATCGGGTCGATCGCGCTGACGTACCGCGGCTCGGCCGTCGGACCGACCGCTCGCAATCGAAGCCCTGAGCGCTGACCGATGGTATACATCGCGATCCCGTCGTGCTCGCCCACGACGGCGCCGGCCTCATCGAGTACCGGCCCGGGGCGGACCCGCTCGGCAAAGCGCGTCTTCAACAATTCCCGGTAACTGCCATCGGCGACAAAGCAGATCTCCTGGCTTTCGGGCTTCAGGGCGGTGACCAGCCCGAGCTCCATGGCACGGGCCCGGACCTGCGCCTTCGTCCATCCGCCCAGCGGGAAGCGCAGAGAGCGGAGCTGATCCTGACCCAGCTGGTACAGCACGTAAGACTGGTCCTTCCGCTCATCGACCGCTTTCTTCAGCACCAGGCCGCCGTCACCACCCTCGATGCGTGCATAGTGCCCGGTCGCGAGGACATCCGCGCCGAGAGCGAGCGCCTTCCTCAGCAGCAGGCCAAACTTGATCGTTTCGTTGCAGCGGATGCAGGGGTTCGGCGTGCGACCGCCCAGGTACGACGCGGTGAACGGCTCGATCACCGCCGAGCGAAACTGGTCCTCGAAGTTGAGGACGTAATACGGGATGCCCAATCGGGTCGCGACCCGGCGGGCATCCTCGACCGCGTCCAGCGAGCAGCAGCCGTGGTGCTTGTCGAAGTCGCGAGCTGCCATCTCCTTCGGCCAGAGCTGCAGCGTCACGCCGAAGACCTCGTGGCCTTCGTCGCGCATCAGCGCCGCCGCCACGGAGGAGTCCACGCCGCCGCTCATGGCGACGGCGACTTTCACGCCGTCTCCAGGCTCTGGACCTCGACCCCCTGGCCGCGGCAGTAGTCGAGGGCGCGCTCGATCTCCGCCTGCTCGCCGTCGAGATCGAGCTCGGCCCACCCGGTCTCGTCCTTGACCTCGGCGCGCCGGATGTTCGTGACCACCTTGTAGTCCTTGCCGATCTGGTAGATCACGGGAACGTTGAGGGTGTCACGGCGGAACGTCAGGCGCACGGTCCTCCGCGCCATCTGGGCTCAGCCGCCCGCGACGGCCGGAACAATCGAGAGGTCGTCACTATCGCTCAGTGGCGTCTTGAGACCGGACCCGAAGCGGATGTCCTCGTCGTTGCGGTAGATGTTGATGAACTGCCGCAACTGGCCCTTCTCGTCGTAAAGTCGCTCGCGGAATCCCGGGAACTGCTCATTCAGCGCATCCAGGGCCTGCGAGACGTCCTGGGCATTGACTTCGACGATCGCGGCGCCGCGCGTCAACTGACGCAGCGCGCCGGGGACGCGAATCTTGACCGCCATGGTCTCAGCATTATAAGTACAGGCGGCGGGTCTCCCCACCGCCTGTACGCAGGGCTCTTGTTACGCCGCGCCGACTGCCTGCTCCCGCCGCGGCAGCTGGCCGACCACGTAGTAGACGACGCCTACAAGCAGGATCACGCCAATCGTCGCTTCGAAGATCGATACCCCACCTATCGAACCAAGCCAGTCCGGGTAGTTCGGTAGCGCATTGAGGTTTGGATTGCTTGACCCCCGCGGCCACAGGAAGTTGACGAGCATCGCCGCGCCCCACAGGATCGCCAGGACGTTGACGACCGTGCCCCAGCTTCCCAACTTGAACGGCGCCCCTTCGGTTGGCCATCCTTTCATCCGCGCCGTCAGGACGGCAATGTTGCCGAGCATGTACGAAAGGTAGATCAGCCCGGTTGCCCCGGTTGCGAGCAGAATGGCGTTCGCTCCGTAGGTCAACGGGATGGCCGACAGTCCGCCGACAACCAGACATGCGCCAACCGGTGTGTGCAATGTGGGGCTTACTCGCCGGTAGAAACGGCTGAATGGCAGTTTGCCGTCCCGCGCCATCCCAAACGCTAGACGGATCGTAGATGTCTGGATGGCCAGGCAGCAGACGTAGATAGCGGCCAGAACGATCAGCAGATAGACGCTGGCCAGCCACTTGGGCATTACCGCGTTAAAGATGTCGGCGGGCGACCCGATGGTGGGCGGTGACGCCCCGGCACCCGCGACGAACTTGCCCATGTCGGGAATGGCCACCAGTGTCGAGTAGAGAAAAATCGCCCCGATAACGAAGGCGCCGGCGATCGATGCCAGCACGGCCTTCGGAGCCTCGACCCGCGGATTCTTGGTTTCCTCGGCCAGGGTGCTGGCCGTGTCGAATCCGTAGATGACGAAAAGGGACATGAACATCGCGGCCAGGAACACCCCTGCCTGCCTGGTAAATCCAGCGCCACCCAGATAGCTGCTATCGAAAATGACGCCGGCCGACTGGTGGTGGAAGAAGATGAGCAGGATGAGCGCGAAGACCACCATGCCGAGAATCTCGAAGACCACCCCGGTGTTGTTTACCAGCGCGACCAGTCGGACTCCGTAGATATTCAAAAGGGTAGTGCTGGCGAGCACGACAGCGGCAATCAAGATCTGGCTGGTGAGCGTGGCGGTGATGTTGACGCCAACGTTGTTGAGCAATGGGATCAACACGATCGGGATGGTGGCGTCGACGGCAGTAACCGTGAGAATCCCGGCGAACAAATAGATCCAGCCAGTGAACCAGGAGTAATGCCGATTGGACAGATACTTGGTCCACTGATACACCGAACCCGCGACTGGGAAGTGCGAGCTGACCTCCGCGAAGTTCAACGCAACCAGGAATTGGCCCAGGGCGACGAGCGGCCAACTCCAGAAGAAGAATGGCCCGGCGATCGCCAGACCGATGGGCGCAAAGAGCGTGAAGATGCCGGTGCTGGGCGAGATGTAGGAGAACGCCACAGCGAAGCTGGAGTAGACGCCGAGGATGCGCTTGAGTTCCTGTTTGTAGCCAAACCCGGCCAGGTCGCGGGCATCGGCCGCTTCCTGCGTATTCGACCCCTCGAGCCCGGTCGGGGGCGTCATGACGCGGTGTGACGACATACGGGGTTCCCTCCTCTCCCTTGAACTGCGCCAAACGTAGCAGGCAGCCGGGACCTCGTCAATGACAAAAGCAGCCCGGCGCCAGCAGCTAGCATCCAGGCATCGGCAAACCTGCCTCGCTCGTGGTGCTCGGGGGCCGGGTCTGGCCGGCAGCCGGCCCCGCAACGGCGATCGCGGTCCTCGGGGATCGCATCCTGGCAACCGGGTCAGACGCCGAACTTCGGAACCTCGTCGGCCCGACGACGACAGTAGTCGATGCCGCCGGCGGCCTGATCATGCCCGGATTCAACGACGCCCACGTGCACTTTCTGGACGGCGCCAGGCACCTTGCCAACCTCGAACTGTCCGCCGAAACCACGGCGGACGGCGTGCTCCGCCGTATTGCCGAGTTCGCTTCTGCGAATCCGGACCGAGACTGGCTGCTCGGGCGCGGTTGGTTTTACGCCGTCTTTGACGGCGGCATGCCGCATCGGGCCTTGCTGGATCGGATCGTGGGCGACCGCCCGGTCGCGCTCGAGGCATATGACAGCCACACCACCTGGGTCAACTCGGCGGCCCTTGCCCGGCTTCAGATCGATGACGCGACCCCGAATCCGCCGAGGGGCGAGATCCAGCGCGATGCAGTAGGGCGGCCGACCGGCATCCTCACAGAGGCGGCCATGGACCTGGTCGACCGCGCCCTCCCACCTCGGACCTTCGCTCAAGACCTCGACAGCCTGTCCCAGGCGATCCAGCTCGCCCACCGGCACGGCCTGACCAGCGTCCAGGAGGCGGGCGCCGACCTGGAGCAGTTCGAGGTCTATGACGCGCTGGGGGCGTCCGGGTCGCCCAGGATCCGGATCCGGCTCGGTCAGCGGATGGAACCCGGGCTCAGCATCGCGGATTGGGAACGGCGGCTGGTGCAGTACGAGGCCGAAGCCTTCCCCCGTCGCGGCGACGCCTGGATCTCCGGCGGCATCGTCAAGGGCTATGCGGATGGCGTTATCGAGTCCGGGACAGCGGCCATGCTCGCCCCCTACGAAGGCATGAACCCAGGCGAGAACGGTGCGCTCGGGCGCCCGAAATGGGAGGCCGGGGAACTCGCCGAGGCCGTGCGGATCGCGGATGCGCGCCAGTGGCAGGTGCAGATCCATGCGATCGGCGATGGCGGCGTCCGGATGGCGCTCGATGCCTACGAGCACGCGGCGAAGCGCAATGCGCGGCGCGATCGACGGCATCGGATCGAGCACATCGAGACCGTCGACGCCGCCGACATCCCACGCTTTGGGGCGCTCGGCGTCGTGGCGAGCATGCAGCCCTATCACGCCGACCCGGAACCCGCCCAGCTCGACCTCTACACCGCGAAGATCGGGCTCGCGCGGGCGGCACGAGGCTGGCCATGGAACTCGATCCGGCGTGCCGGCGGCCGGCTCGCGTTCGGGTCCGATTGGCCCATCGTCTCCTTCGACCCCTTACTCGGGTTGAACTCGGCCGTGAATCGGACCACCCGGGATGGGCGGCCGCCGGGTGGCTGGCTTCCGCACGAGCGCCTGCCACTGGCGCAGGCGCTGGCGACCTACACCGCGGGCAATGCCTGGGCCGCGCACGAGGAGTCGATCAAGGGCACCCTGGACCGCGGCGTGCTGGCCGACATCGTCGTCCTCGAGCCGGACCTCAACGTGGCACCGGGTACTCCGCTGGTCGACGCCTCAATCCGGGCCACCATCCTCGGTGGCCATCTGGTCTATGCCAGGAACTCGGAGACGAGCCGCTGAAAGTGGTAAACGCCGTTCTCGCGCTTGGCGTTGAACCGACCGCGGTCGTAGGCGCGTGAGGCGAGGCCTTTCTGGACGTACTCGCAGATCGCGATGTCCTCCTGCTGAATCTCGTCAGAGAAGGCGATCGTCTGCTGCATCGACTCCCAGCCTGGCCCGGTCCCCGGCTGCGCGAAGAACCATTCGAAAATCGTCAGGGTTTTGTCGACGCCGAGCGGGATGATCAGGTTCGAGCTCATGTTGTCCTGGTAGATGTTGAACATCGTGTTCGGGAAGATCCAGTAGTAGAGTGCGCTGTCCTCCGCCCCCGGCTCCCGGAGATAACGCCGGTCTCGACCGATGACCTCGCCCGGCTTCAGCTCGCGGATCGGCGCATGCTGCTTCGAGTAATAGCGGAACGTCTCGACGCGGTAGGCGTCGTAGTCGAGCTCCTTGAAGAGCCCGGGGTGCGCGATCGGCAGGTGGTACCCCTCGAGGTAGTTGTCGACGTAGACCTTCCAGTTGCAGTTGATCACGTAGTCCCGCCGCTCGACCAGCTGCATCCGGCCCACGTCATACCCCGCGGCGGCCACCTCGCCGGGGATCGCCCCCATCACCTCGAGCAGCGGAGGTGCGTCACGGTCGAGGTTGGCGAAAATGAATGGTCCCCAGCGCTCCACGCGGATCGGGACCAGCCCGAAGTCCGCCTTGTCGAAGTCCTCGGTCCCCTCCATCTCGCGAGCGACCTGGCAGCGGCCATCGAGCCCGTAGGTCCAGCCATGGTAGGGGCACTGCAGGCTTCGCCGGTTGCCCTTCGACAGCACGACCTGCGCAGCGCGATGGCGGCAGACGTTGTAGAAGCCGCGCAGTGTCCCGTCGAGCCCATGCGTGATCAGGATCGGCTCATCGAGGATCGTGGTCGGCTTCAGGTCTCCGATTCGAGCGAGCTCATCGGCGCGCGCAACAAGCTGCCAGGTCCGGCCGAAGATTTGCTGTTTTTCGACCTGGTAGACATCCTGATCGACATAAGCGCTGGCTGGGAGCGTTGAGGCACGGGCAAGATCCTCCGTGTCCCGAAATATCGTTTTCATAGGCTGAATTCTGCCGCAAAGAAAAAGAGCGCTCCGGCGCTATTCCGGAGCGCTCTTTGTTTGCCTACACCTTGAGAATCGATTGGCCCTCGGCCGTCACCAGTTCGTAGTCGGCGCTGATCTGCCGGTTACGTCCGGTCGCCCAGAAGGCGACGCCAACCAGAATGATGAACGCCATTGCCCCGAGCGTCCATAGTTCCCAGGTCCCGCGTGCGACGGTGCCCTGGGCTGCCGTGGCATCGGCGCCAAAGCAGCCGTTTGAGGTACAGATCCCGGGCCACAAGGAGAACACCGTGGCCGCGATGATGAAGAACTCGGTCAACACGGCGCAGGTCCAGACGCCAACCCTGCCGCCGGGAATCCGGAAGCCCCGCCCGCCCGAGCCGTACTTGCGGCGCAGGGTCACGATCGAGGGGAAAACGAGGATGTAGGAGAACGTCGTCGTCGAGATGACGATCGCCAGCACGGTCTTAAAGAAGCTCTGCAGATCGCCCTTGGTGAGCGCGAAGTTGAGGATCAGGAAGATGCTCGCGATCACGCCTGATGCGACGTTTACCCGCACCGGGGTGCCGAATCGTTTCGAGAAGCTGCCCCAGTAGCGGGGGCCCGACCCGGCGAGCGATCCGATCGCCATGGCTCGATCCGAGCCCATCAGCCAGACCACGCCGCCAGCGCCAAGCGAGAAGACGATCGCGGCGCCAACCAACCAGTTGAGGAGGGTCGCGCCATTCCCGCCAAGCGCGCTGCTGACCGCCGCCTGGTAGCCGGCCTGAAAGCCGGCCACGCCGCTGATGTCCTTGGACGATAGCAACAGCAGGATGCCTGCCACCGGAATCAGGTAGCCGATCAGGCTCGCCGCCCAGCTCCAGGCGATGGACTTTGGCACGTCCCGCCGGGGATCACCCATCTCCTCGCTGGCATTGGACTGTACTTCGAAGCCGACGAAGTTGAAGATCAGGATGCCGAGGACCCCGACAAAGATTCCCACGGTTGGGACGAGGTCGCCGCCATTGATGTGCCCCTTGGCATGGCCAGAGAAGACCGAGACGAGTGCCAGGATGCCGAATAGGCCAAGCAGGACGCCGCGGACGATTGCACCAAGCGTCGGCACCCATTTCATTTGCCGTAACGACAGGATGTTCATGGCGATCGCCACCCAGACGAAGGCGAGGCCGACGATGATCGAGAGCGCCAGGTTGCCACTGATCCTGGTGCCCCAGAGCGCATCCATGGCGCCGATCGCCAGCGCGGCGAGGGAACCGCCCAACCAGACAGGGTTGGCGATCCAGTAAACGACGGCGGTGACAGCACCGGCAAGGTGCCCATAGGCAAGCCGGACCCACTCGTAGACCGCGCCCTCAACCGGGAAACGGGTCCCCAGCTCGGCAACGATCATGCCGTACGGAATAAGAAAAAACACCGAAAGAAAGACCAACCAGAACAGGGTCTGGGTCCCGAAGCTTGCCGCCTGGCCCAACGTGTCAATCCCCACGAGGGCAACGATGGTGAAGAACGCCAGATCCCACCGGAAGAGCGACTTTTTGAGCTTGCGTTTTTCGGCGACGACGTCGGTTGCGACGCCCGCCTCAGGACGAACGACGGTTGTTGCCAAATCTCCCTCCTTGCGTGGTCGACCCTTTGGGCAGGGCCTTGACCGAATTTCATACTCCGGCGGAACACTTGTCAAGGACTAAATGTCCCTCCCTGCGCGGATATACTCCCCCGTGATGCCGGCCGAATTTGACGCGATCATCGTGGGCGGCGGGCACAACGGCCTCGCGACCTCCGCCTACCTCGGGCGGGCCGGCTTCAAAACGCTGGTGCTGGAGCGCCGGACTGTCCTGGGCGGTGCCGCGGTCAGCGAGCACCCCTGGCCCGGCTACACCGTTTCGACCTTGTCGTACGTGCTCTCGCTCATGCCGCCGGAGGTCATCCGCGAACTGGAACTTCACCGGCATGGGCTGACCCTCTATCCGCTGGCGGCCGATTACTACGTGCCCTTCCCGGACGGGTCTCACCTCCTCCTGACGAAGGACCCGAGGCAGGCCCATGAGGCGATTGCGAAATTTTCCAGGAAGGACGCGGAGGTCTGGCCGGCGTTCAGCGCCTACCTCGCGAAGATCGCCGAGCTCGTCAGGCCGCTCCTGCTGATGACCCCGCCTGCGGTCGGGGCAAAGTCACCGGCCGATTTGCTCGAGCTGGCGAAGTTCGCCTGGAAGCTCAAGGGTCTCGATGTCCAGGGGACCGCGGACTTCGTCAAGGTCATGACCCTGTCCGTCGCCGAACTGCTCGAGGAGTGGTTCGAGTCGCCCCAGGTCAAGGCGGCCCGCTGCGTGTCCGGCGCAATCGGGACCTATGGCGGTCCTTACACGCCAGGGACCGCCTACGTGCTGCTGCACCACTACATCGGTGAGATCAATGGCCAGATGGCAGAGTGGGCCTTCGTCCGAGGCGGTACCGGAGCCGTCTCCGAGGCGATCGCGGCCGACGCCCGAGAGCACGGTGCCGAGATCAGGACCGCCGCAACCGTGGCCCGGATACTCGTCGTGGACGGCCGAGCCACCGGCGTCGCGCTGGCCGATGGCACCGAGCTCCGCGCGCGCGCCGTGATTTCGAACGCGCATCCCAAGACCACCTTCTGCGGGCTGCTGACGTCGAGGGATCTTCCCGCAGACTTCGTCAAAGCGATCGATCGATACAAGACCCGCTCCGGCACCGTCAAGGTGAACCTGTCGCTGGCCGAGCCGCCTCGCTTCAGCGGGCTTTCCGAGGCCGACTCAGCGACCGCCGCCCGCTCCTTCATCCAGCTTTGCGATTCGATGGAGTACCTGGAGCAGGCCTTCGACGACGCCAAATATGGCCGGCCCTCCGCCGGCCCCTACTCCGACGGTGTGCTGCCGACCTTGGTCGACGACACGCTCGCGCCAGCCGGCAAGCACATCATGAGCTGCTTCACCCAGTACGTGCCGGCCTCCTGGTCCAAAGCTCCGCATCGCGACGAGCTGGAGGCCTATGCGGACCGGGTGATCCAGGGTTACGCCCGGTTCGCCCCGAACTTGCCTGGCGCGATCGAGCACCGGCAGGTGCTCGGCCCCTACGACATGGAGCAGGAGTATGGACTGATCGGCGGCAATATCATGCACGGCGACCTGACGCTCGACCAGCTGTTTTCCTGGCGCCCGGTGGCCGGCTACGCCGACTACCGCACCCCGATCAAGGACCTCTACCTGTGCGGGTCTGGCACCCATCCCGGGGGTGGCATCAGCGGCATCAATGGCCGCAACGCCTCCCGCGAGATCCTCAAGGACCTCAAGCGGCGCCGCTAGATTTCCTTCCCTGGAGGAGGTCTAGAGCACCTTCGAAAGGAACGCGCGGGTCCGCTCTTGCTGCGGGTTGGCGAGCATGTCCCGGGGGGTCCCGGCTTCGACGATGACGCCGCCATCCATGAAAACCAGCGCGTCGCCCACCTCGCGCGCAAATCCCATCTCGTGGGTGACCACGATCATGGTCATTCCCTCCCTGGCCAGGTCCCGCATGACGTCAAGGACGTCCCCGACGAGCTCGGGATCGAGCGCGGAGGTCGGCTCGTCGAAGAGCATCAGCTTCGGTCCCATCGCCAGCGCCCGAGCGATCGCCACCCGCTGCTGCTGGCCGCCGGAGAGCTGATTCGGATAGGCATTCACTTTGTCGCTCAGGCCCACACGCTCAAGCAAGCGATTGGCCATCTCCGCGGCGACCGACCGGTACATGCGCTTAACCCGAATCGGTGCCTCGATCACATTCTCCAGCGCCGTCATATGCGGGAACAGGTTGAATCGCTGGAAGACCATCCCGATCTCGGAGCGTTTCTTGCAGACCTCGGCGTCGCCGAGCTCGTAGAGCCGGTCACCACGTTGCTGGTACCCGACCAGCTCACCGTCGACCGCCAGCCGGCCGCCATCGATCTTTTCGAGGTGATTGATGCAACGCAAGAAGGTGCTCTTGCCCGAGCCCGAGGGCCCGATCAGGCACAGCACCTGCTTAACCTGCACTTCGAGATCGATGCCGCGCAGGACCTCGAGCCGACCGTAGTTCTTGTGAACCGCCTCGGCCTTCACCATCGGAGTCGCGCCCATCTCAGCGGTGCTCGCTATGGGGGGCGACCGGTCCCGGCGCTGTCACCCCGTCAGTTCCGGGGGGCGACAGGTGACCGGTGAACAGCATGCGGCGAAAGCGCTGGATCGGCGTCGCCGGCAGTTCGCGTTGGGATCCGCGGGCGAAGTACCGCTCGAGGTAGAACTGGCCCACGGTCAGGATCGAGGTCATCGCCAGGTACCAGATGCTGACGACGAAGATCAGCTCGACGACGTCGAAGTTCGCGCTCGCGATCTGGTTGCCCCGGGTGAACAACTCCGGCACGGCGGCGACGAAAGCAAGCGATGACGTCTTGAGCATGGAGATCGTCTCGTTCCCGGTGGGCGGGATGATCACGCGCATCGCCTGCGGGAGCACGATGCGGCGCATGACCAGCGTCCGCGTCATCCCGAGCGCCTGGGCCGCTTCGGTCTGCCCCTGGTCGACGGAGATGATGCCGGCACGGACGATTTCCGCCATGTAGGCGGCCTCGTTCAGGCCGAGACCGAGCAGCGCCGCCACGAATGGGGTGATCAGGCTGTTCGTCCCCGGACCGCGCCAGTACAGGGGTGTGCCGGCAATGCCCACGGTGATGTGGGGCAGCACCAGGTTGAGGTTGAACCAGAAGAAGATTTGCACCAGCACGGGGGTCCCGCGGAAGAACCAGATATAAACCCAGCTCACCCAGGAGACGACCGGGTTGGGCGAGATCCGCATCACGGCGAGGATGATCCCGAGCATGACTCCGATGACCATCGCGAGCACGGTGAGCTGGAGCGTCACGAGGAGGCCACCCAGGATCAGCCGCTGGAACAGGAAGTGCCCGATCACCTCCCACTTCAGGCCCGCCTCGACCAGGATCGTATAGATGACCTGGGCGGTGACGGCCAGGACGACAACCGCCGCGACCCATCGCCAGGGATGTCGAACCGGAACGGCTTTGATCGCCTCCGGCCGCGGTCCGGACGTTGCGCCGAACCGCGGGCCGGGGGTGACTTCGTTCACGGTTTGAAGTTTGCTGTTCAGATCCTCAGCGTCTGGATTCTCAGTAGGACGGCACGCAGGTCGAACCGATCGAGTTGTTGTTGTTCAGGCTGACGTCCGAGCTCGCGATCGCGCCGTCGGCGACGTTCCACTGCTGGAGGATGCTCTTGTAATAACCGTTGTCGATCAGGAATTTCACGGCATCCGTGAGCGGCTTCTCCAACGGGCTGCCCTTGACCAACGCGATACCGTACGGCGCGACACTGCAGGGCTGGCCACTGATCTTGAGCTTGCCGCCGGTTTGCTTGACCTGGTAGTCGGCAACCGGTTGGTCGAGCCAGCCGATGTCAGCTCGGCCGGAGAGGAGCGCAGAGTTGGCCTCGGTCTGGGTCTGGAAGCTGGTCACCTTGATGTCCTTGCCGTCGGGGCAGTTGTTCTTGTCGCCGGCGATCGCCGTGCCGCCGGCCTGCTTGCCCATGAAGCCCCAGGCGTCGCTCTCCTCGGTCGTGCCCGCCTCCACCGCAACCGTCTTGCCGCACATGTCGGCGGCAGTGTTGATGCGGGCGCCGCCTGATGCCTTGACCAGCCAGGCCTCCCCAGCCTTGTAATAGCTGATGAAGTCGATCCCGCTGTCCTCGCGCTTCTGGGTCGGTGACCAACTGGAGATGCTGAACTGGTACCGAGGCTTGTCGCCGTTGGCCTGCTCCGCAGGCGTGCTCGCTTTGAGCTGGGCGATGATGTCCGAGAAGGTGACGTTGTTGAACGTGCAGACGAGGCCCATGATCTTGCAGAGCGCGTTGCCGAAGTCGATGTCCCAGCCCTGGATCGCACCCGTCTCCGGGTTGATGAACTCGTTGGGCGCATAGGTCGCGTCGGTCGCGATCTGCAGCGGCGACTGCGACTTGACCGAATCGGGCACCTCGGCGGCAATACTCGCCACCTTGCCCGGGCCGGCGCCCGACGGTGATGTGCTCGTGGTCCCACCGCCTCCACAGGCCGCCAGGATCGTCGCGGCCGAAATCACGATTAAACCGACCCGCTTCATGCTTCTACTCCCCTCCAGAGAACCCGTCAATCAGGACGCTGCCAGAATTGTAGGCGAATGCCAAACGGTCCCAACCTCGATGCCCAACTCGACGGACCGCAGTTTCTCGGGCCGGCGACGTTCATGAAGGCGCGCGCGCTGACAGAGCCCCAGGAGCTCGACAAGTGGCAGCCGGACATCGCGATCGTGGGCGCGCCCTGGGACGACGGCACGACCTACCGGCCTGGGGCCCGCTTCGGCCCGCGGGCCGTCAGAGTCGCCAACTACCAGCCGGCCAGCTGGCACCTCGATCTCGAAATCGCGCCGTTCGACGTCCTCAACGTGGTCGACTACGGCGATGCGGTCTGCTACCCCGGGATGACCGAGCAGGCCCACGAGGCGATCCGCTCCCGGGTCGACGAAGTCGCTTCGCGCAGGATCGTGCCGGTCGTCATCGGCGGCGACCACTCGATCACGTACCCATCGGCCACGGCCGTGGCCGACGCCTATGGGCGAGGCAAGGTCGGTCTGGTCCACTTCGACGCGCATGCCGACACCGGCCGAGACACCTGGGGCAATCTCGCCTCCCACGCCACGCCGATGCGACGCCTGATCGAATCAGGTGCGATCCCGGGGCGGAACTTCGTCCAGATCGGGCTGCGCGGCTACTGGCCTGGGCGGGAGACCTTCGAGTGGATGCGCGCCCAGGGCATGCGCTGGCATCTTATGGGCGAGCTTTTCGATCGCGGGGTCGAACCGCTGATCGACCAGGCCATCGCCGAAGCGCTCGATGGGCCCGAGTTCATCTATCTCTCGGTTGACATCGATGTGCTCGACCCTGGCTTCGCTCCTGGGACCGGGACACCCGAACCAGGTGGGATGCAGCCCGGCGACCTGCTGCGCGCGATCCGGAAGATCGTGTTGCGGACGAATGTGGTCGGAATGGACGTGGTCGAGGTATCACCGCCGTATGATCACGCTGAGATCACTGCGCAGAACGCGAATCGCTGCATACTGGAGGCGATCTCGGCCCTGGCGGCCAGAAAAACTCGAGGAGGGAATGCGTGAGTACCGCCACCGAGCCGATCGCAACCGGCCGCGTCGTCGAACTGATCGCCAGGGAGGAGGAACGGTTCCGGTCGAAGCGGCAGAAATCGGACCAGCTCTGGAAGCAGGCCAAACAGTTCATCCCGCGAGGCGTGCCGTCATCGTTCCAGGACGCCGCCCCCCAGCCGGTGTTCGTGGACCACGGAAAAGGCAGCCGCGTCTGGGACGTCGACGGCAACGAGTACGTCGACTTTCACAACGGCTTTGGCGTCATGGCGGTCGGTCACGCCCACCCGCTGATCGTCAAGGCGATCACCGAGCGCGCCGCGCTCGGCACCCATTTCGCGCAACCGGTGGCCGATGACGCGATCGTCGCCGAGGAACTCGCCCGCCGCTTCAAGCAGCCGCAATGGCGCTTCACGAACAGCGGCACGGAGTCCACGCTCGACGCGGTTCGCCTCGCGCGCGGCTTCACCGGGCGCGATCGCCTGATCAAGATCGAGGCCAGCTACCACGGCCATCACGACTCGCTGCTCGTCTCCGTCGAGCCGCCGCCCGAATTGATGGGTCCGGCCGACGCCCCGGCCTCCGTCCAGTACAGCGGCGGCACGCCGCAGGCCTTCGTCGACCTGACTACGGTGGTTCCCTTCAACGATCTCCCGATTCTCGAGCGGACGCTGGACACGCATCGCGGCGAGGTCGCGGCGATCATCGTCGAGCCGGTGATGATGAACATCGGGATCGTCCTGCCCGAAGACGGCTATCTCGCCGGCGTCCTCGAGCTCGCGCACAAGCACGGCGCCCTGCTCATCTTCGATGAGGTAAAGACGGGCGTCACGATCGCCGCCGGCGGCGCGACCGAGCGCTTTGGCGTCACCCCCGACCTGGTCGCACTGGCCAAGGCGATCGGCGGCGGACTCCCCTGCGGCGCGGTCGGCGGCCGGGCGGACGTCATGGGAACGATCGATGCGCACAAGGTGGTCCAGATCGGCACGTTCAACGGCAACCCGCTCACGATCGCCGCCTCCAAGGCGACGCTGCTGTCCGTGTTGACGCCCTCCGCATATTCCCATTTCGATGCGCTCGCCGAGGCGCTCGAAGGCGGCCTGCGCAAGGTGATGGACGAATACCAGCTCCCCTTTCACCCGATCGCGCTCGGCGCCCGCGGCTGCGTAACCTATCGAAAACAACGCGTGCGCAATTACCGTGACTACCTGACGATCGACAAGAAATACGCCTACCTTTCCTGGCTCTACCAGTGCAACCGTGGCGTGCTGATGGCGCCCGGCGCCGAGGAGAACTGGACGTTGTCGGTCCAGCATTCCGAGGAGGATGTTCTGCGCTACGTCCGCAACTTCGAGCAGCTGGCGAAGGACCTGACGAGTTAAACCGACCCCTACCCGACGCGGACCCGCGTCAGGTAATCGAAGATCAGCTGCGACCAGGACTCCATGTCCAGGTAGTACGAGCGCATTGCGTCCAGCGGCAGCAGCGTCCCGGCCAGCTTGTCGACCTCGCGAATCGCGATCTCGGGCCGGTCGCCCTCGACCAGGAAGATTAGGCCGACGTGGACCCGGCCCACCGGCGTCGTCTGGTCGTTGATCGCCCCGATCAACCGGTAGGCGAACTCGCCGCCGTAGACCACCTCCTCTTCCCACTCGCGGCGCAACCCGGCGTCGATCGGGTCCGCCGCGCCGGCGACGTCCTCCGGATTGATGTGGCCGCCGACCCCGAGCGAGTAGAGGTGCCGCAGCCGCCGCTCGCTGGAGCGGCGCAGCCGGTGCGTCAGGAAATATTGATCCTGGTGGCGGAAGACGACGTAAGGGATGATCTGCGGCTCGTTCGGATCCTCTTCGACCTCCGCGCGCGGCCGGAACCGATAGTGCGCCCGGACACTGGCCAGCAGGCTCTCGAGGTTGGAATCACGGAAGCCGACCCACTCGTCACCCTGGAACAGCGATGATCGCGGCACGACGAGCACATCCTCACGCACGCCCACGGGCCAAGTCTAGTCGTGGCTTGACTGCTGCTCGGGCTCTTCGGTCGGCTTCGGCTTCGGAGTCGCCTTCGGGGTTGGGTGCGCGATCACTGTTTGGGCCGGGGCGGGCGTGAGGACCACCAGGGGCGTCGACGGCTGATTGAGCTCGCCGTCGAGCTCGTGCAACGACAGCAGTACGAGCCGTTTGACCTCGGCGTCATCATCGCCGCGCTTGGCATTGGCCTCCTCGACGGCGGCGAGCTCGACATCAAGCGCCTTCCGCCTGGCGGCGGCGGTCTTGACGTCGGCCGTGTCGGCCAGCGATGCATCGATCGAGGGGATCATCAGGCGAAAGGCACGCACCGTGCTGGCGGCCAGCGCGGGTTTGCCGCTTGCCGCCATGACCCGGGCCTCGCGCAGGCGCTCCGTCCCGACGTGAAGCACCAGGTCGCCGCGCTGGGAGCGCGACGCGAGGGCGAGCCCGAACGATTCCTCGCTCAACTTGATCGGGTACAGGGGGCTGTCCGGCAGCGCGGCGGGCGCGGCGAAGGCACTCCCGGCGATCGCGAACGCGGCCACGGTCGCGATCGCGAAGGCGAGGCCAACCCGACGGTAGCGCTGCACGGCAGGTGCCTTGATGTGGCGCGTGGCGGGAAGGGCGGCCTGGAGCTTCAACCAGAAGGGCGCGAATGCAACCGGGGGCGCCGGGGGAAGGCTGACCAACAGAAGATTCAACTGCCTGAGCGCATCGACTTCACGCCCGCAATGCACGCAGCCGGCAACATGGCCGTCGATTGGACCGCGCTCGTCGGCCGAGAGCATCCCGTCCGCGTAGGGGATCAGCCATTCGCGTGCCGTCGCATGACTCAACATTTGCCAGCAGTCCTCTGATTCAACAAACGGCCGGAATTCATGCCGTATTCGCCTCATCCTCGTCCGCAACGGCGCCCCGAAGCTGCTCGCGCAGTATCCGCTTGGCCGCGTTCAACCTCGACATCACCGTGCCGAGCGGAATATCGAGCGCCTTCGCGATCTCGTCATAGCTCAATTCGCCAAAGACCTGGAGCGCGACCGTGTCACGGTAATGTGGCGGCAGCGCCGCGATCGCGTTACGGACGGCGCGGTGCAGATCGTGCCGCGCGGCGAGCTCCTGCGGATCAGATCCAGTGATCGTCGGCAGGGTGTCGAGCGAATCAAGCGAGATCACCGGCTTCCTTCGACGGGCGAAGTCGGTCACCGTATTGGCGGCCACCCGATGCAACCAGTGCACGAAGGGCTTGTCATGCCGGTAGGTTGGAAGCGCCTTGTAGACCTTGACGAAGACCTCCTGGGCCACGTCCTCGGCCGCCCCGACGTCGCCAAGCGCTCGAAAGGCGACGTTGATCACCAGCCGATGGTGCCGCAGCACCAGCTGGCGGAATGCCTCCTGGTCCCCGGCGGCGCTCCGGTCGATCAGCCGGCGCTCTTCCGCATCGAGTTCCGGTGCCGGTCCCGGTTCCGAGTTGCCCATCCCCAGCGTGTGACGCTGGAGTGGGGTCGAATCTGTCTACCGGCGGGGGCGGCGCCGGAGGGGTTTGAGGAAGCGGGCAACCTGCCCCGCAGCGTCGTCCGGAGCCTGTCCGATGGCATCGAGGAGCGCGCTGGCGATAATCGCCCCGTCGGCTTCGCCCTCGAGGGCCTCCAGGTGCTCCGCGCGCGAAAGGCCAAATCCAACCACGATCGGAAGCGTTGTCATCCGGCGGACGGTCGCCAGCAGTGGGATGACCGCCGGGTCGAGCGCCTGGCGCGCCCCGGTGACTCCGGTCAGCGCGACGCAGTAGACGAAGGCCGTCGAGGCGCCGCAGGCGGCGGCGATGGCGGCCGGGCTGCTGGTCGGGGCGACGAAGAACACCAGCCCGAGATCCGCGGCGGCGGCACATCGGCGTAACTCCCCGGCCTCGGCTGGTGGCAGGTCGGGGACGATCAGGCCATCGACCCCGGCATCCCTGGCTGCGATACAGAAGCCGGCGAGGCCGTAGGCCAGGATCGGATTGATGTAGCTCATGAAGAGAATGGGCACCGGCGTCAGCCGCCTGGCCGCAGCCGCGGCCTCGAGCGCGCGGGTGACGGTCACACCATTCCCCAGGGCTTTTTGCGAGGCGGCCTGGATCGTGCGCCCGTCGGCGAGCGGATCCGAGAACGGAATGCCGAGCTCGATCAGGTCGGCGCCGCAGGCGGCCGCCGTCCGCACCAGGTCGGGTGTATCCGCGAGGCGTGGATAGCCCACCGTCAGGTAAGCGATCAAAGCCAGGCGATGCTCCTCGCGCAGCTTCGCAAAGGCCGCCGCAATGCGGCTCACCCGGGCGTCGCGGTTCGGACGATGTCCAGGTCCTTGTCGCCGCGGCCGGAGAGGTTGACGAGCAGCAGGTCGTCGGTCGACAGCGTTGGGGCGAGGCGCATCGCGTGGGCGAGGGCGTGCGCGCTCTCGAGGGCAGGGATGATCCCCTCGAGCTGCGAGCACTGGTGGAACGCGGCCAGCGCCTCCGCGTCAGTAATGCTCGTATACTCCGCCCGCTCCTGGTCTTGCAGATAGGCATGCTCGGGACCGACGCCTGGGTAATCGAGCCCGGCCGAGATCGAGTGCGTGGCCAGAACCTGGCCATCATCGTCCTGGAGCAGGTAGCTGAAGGAGCCGTGCAGCACGCCCGGCTTGCCCGCCACGATCGAGGCGGCGTGTGCGCCGCTTTTCAGGCCGCGACCGGCCGCCTCGACCCCGACGAGCCGCACCGGATCGTCATAGAACGGCGCAAAGATGCCGATCGCGTTGCTGCCGCCCCCGACGCAGGCGACCACCACGGTTGGCAGGCGGCCGGTTTCGGCCAGCATCTGCTGGCGCGCTTCGCGCCCGATCACCGACTGGAACTCACGCACCATGATCGGATAGGGGTGCGGGCCCACCGCCGACCCGATGATGTAGTGCGTGCTGGCGACGTTCGTCACCCAGTCCCTGATCGCCTCGTTGGTCGCGTCCTTCAGGGTCCGGCTCCCGCTCTCGACCGGCGACACGGTCGCGCCGAGCAGGCGCATCTTGTAGACGTTGCTTGCCTGCCGCGCCATGTCATCGACGCCCATGTAGACGACGCACTCGAGTCCGAATCTGGCGCAGACGGTCGCCACGGCGACGCCGTGCTGCCCGGCGCCGGTTTCCGCGATGATCCGCCGCTTGCCCATGCGCCTGGCCAGCAGCACCTGGCCGAGCGCGTTGTTGATCTTGTGCGCGCCGGTGTGGCAGAGGTCCTCCCGCTTGAGCCAGATCCGTGCGCCGCCGGCCACCTCGGTCAGCCGGGTGGCGGCATAGATCGGGGTCGGGCGGCCGGTGAAGCTCCGGGCCAGGCCATCGAGCTCGCGCCGGAATGAGTCGTCCTCACGCGCGCCCATGAAGGCGGCGTTCAGCTCGGTGACCGCGGCCATCAGCGTTTCCGGGATGAACTGGCCGCCGTACGCGCCGAAGCGACCCCGCTCGTCGGGTCCGCCCGGAAGCGGTAATTGGGTCATCGCCGGTCCGCGTCAAGGACGGCCATGACGAAGGCCTGCAGCTTGACCGGGTCCTTCGTCCCTGGCTCCCGCTCGATGCCGCTACAGACATCCACGGCCCATGGCTTGACGTCGTCGATCGCCTGGCGGACGTTGTCCGCGGTCAACCCGCCCGAAACGGCGAGCGGGTAGCGGCGTGCCAGCGCATACGCCTCCGGCCAGTTCCAGCGCCGGCCCGTTCCGCCGACGACATCTGGCGCCCAGGTGTCGAGCAGCGGGTGGTCGCCCTCCTCGAAGCGCAGTTGCCGCAGGTCATCGCCATCCTTGATACGCACCGCCGGAAGCAGACCGATGCCAAGCGCGCGATCTTCGGCCTGAAGTGGCCGGTAGACCTGGATCGCGGTCAGCCCGCAGGCCTCGACCACGCGGGCGATCTCCGCCGGCGGCTCGTCGAGAAAGACCCCGACCCGCTCGACTCCCGGCGGGATGCCCGCCGTGAGGGCGCGGCCCTCCTCGACCGCGAGCTGCCGCTTACTGCGCGTAAAGATGAAGCCGAGCAGGCCGACGCCAAGCTCGAGGGCGAGCTCGACGTCTTCCGGCCGCGTGTTGCCGCAGATCTTGATCCTCGTCATCGACCGGTCAGCTCCCGGAGCTTCGCCTCGACGTCGCCGGCTCGCAACAGCGCCTCACCGACCAGGACCGCGTCGACGCCGATCCGCCCGAGCGCCAGGATGTCCTCGCGACGCTCGATCCCGCTCTCGCTCACGACCGCCCGGCCAGCTGGGATGAGTGGACGAAGCCGGCCGGTTGTGTCGCGGTCGGTCTTCATCCGGGTCAGGTCGCGGTTGTTGATGCCGATCATCGCCGGGCGCACCGCGAGCGCCCGCGGCACCTCGGGCGCGCTGTGGACTTCGACCAGCGCCTGCATGCCGAGCGCGACCGCCTCGCCGTGCAGCGCGTCCAGCTGGGCGTCGTCGAGCAGCGCGACGATCAGCAGCACCGCGTCGGCTCCGGCCGCCCGGGCTAGGACCAGCTGGATCGGGTCGATGATGAAGTCCTTGCAGAGCACCGGGAGGTCGACAGCGGCGCGCACGGCGCTGAGGTGAGCGGGCGAGCCGCCGAAGAACGCCGGCTCGGTCAACACCGAGATCGCCGCGGCGCCGCCGCCCGCGTAGCGCCGCGCCAGCCGCACCGGGTCGTAGTCCGCTTGCAGGAGACCGCCCGACGGCGACCGTTGTTTGCACTCGGCGATCAGCGCAACCCCGGCGGTCGTGATCGCGGCGCGGAAATCACGCGGCGGAGGCGCCGTTCCGGCCTGCTCCGTGAGCGCGGCGGTGACGCCGGATGCTTTCATCGCGGCGACGGCGGCACGCCGTGCCTCGACGATGCGATCGAGGATGGGGACCGCCTGCGTGGCCATAGCTACGCTCGGGCGGCGGTCTTCTCGAGAACTCCCTTCATTCGCTTGACGCCCTCCTCGATCTGGTCGATCGAGTTCGCATAGGAGAGCCGGAGGTAGCCTTTGCCTTCCTTTCCGAACGTACTACCGGCCAGCACCGCGACGCCGCCCTCGTTGAGCATGCGATCGGCCAGCACGCGCTCGTCCTGGCCTGTCTGCGTGATGTTCGGAAACACGTAGAAGGCGCCGAGCGGTTTGTGGCAGGTGACCCCGGGGAGCGCGTTCAAGCGGTCGACGACGACATCGCGCCGGTGCTTGAACTCGGCGACCATCTCCTCGACGGCGCGGTCGGAACGCGGCGAGGAGAGCGCCTCGATCGCCGCCATCTGCGTGAACGCGGCGGCGCAGGAGCTGCTGTTGATCATCAGCGTTTCCATCTTCTGCGCGAGCGGCAGCGGCGAGACCGCGAATCCGAGGCGCCAGCCGCACATCGCGTAGGCCTTGCTGAGCCCGTCGGAGTAAACCGTTCGCTCGAGCATGCCCGGCACCGTCAGGATCGAGCTGTGATGCCCGTCGTAGGTGATCTGCCCGTAAACCTCGTCGCTCAGCACGTAAAAATCGTGCTTCATGGCGAGCTCGGCGATCTGCTCGAGGTCGCGGGTGGAGAGCACCCCGCCGGTTGGATTGTGGGGCGAGTTGATCACGAGCAGCCTGGTGCGCTTCGTGATCTTTGATTGCAACTCCTCGATGTCGATGCGAAACTGGTTGCGTTCGCGCAAGGCGATGGGGACCGTCGTTCCACCGGCAAGCACCGCTGCCGAGCCGTAGATCGCGTAGCCGGGATCCGGAATGATCACCTCGTCGCCTGAGTCGACGAGCGCGAGCATGGTAAACAGTAAGACGTTCTTCGATCCGGGGACCATGACGACCTGCTCGGGCTTGACCTCAACCTCGTACCAGCGACGGATCCAGTCGGCGACCGCCTGCCGCGCCGGCATCAGGCCACCGGCCGGCGTGTAGTGCGTGTAACCGTCACGGATCGCGCGCTCGGCCGCCTCGACGATATTCGGCGGCGTCGGAAAATCGGGCTCGCCGATTTCGAGGTGGACGATGCTGCGACCCTGGGCCTCGAGCTTGCGGGCCTTGGCCAGCACCTCGAACGCGGTCTCGGTGCCGATCTCGTCCATCCGCCGGGCGAATTTCACGCTTTCATCCTCTCACGCCGAAGGGTCCGAGGTCACCGCGATAGGGCGACCACGTCACCCGGACGTCCTGGACTCGCGCCATCCGCGGACCTCGCCGGAGGGCATCGAGGAATCGCTCCAGCTCCGCGGCCGGCCCTTCGGCCTCGACCTCAACCGCGCCATCGTGGCGGTTGCGCACGTGGCCGTGCAGGGCATGGCGGCGCGCCTCTGACCGGGCGAACATGCGAAACCCGACGCCCTGCACCTCGCCGAGGATTTCCGCCTTGAGGCGGCGCCGACCCGCGCTATCGTCCACCGCCGGCGACGACGACCGAGACTCGTTTGGGGGCGTCGGGGATCGCTTCGAGCGTCCGGCGGACGACGGGTAGGTAGGCATGGACCAGCTGACGGGCGGACTGCTCGGTCGGTGCGCCGATGACCAGGTGCTGAGCATCACAGCGGCAGCAGGTGGCTGTCCCTTCCCAGACGTAAAAGGCGGTGTCGGGTAGGTTCAGGCTCAGCAGGAGCTGCAACTCCTTCCACACCGCGCTCCCCTGCACGCCTCCATCCTAGTCCTGAATAAGCTAGGTGTCGAATGTCACTTAGCGACGATCTCAAAACCCGCTCCCGGGAGCTCGGCTTCGTCGCCGCCGGTGTGACCGGCGCAGAGCCCTTTGACGAGGCGGAAGCGGCCGCCCTGGCCCGGACTGCCGAGGGCAAGATGGACGGGCTCCCGTGGTGGAGCGCCGATCGGGTGCGCGCCAGCGCCGGCCCGAGGCAACGCACCCCGGCCGCGCAATCGATCGTGGCGCTCGCCTTCCCCTACGCGCCACCGGCTGCCGCCGAACCCGACCCGGATGGGCCTCGCGGTCGGATCGCGGCCTATGCGCTGGGTCGCGACTACCACGAGGTGCTCTCCGAGCGGATGCAGCCGTTGGTCGAGATGCTGCGGTCGCGGGGCCACCAGGCCAAGACCTACGTCGACCACGGCTGGATGCTGGACCGGGCGGCCGGCGCGCGCGCCGGCGTGGGCTGGCTGGGGAAGAACACGAACCTGCTCGTCCCCGGGGTCGGCTCCTATGTCCTGCTCTCCGAGATCGTGACCTCGGCCGAGATCGAGCGGGATCTGCCATCTTTGAAGAGCTGTGGCAGCTGCCAATCGTGCCTCCGTGCCTGTCCTACCGGCGCGCTGGTCGCGCCCGGCGTCCTCGACAACCGGTTGTGTATCTCCTTCTGGACGATCGAGCATCACGGCGTCATCCCGCTCGAGATGCGACCGCTGATCGGAAACTGGATCTTCGGCTGCGACCTCTGCCAGGAGGTGTGCCCGGTCAATGCCTACCCGCGCCGCGCCGAGCCGGATCCGGCCGCGCTCGAGGCGTTCGGGCCTCAAACCGTCAGCGGCCGGCCGTGGCTCGAGGACCTGCTGGCGCTCGACGAGCCTGGCTTCCGCGAACGCTTTCGTGCCAGCGCCGTATGGCGGACGCGGCGCGCCGGCCTGCTGCGCAATGTCTGCATCGCGCTCGGAAACGCCGGGGAGCGCTCCGCCGTGTCGGCTCTGGCAGGCGCGCTCGCGGACCACGAGGCACTGCTCCGTGGCCACGCCGCCTGGGCCCTCGGCCGGCTGGGCGGCGCGGCGGCCCGACGCCACCTCGAGCGCGCCCTCAGCCGGGAGGACGACGGCTGGGTGCGGGACGAGATCGAGCTGGCGCTGGCGGGGTGCGGCCCGCTCGCCGTCCTGTAAGCGGCTTGAGGGCGGCGCCTTCCTCGGCGCGGGCCAGCATGAAGACGAGGTCCGAGACCCGGTTGACGTAGCGCAGCAGCTCGGGGCTCACCGGGAAACTCTGGCCTTGCAGGCTCACGATCCGGCGCTCGGCGCGTCGAACCACGGTGCGCGCGACGTCGAGCGCAGCCGCAGTTGGGGTTCCACCGGGAATGACAAAGGCGTCGGGCAGCGCGACGCTCGCTTCCAGATTCGCGATCTCGTCCTCGAGGCGCGCCGTGAAGTCCGGGGTTACGGTGAGGAAGTGCTTTGCCAGGTTTGCCACCTCGCCGGCATCGGTCGCCAGCTCGGCGCCGACCGTGAAGAGCTCGCTCTGGACGCGAAGGACGGTCGCGTGCCGGCCCCGGTCACGGATCAGGGCGCGCGCCACGCCGAGCGCGGAGATCGCCTCGTCGACCGTGCCATAGGCCTCGGTCCGCGGGTCCGCTTTCGAGACCCGGCCGCCGTAGAGGAGACCGGTTTCCCCGCCGTCACCGGTTTTCGTGACGATGCTCCTGCGGGGCACGGGCTCAGGCGACCCCGCGGGCGAGGAGCTCTTCCGACCAGCCTTTGAGCAGCGCGCGATGACTGGAGAACGCGAGCGGTGGCAGTGCGTTCGGGGGAAACCATCCGACCTGCTGCACCTCGTCCCGGGCCCGGATCTGACCGCCCAGGAGCCGTGCCCGGTAGCCGAGCAGGACGAGCCCCTCCTCCCCCATCCGGATGTGATGGACCCCGATCAGCGACAGCACAGAGACCTCGGCGCCGGTTTCCTCATGACACTCCCGAATCATGGCGGCCTCCGGGTGCTCGTCCCATTCGACATAGCCACCCGGCAAGCCCCACAACCCGCGTCCGGGCTCGATGTCCCGAAGCACGAGGAGCACCCGGCCGTTCTCCTCGATCAAGCCCGCGACGACGACCTTGGGATTACGAAAGAAGATCCGGCCGCAGGCGGGACATACATTGAGCTCGTGGCTGCCAACCGGCTGAACCGCGGTCTTCGAGCCGCAATCAGTGCAGTAGGCGATCACGCGCGCGGTAGACGCCAGCCGGCCGGGATGACAAGAGCAGCAGCCGCCACCTTGATGGCCTCCCCGATCAGGAACGGGAACAGGCCGAGGGTCAGAAGGTTGGCGGGCCAGTGCAGCGAGTAACCCAGCCAGAGGAGGCCGAACGTGAAAATCAGAACCTCGCCCGCAAGCATCGCGACAGCCGAGTGCGGGAGCTTGCGATCCCAGCCACGCTCGGCGAGCAGTCCGACGACCAGGCCGGCGACGATGAAACCGATCAGGTAGCCGCCCGTCACGCCGGTCACGATCGCAAAGCCATGCGCGCCGTGGGCGAAGAACGGCAGACCAATCGCTCCCATCGCGACATAGAGCGCCATCGCGGAAACTCCCAGCCGGCTCCCCAACAGGGAGCCGGTCAGCAGCACCGCGAACGTCTGGCCCGTGATCGGCACCGGTGTGAAGGGTAGGGGGATCGAGACCTGGGCCATCAGCGCGGTGAAGAGCGCAAAGGAGACGACGAGCCCGAGGTCAATCGCAAGACCGCGCTCGCTGACCCACTTTCGAATCAGCGTCGGCGAGGCGGTCGAAGATTGCATGGAACGAATGCTAGCGCTTCTTTTGGGCGCTCAGCCGGCCGCGAGCCGCTGCTGGAGCCTTAGATTGCAAGCCGGATTGCTACTTTGTCAGAACTTCCGTCTTCTCAAACTCGGGGCGAGCGGCGAGCAACGAGAGGTCATCTTCCGTGAGCGCCGAGGACTCGAGCGTCCGCCCCTGCTTGGCGGCTGACACGATCTCGTCCTTGTGGAGGCGGATCCGGCGCGCGCCCAGCGGGCATTTCAGGTACTCCGCGTAGGGTTCGTCGCAGTAGCCCATCCGCTGGTCCCCGCATTTCGGCTGGACCGGCCTGGCCAGCTCGGGGAACTCCGCCTTCAGGGCATTTCGCGCTTTCGCCCACATATGGCGGATCTCCCACTGCGCCCGCCAGCAGAGGCGCAGATCGGCGATGTGGAGAAACTCCTCGAAATTGACCGTGAATGTCAGGTTGGTGGAGGCCGCGTTCGGGAGGAGAAAACGGGCGTCCTCCGCCGGAACGCCCGCCTTGAGCGCCTGGTCGTACAGCTCTCCGACGCGCCGCATGAACGCGAGGTACTCATCACGCAGGCCGGCCCGCTCCCAGGTCTCCGGGACGACATAGGGGAAATCGGATTCCTTGAAGGCGTAGTACCGCTGCGACTGCTGATCGAACGTGATTCCGTTGTTGTGCCGGACCAGCTGGTGGCTCGCCGACCGGGAGAGGCCGCTCACCGCGAACGTGAAATAGACCTGGGTCCTTGGTGAGGAGTGCCCGGACTTCAGCTTGTCGAAGATGAACGTCTTCATCTTCTCCTCGCTGATCTTCCCCGATTCGATGTCCGCCCACAGCTCCTGGGGCGTGAAGCGCGAATAGCAGGTGCGAAAGGCCACGTACATGACGCGGACCGGGTCCGGCGTATGGGTCAGGAGCTGGACGTCAACAGCGGTTTCCATCCGGGGCCTCCACATTCTGAGACCCCAACATATAGTTGTCAAGCTCGTCCTTATCCACAATCTGTGGACAACCTGTGGACTGGCTAGCGCATGCGGTCGGTCGTCATCTGGTCATCGATCTCGCGCCGCAGCTCGGTGATGTCGCGCTCCCTGGCGCCGGCCTGGTTGCGGAAGGGACGGTCCAATCCCATGCGCCCGTGGATCACCCAGGCGCCGCCTTGCGCGAACGCCATCAGGTTGACCTCGTAGCGGCGGCCGTCAGCCTTCCAGGCGAGCGTCCAGCGCGGCGGCTTCGGCTCGTAGGCGACCCGGCCTTTGCCGTCCAGCTTCTCGCGGTTCGCGGCCTCGAGTTGTTCGCGGACCAACTGGTCCAGCACCGCGAGCAGCTCGGTAAGTCGCTCGCGGTAGTTCTCGATGCGACCCTGCAGGTTGAAGTCGGCAGCGGTGACCGGCATCGGGGCTCATGATACCGGCCTACTTGAACAGCACCGCCCTGGTCAGCCCGGCATCGCCGTGCTCGAGCCGGAGCGGAAGCGCGATCATCTGCCAGCGACCGGACGGGATCCGGAACAGATCCAGCCCCTCGATGATCGGGACGCCGGCGCCCAACAGCCGTTTATGAGTGGGCGCCCCGCTGACGTGAAACCCCTCGATCGAGAGGTAGTCGATCCCGACCAGGCGGACGCCGCGCTCCAGCAGCCAGTCAGCGCCATCCGGGGCGAGATAGACGAACTCGGTTGTAAAGGCGTGCGCGGGATGCCAGAGGCGGGAATTCCTGGTCCGGAGCAGGACGCGCGAGGTCCCTTTCGGGATCCGCGCCGTCTCCAGCGCTTCCACATCGATGCCATCCTTCACCGCCCGCAGGTCGGCAACCCACGCCGGGCCAAGGAAGAGGGTCAGGTCGAGTCGGTCCACGCCGCGGCCACCCTTGATGAAATGCGACGGCGCATCGACGTGCGTTCCCGTGTGGGAGCCGAGGCAGATCTCGCTGAGATTGACGCCGTCGTTTGCAAGGGTCATCGCCGGGCCGATCCGCACCGGCGGGTTGCCGCGGTAAACCGTCATGGCGTCGCGGATGGGGACACTGATGTCCACCACCTTCACGGCGACGACACCGGTGCCGCGTGGCGGAGCAGCTCGGCGACGCTCCAGGCCTGGGCGATGCAGCCTACCGGCCGGTAGGGCGGTTCCGGCTCGAAGATCTCGCTGACAGTGCCCATGCCCGCCTCACGCAGGTGCGCCTCGAATGGCGCCAGGATCTCGTCGGTCGACACCGGGTTGCCATGAAGCCGCTTGACCGCATCGAGGTAGGGCCCCAGCAGCCAGGGCCATACCGTCCCCATGTGATAGGCGGCATCGCGGCTCCGCTGGTCCCCGCGATACCTCGACTGGTAGCGCGGGTCGTCGGGGCTCAGCGTCCGAAGGCCATAGGGCGTCAGGAGGTGCGCCGTCACCTGGTCGAGACTGCGCCGCGCTTGTTCACCGTCGATCAGCGGATAGACGAGTCCCAGGGCGATCAGCTGGTTGGGCCGCAGGCTGGCATCGTCGCCCTCGGGCGAATCGACGACGTCGAAGAGGTAACCGGCGTCCAGGTTCCAGAACCGCCGGGTCGCCGACTCCTGCGCCTGCTGCGCCAGCTGCCGGTAGCGCAGGGACGGCCGTTGGGCCCGCGCGCACCAGTCCGCGGTCAGTTGCAGCGCGTTGAACCAGAGCGCGTTGACCTCGACCGGCTTGCCCCGCCTGGGCGTGACGATCCAGTCACCGACGCGCGCGTCCATCCAGGTCAGCGCGTACCCCTCTTCCCCACCGGCGAGCAGGCCGTCGTGCGAATCGACCTGGATGCCGTGGTGCGTCCCGCGAAGATGCCATTCGATGATCTCCTCGAGCGAGCTCAACCGTTCGCTGATGAAATCCCAGTCACCGGAGCGGCGGAGAAATTGATGGAGCGCCTGGAACAGCCAGAGTGTCGCGTCGATCGTGTTGTACTCGACGACATCACCGCTATCCGGAAACCGATTGGGGAGCAGGCCCTGGTCGAGGTAGCTGATCAGCGTGTCAAGTACGTTGCGTGCTTCCACCGTATTCCCGGTTGTCAGCAGCAGGCCTGGCAGGCTGATGGTCGTGTCCCGGCCCCAGTCGACGAACCAGTGATAGCCGGCGACGATGCTTCGGTGCTCGCCGCCCAGCGGCGATGTCGGCTCGCCCCGGACGACACAGAACTGGTCGGCCGCTTCGGTCAGCTGCAGGGCGAGCTCCGACCGCTCCGGGAGCCTGGCGGCGGGCGGTGGGACCGCCATCGAGGGGGCTGGAACCTGCGCGCCATTCCAGCCGGCCGGCAACGGCTCCGTGCCGAATGCGATCAGCACGTCACCCTGTTCATCCAGGGGCACCTCGACGGTGCCCGGCGTGAAGAGGTCCTCCTCGTCGTCCAGGCCACGCTCCCGCTCGACCCGGTGCAGGACGCGCCAGTACCAGTCGGGCCGGCTGCGGATCTCCGGCGCCGGTCGTACCTGGAGATAAGAACGCACGCCGTCTGCATCGACGGCCCACCCGTCCGCTGCCTCCGCGATCGTGAAGGAACCCTGGCCATGCCGTTGCTGGTGATAGTCGCGATGCGCGAAGAAGGGCCGCACCTGGAGGCGGGCGGGAGCGCCCCGCCGCATCCGGTAGGCGACGAGGGTCCGGTTCACCTGGCGCTCCATCCAGACACGTTTCTCGATCCGGCGATCGCCGACTGCCCAGCTGAAGACCGGTCGCATCCCAACGAGCTCGACGCTCTCCAGCGCACGGAGCCCTTCCGGAAACACGGTGCCATCCCAGTATTCCTGCGCGCCCAGCGCGGCCGGCGGTGAGCCGGGCGCGAGCAGCCACTCCTCGACGCCCGCGACCAGCACCATCCGCTGCGCCGGCGGCCGAAGCGACGCGACCAGGAGGCCGTGGTAGCGGCGCGTGTTCGCCCCTGACACCGTGCCCGACGCGTAGCCACCGAGCCCATTGGTCACGAGCCACTCGCGCCCCGCGGCGGCGTCGAAGTCCTGGCAGTCCTCGGGACCGATCCGGATCGACACGCGACCTTAGCTCGCGGCGACCGAGAGGAGCGTCTTGATGTCCTCAGGCCGGCGGTCGAGCGCGTCGTTGAAGTTCGCGAAGGGCACCCGCCGCGTCAGCAGGCGCTCGCAGATGCCGGGCCAGCGCTGCTCCGCCTGCTGGAAGTGCGTCACACCCATCTCGAAATAGCGGCGGTTCGCATTCACCGAGCCGAACATGAGCCGGTTCCCGAGCACCATCTGCAGGTTGATCGCGTCCGACGCGATCTCGATCGTCCGGTTCCCGCCGGAGACGCCGGTCAGGCAGAGGACGCCGTTGATGCCGATCGCCTTCATCGCCTCGAAGGCGACCCCACTGTTGCCGGTCCCCTCGAGGATGAAGTCGATCTGTCCGAGTTCATCGCGTAGATCGGCCACGGGATGGTCGTCCACGCTCTCATAGGTCGCGCCGAGCGATTGGATGACCTGCGCCTGCAGGCTGCTCCCCGGCGTCTTGGCGTAGACATGGACCTCGAGGCCTTTGAGCCGAAGGAGGATGGCTCCAAGGATGCCGATCGGCCCGGCGCCGAGCACCACGGCCCGCTTCGGCTGCCAGAGCATCCGCTTCTGCGCTTCCCACGCCTGGGTGGTCGCCTTCTCGACGATGCTCAGCGGCTCGAGCAGCACGGCAAACGGGCGCAGGGCCGGAGGGATCTTGACCATGAAATCAGGCTTCTCGCTGTAGTAATCCGCCATATAGCCATGGGCGCCCTTGATGCCGCGCTCGGTGTAGCCACCGCTAAGACACATGTCGCTCTCGCCGGCCTGACAGTTCGGGCAGCCGTCCGGGCGTCGCACGGTCGAGACGACGAGGTCCCCGGGGCGAAAGCCGGTAACACCGTCGCCGACCGCTTCGACGAGGCTGAGCGCCTCGTGGCCGATGACGAGCACGTCGGCATCGGGAGGCGCCTCACCGTACTCACCCAGGTTGATCTCCGTGTCCGTGCCGTCGATACCGACCTCCAGTACCTTCATCAACGCGAATCCTGGAGATGCCGGCGGTCGGGGCAGTTCGACCTCGCGTGCGCTGCCGGCTTTTTTCGGCGTGACGGCGATGGCACGCATGCTATCGGTCATCGTCTTCAGCATCTTTACAGTCTAGGGGCCGTCAGCGCTCGGCGAGCAGGGCCACGCGCGGAACCGGCGGCATCAAAAAGACCCCGGTGGGCACCTCCGTAACCCGGTAGAAGCCGGCGGCGCTGAGCGCGCGCCCGAGTTCCTCCTTGCTTCGCAGGCGGAATGGTGGTGGGAGGCCGGAGAGGGCCGCGCTCCAGAAGAGCGGTGCCGAGCGTGGGCTCTTTCGAAACTCCCACAGCAGGAACCGGCCGCCCGGAGCCAGCACGCGTGCCACCTCGCGAAATGCGGAGGCGAGCGCCGCGTCGTCGAGATGCTTGATCACGTGCGAGGTCAGGACCACCTCGAAACGCCCGTCGTCGAAGGGCAGTCGCGTCGCCGGCGCCACCAGTAACTCGATGCGCCGATCAAGGCCCGCTCGCGCGATTCCCCGCCTCCCGATCTCGATCAAGGCCGGCGCGATATCGGTGCCGACGAGCGGCTGCCGGAACGGCATCCGCTCCGCGAGCGCGATCAGGATGTTGCCGATCCCACAGCCGAAATCGAGCACGCGGTCTTCTGGGGTGATGCGGGCCGCCTCCAGGATCCGTCGATAGGGCGTGTTGAGCAACCACAGTCCCCGACGCGAGAAGATGTAGCGCATCCCAACGCCGCGCAGGCCGCGCGTGAACCAGCGTTCGTAATCACGCCCCACGGCCTCTTCGTCGATGCGCTCAGCCATGGGCCAGCAGGACGGTCGCGAATAGCCCGACCACAATTGTGGCCAGGATCAGGACCCATTTCGCAAAAGACTGGCGGAATTTCAACGACACCGGGGACGAACGGCGGAGCGAAAGACTGGCGTAGTTAAAGGCGATCGAGACCAACACCACGGCATTGAGGGCCGTCATGATGAGCGGCGTACGTGCCCCGTAGGCGTGCCAGAACGTCACCAGCGCGATCGCCACTCCGGCGAGAAATGACGCCGCCGCGGTGACCTCTGCCGCCGGCCGGCCAAGCACAACCGCGAGCGTCTGGACGCCAGCTTCGCGGTCGCTCTCTCGATCGGGAATCGCGTCCGCAAGATGAATCGCAACCGCCAGCGGCGCCCCGACAAAAAAGAGCGGTAGTAGCGATGATGGCGGCCGTCCGACGACGATACCGAGCCAGAACGGCAACAGGGGAAACGCGACGGCAAATGGAAGGAAGCTCCATGGCGTCGGCTTAAGGATCAGGTCGTAGGTCCAGCCGATCCCAATCCCGAGGACGACGATTGTGAGCGAGAGGAAGCCGAAGCTGAGCGCTCCGGGGATCGCAGCCAGAGCAAACAGAATTGCGAGCCCAAGGGCGACTCGAGCCGGGATGCGTCCCCGGGCAACGGGCCGGTGGCGGCCCGCGGCCAAATCCAGCTCACGATCAGCCCAATCGTTGAGCGCGCTGATCGAGAACTGGGTCATGAGCATCGTGACGCCGATGACCTCGAGTCGCACATCCCCCGGATGGACACCAAAGAGAATGGCAAAACCGATCGCCGCCGCGGTCGTCGCCAGGGACGGCGCCGGATGGAACAGCTCGAGCAGCAGCCAGGCCTCGGCCCCGGGCGATCGGGGGGTTAGCGCACCTGGTCCTGATGCGGGGGTGGCTCGGCGACCTCGATGCGGATGCGTGGATTCGTCTCCTTTTCCGCGATCGGCAGCGAGATGGCAAGCACCCCATGGGTCAGCATCGCCTTGGCGCCGTCGACCTGGACCGGCTTGGGCAATACGAGCTCCCGTCGCGAGGTTCCCACCGACCATTCGTGGCGGTGATAGTGCTGCTGCGCCTGCGCATAGCGCGCCTCCGCCTGCACGGTCAGGTTCCGGCCTTCGAGGCGAACCTCGATCGTGTCATGGTGCGCGCCGGGCATTGGGATCGCGATCGTGAGTTGCCCGTTCGACTCGTAGACATTGGCGGGTGGCGCCTCGACCGCGGTCTCGTTCGTCATGACTTCTCTTGTATCAGATTCGTTCGAAGTTGCGGCGCAACTCCCAGTCCGTCACGACCGCGTCGAAGCGCCCCAGCTCCAGGCGCCCGGCATGCAGGTAATGTTCGACGACATCATCACCAAAGGCGGCGCGTGCGACCTCGCTTCGTTCGAGCGCCGCCAGGGCCTCCGTCAGGTTGCTCGGCACCCGCGGCAGGCCCTTGGCCGTGTAGGCGTCGCCTTTGAACTCCGGCGGCAGCTCCAGCTTGTTCTCGATGCCGTGCAGGCCGGCCGCGATCGTCGCCGCGAACGCGATGTAGGGGTTGGCGTCGGCGCCGGGGATCCGGCATTCGACCCGCAGGCTCGGGCCGTGCCCCACGATCCGGAAGCCGCAGGTCCGGTTGTCGTAAGCCCAGACGATCGAGGTCGGGGCGAACGAGGTCGCCTGGTATCGCTTGTAGGAGTTGACGTAGGGCGCGTAGAAGTAGGCGAAGTCTCGCGCGAGTGCGATCTGGCCGGCCAGGTAGTGCTTGAACAGCGTCGACATGCCGTGCGGCTCCGCCCCATTGGCATGGAAGAGCGCTTTGTCGGAGCGTACGTCCCAGAGCGACGAGTGCAGATGGAAGGAACTGCCGGCCTGCTCCATTGACCACTTCGCCATGAACGTCACGGCGACCTGGTTGAGCGCAGCGATCTCCTTGACGCCGTTCTTGTAGACGACATGGCGGTCGGCCATCTCGAGGGCGTCCGTAAAGCGCAGGTTGATCTCCTGCTGGCCGAACCCCCACTCCCCCTTGCTGTTCTCCACCGGGACCGCCGCCCCCTCCATGCCGTTTCGGATCTGCCGGTTGAACCACTCGGCCTTGGTGCCCTGGAGGATGTGGTAGTCCTCGATGTAGCGCCCGTAAGGCTCGAGGTCGCGATAATCCTTGCGCGCCGCGCCCTCGTAGGTGTCTTTGAAGAGGTAGAACTCCAGCTCGGACGCCGTGCGTGGATTGAAGCCTAGCTTGCGCGCCCGCTCGACCTGACGGCGCAGGACCTGGCGCGGGGAAACACCGACTTCGCGACCGTCCATCGTTTCTACGTCGCAGAGGATGAGCGCGGTTTTCTCCAGCCACGGCAGGCGCCGGATCGTCGAGAGGTCCGGATGCCCGTGCATGTCGCCGTAACCGGTTCCCCAGTTGGTGAACTTGAAGCCGGGCAGTGGCTCGTTGTCGACGTCCATGGCCAGCAGGTAGTCGCAGGCGTGCAGGCCCTCGTCAACGTGGTCGAGAAAATACGGGCCGGTCAGCCGCTTGCCCATGAGGCGGC
>JALZAV010000089.1 GCA_030948145.1 Candidatus Dormiibacterota bacterium
TCGTCATGTCCGCCTGCGGCTCCGAAAACACCTCGGGCGGTAGCACCAAGTACAGCGGCACGATTCATATCGCCTCCTCGACCTGGACCGGCTATGCGCTCATCTACCTCGCGAATGCCAAGGGCATTTGGAAGCAGCACGGCCTTGACGTCAACTTCAAGGATGTCGAAGACCCGAATGACCGCTTTATCGCCCTGGCAGCAGGACGGTTGGAGGGCATGGCGTCGACCGTGGACGCGTTTGCCCGGCAACAGTCGAACGGCGTCGCAGCGGTCGAGGTGTTTCCCATCGACGCCTCCGTCGGAGGCGACGGCATCTTGGCCAAGAACACGATTCAAACTGTCGCCGATCTCAAGGGCAAGACAATCGCCGTCAACCAGGGATCCGTATCCGAATGGTTCCTGGCGCAGGTGCTGGAGAAGAACGGGCTGCACCTCGGCGACGTCAAGGAGCAGAACATGAAGTCGGGCGAGGCGGGCGCGGCGTTTGTCGCCTCGAAGGTCGACGTCGCCGTTACCTGGGAGCCGTGGCTCAGCAAGGCCAAGGTACGGACAGACGGCCACGTGCTGGTGTCCTCCGCCAAGTACCCGGACCTGATCATGGACAGCTTCGCCTTCCGCAAGGACTTCGTCCAGAAGTATCCGGATACCGTCAAAGAGTTCATGAAGGCGTACTACGACGCCTACAACTGGATGCAGTCGAACAAGACTGAGGCGCTCAGCGTGATCGGGACCGCGGTCCAGGAGTCGCCGGCGGACGTGACGGCTGACCTCTCGACCATGACCCTGTTCGACCTCGCTAAGGGTAAGGAGGTCATCGGGACCAGCAGCAGCCACGGTGCGATTTACGGGGTCGTCAAGGCGGCAGCCGATTTCTGGAAGACTCAGGGCAAGATCGATACCACCGTGAATCCGAGCGACGCGGTAGATCCCAGCTTCATCAACAGCTTGTAAGGGCTCGTGAGCGAGCGGGTCCCCGCGAGCCAGGCGGAGCCGGCGGCTCCTGCCAGGGTGCAGCGCCGGCGCCCCGGGCTGCTCCGCACCTACCTGACGCCGAAGCAGGCGATTCCACGGGCGACGGTCACCACGCTGGGCATCGGCAGCTTCGTGGTCATCCTCGTCGTCTGGAGCCTCGCCTCGATGGCCATCAAAGACCCCTTGTTTGCTCCGAGCCCCCAGCGGGTTTGGACCGCCTGGATCGACATGTTCCAGCACCGGAACTTCCTGTCCGACGTTGAGTGGAGCGCCTTCCGGATCACAGCAGGCTTCCTGATTGCGGCGGTCATGGCTGTGCCGCTCGGCCTGCTGATGGGTTCCTTTGAGGTCGTACGCTCGCTATTCCAGCCTCCGATCAACTTCATCCGGTACATGCCGGCTTCCGCCTTTATCACCCTCCTCATCGTCCTCGTCGGAATCGAAGAGAACGAGAAAATCATGATCATCTGGATCGGCGTCTTCTTCCAGCTCGTCCTGGTGGTGATGGATATCGCGCAGCGAGTACCGGACGAGATGCTCAATGTCGCCTATACGCTCGGGGCCTCGCGGTGGAAGGTTTTCTACAAGGTTTTCCTGCCCGCCACCTTTCCTGAAATCGTGGACGCACTGCGTATCACGATGGGCTGGGCCTGGACCTACCTGATCGTCGCCGAGATCGTGGCGGCCGAACATGGGATCGGCAACTTCATCGTGGTCGCGGGGCGATTCCTGCGTACCGATCGCATCTTCGCTGCCATCATCACGATTGGGATCCTCGGGCTCATCACAGATACGATCTTCTCGCTGATCCACCGCTGGGCATTTCCCTATGTCGAGAAGGTCCATCGATGAGCGAGATCCGTTTCGTCGATGTCGCCATGCGCTACCGCACGCGGCGAGGCGAGGTGCGAGCGTTGCAGCAGATTTCGCTGACCGTGCCGGATGGACAGTTCGCCTGCATCGTCGGCCCGTCGGGCTGCGGCAAATCAACCCTGCTGAGCGTCGCCGCCGGCCTCGTCTCGCCCAGCGAAGGCGACGTCCTGGTCGACGGCAAGCCCGCTTTCTCGCCAGGTTCCGATCGAGGCATGGTCTTCCAGTCCTACTCCCTGTATCCGTGGCTCTCGGTCCGGCGCAACATCGAGTTCGGCCTCGAGATCAAGCGCGTCCCCAAACCCGAACGGAAGCGGCAGTCCAGTGAGTTGATCCGCCTGATGAAGCTGGACGGGTTCGCGGAGGCTTATCCAAAAGCCCTCTCGGGCGGCATGAAGCAGCGGGTGGCGATCGCCCGGGCGCTGGCGAACGATCCCGAAGTGCTGCTGATGGACGAGCCGTTTGGCGCCCTGGACGCCCTCACGCGCCAGATCATGCAGGAGATGCTGACCGACATCTGGCAGCGCTACCGTAAAACGGTTCTCTTTGTCACCCACGACATCGATGAGGCCATCTTCCTCGGGGACGTGATCTACATCATGACGAACCGTCCCGGTCGCATCCGCACGACGCTGACCGTCGATCTGCCGCGGCCGAGGACCTTCGACATGGTCAGCAGCACGCGGTTTACGGAGTTGCGCAACCAGGTGGTGGGGGTCATCCACGAAGAGAGCATGAAGGCGGTCGAGTCGGAGCTGGCTCGTGCCTAGGTACCGGCCGGTCGACGCCATGAAGGCGCCGCGATTCACCGGCATCGGCAGCTTCATGCGGATGCCGCAGGTCACCGATATGGAGGGAGTCGATGCCGCCATCGTCGGCATCCCCTTCGACACCGGGGTCAGCTACCGCATCGGCGGGCGCTTCGGGCCGTCGGCGATTCGCGAGGCTTCCCGGCTGCTCCGTCCGTTCCACGTCGAGCACGAGATCGAGATCTTCGACCATCTGTCGGTGGTGGATGCCGGCGACCTTTCCGTGATTCCCGGCAACATCCAGGCCAGCTACCAGGTGATGGTGGATGGCTTGCGGCCCATCCTCGATGCCGGGGTGGTGCCCTTGGCGATCGGCGGCGACCACGCCATCACGCTGGGCGAGTTGCGAGCAGTGGCCAAACGACACGGTCCGGTCGGCCTGATCGACTTCGACTCGCACACCGATACCTGGGACAACTACTGGGGCGAGCGTTTCACCCACGGCACCTGGTGCAAGCGCGCCATTGAAGAAGGGCTGATCGACACCAAACGCGCGGTCCAGCTCGGCATCAGGGGATCGTTGTACGGCTCAGAGGACCGGGGCGGTGCTCGGGCGCTCGGCCTGCACCTGATTCCAACCGAAGAACTGTTGACGCGCGGCGTCGATGACGTTCTCCCCGAAGTGCGCGAGCGGGTTGGCACCGGCCCGGTCTTCCTGACCTTCGACATCGACTTCGTCGACCCCGGCTTTGCGCCCGGCACGGGCACACCGGAAGTCGGGGGACCGAGCAGCCGCGATGCGCTGCGACTGGTTCGCGGTCTGCGCGGGCTCAATTTCGTGGGCTTCGACCTGGTGGAGGTGCAGCCCCAGTACGATTCGGGGGAAGTGACCTCTTTACTTGCGGGAACCCTGGTGCACGAATTTCTGGCCCTGCTCGCCCTGAACCGGGCAAAAGGAGAACGGCCGTGACCCTGGAACGCATCACCCCGAACGGACTCTTCAAGCCGGCCGTCTACACCCAGGTCGTGGTGGCGACCGGGCGGCGCATGGTCTTCATCTCCGGCCAGGTCTCGATGGACGCCGATGGCAACGTCGTCGCCGAGGGCGACCTCGCCGGGCAGGCAAGGCAGGTCTATGCCAATTTGAAAGCGGCGCTCGATGGCGCCGGCGCAAAGCCGTCGGATGTCGCCAAGCTCACCACCTATGTCGTCGGTTACCGTCCCGAGCTGCTGCCGGTGATGGGGGCGGCGCGCACCGCGGTGCTCGGCACCACCGACCTGCCGGCGTCGACGCTCGTCGGCGTCCAGGCGTTGGCGCAGCCCGCCTACCTGATCGAGGTCGAGGCGATCGCCGTCATCGACTGACCGCTAGCCGACCAGTCCGCTCCGGAGCGCGGGGAGTGCCTGGCCGCGGCCGCTGCAAATTTCGTTATGATACCGAGTATCAGATGACGCACACTATCAGGTGGGCCCGAATCGCGCAGTTTTCCCTCGTGGCGGGCGCGATCCTCACGCTGGCGGCCTGCGGCGCCCCGGCGACGCCCGCCGGCTCAGGTACGGCGCTCCAGGTTGTCGCCGGGGAGAACTTCTGGGCAAGTATCGCGGCGCAGCTCGGCGGCACGCACGTCTCCGTGACCAGCATCGTCACCAACCCCAATGCCGACCCACACGAGTACGAGAGCAGCACGAGGGACGCGCGCGCCTTCGCGACCGCCGACTACGTCATCCTGAACGGAGCCGGCTATGACGACTGGGGCAGCAAGCTGCTCGCCGCCAACCCGAACCCGACCCGCCGAGTCATGACGGTTGCGGACCTGCTCCACAAAAGGGCCGGGGACAACCCGCATTTCTGGTACAACCCGGCATGGGTCGAGCGCGTCGCCGATCAGATCACCGCCGATTACAGGGCGATCGACGCGCCGGATGCCGCCTATTTCGAGCAGCAGCGGGCCACCTTCCGCGCCGCGCTCCAGCCGTACCACGACCGGATCGCCGGGATCCGGGCATCGTTCGCCGGCGTGTCGGTCGGCTCGACGGAAAACATCTTCGTTTACCTGGCGCAGGCGCTCGGGCTCCAGCTGATCTCCCCGCCCGAGTTCATGAAGGCAGTCTCAGAAGGCAATGACCCACCCGCACAGACCGTCGGCCAGTTCCACGACCAGGTCTCGAACAAGCAGATCAAGCTGCTGGTCTACAACCTGCAAACCTCGACCAGCATCACCACCGAGCTCAAGCGGCTGGCGGTCGCAAGGGGCATTCCCGTCGTCGGCGTCTCGGAAACGTTGCAGCCGGCCGGCGCGACCTTCCAGGAATGGCAGGATAGCCAGCTCATCAGCCTGCAGAATGCGCTCAGCGCCGGAGCGCTGACGCACTAGAGGCGGCATGGCCCACGCACCAGCAGTCGGCCCGGCGATCGTCGCCGACCGGCTTGCCGCCGCCTACCGGCAGCGGATCGTCTGGCACGACGCGACCTTTACCGCTGAGCCCGGTGAATTCATCGTCGTCCTCGGGCCCAACGGCAGCGGCAAATCGACCCTCTTCCGATTGTTGCTCGGTCTCCTGCCACCCGCCGCCGGGACGCTCGAAGTCCTCGGACGGAGGCCGCACCAGGGCAACCCCGACATCGGCTACGTCCCGCAGCGCCGGAACATCGACCGCGACCTGCACGTGCGCGGCCGTGACTTCATCCACCTGGGCATCGACGGTACGAGGTGGGGTGTCTCACTGGGCAATGGCGCCGCCCTCCATCAGCTCGTCGACGAGGCGATCGCTTCGGTCGACGCCCAGGCCTATGCCGACCGTCCGATCGGCCGCCTGTCCGGTGGCGAGCAACAGCGTCTCCTGCTCGCCCAGGCGCTCGCCGGTAAGCCGAAGATGCTCCTGCTCGACGAGCCGCTCGCCAGCCTCGACCTTCGCAATCAGATCGTCATCGCGGAGCTGGTCGCCGACCTGGCGCGCCGCAACCGCCTCACGGTTTTTTTGATCGCTCACGACATCAATCCGTTGCTGCCGATCGTGGACCGCGTCCTGTACGTCGCGCACGGCGGCGTCGCCATCGGGAAGCCCGCCGAGGTCATCACCACCGAACAGCTCAGCCGGCTCTACAGCGCGCCGGTCGAAGTCCTGCACGACAGTCACGGCCACATGTTCGTCGTGGGGCTGGAGGCGGAAGGTGGCCACCACGATGCCTGAGCTCGGGCTGGGGTCCGTCGGGGCGATCGCGCCCTATTTCGGCTGGGACCTGCTGCGCGACCTCCAGGAGCTGTTCCGCTATGCCTTCATGCAGCACGCCTTCGAGGCCGGGACGATCGTTGCCGTCGTCGCCGGCGTGATCGGTTACTTTGTCGTGCTCCGCGGCCTCTCCTTCGCGGCGCACGGCCTGTCGCATATCGGCTTCGCCGGGGCTACCGGCGCCGCCTTGCTGGGGGTCGCGCCGATCGCCGGGCTGCTCGTTTTCACGATGTCGGCCGGTGCGGTGATGGGCGCCCTCGGCCAGCGTCTGCGTGGCCGGGACGTGACCATCGGCCTGGTCATGGCCTGGTCGCTGGGCCTGGGCCTGCTCTTCACCGCGCTCTACCAGGGGTCGGCCTCGCTCGCGATCGGCATCCTGTTCGGGCAGATCTTCGGCATCACGGTCCAGGAGGTGCTGGTTACGCTTTTCGCCGGTGTCCTGACGGTCTCGACCCTGGTCGCCATCTACCGCCCCCTGCTGTTCGCGACGCTCGACGAGGAGGTCGCCGAAGCCCGCGGCGTACCGGTGTGGGCGCTGTCGATCGCGTTCATGGTGATTCTGGCGGTGGCGGTCTCGGAGGCGGTCCAGGCGGTCGGCGTTCTGTTGATCTTTGCCTTGATCGTCGCGCCCGCCGCCATCGCCGAGCGGTTCACCAGCCGTCCAGGCCGCGGCGTGCTCCTCTCCGCCGGGCTGGCGGTGCTCTTCACCTGGGCCGGCCTGGCCGTCGCCTACTACCAGCCCTATCCCGTCGGCTTCTTCATCACCACCATCGCCTTTTTGAGCTACATCGTGGCGCGGGCGGTCGGCACCCTGGCCGGCCGGGGTGCAGCCGTGCGACTGCGCGAGCGGCCCGACGAGCAGTTGCGACACTCCCCGTAGAAGTCGAGCGTCGCATGGTCGACTCGAAAACCGCGCTCGGTCGCGATCGACTCGGCGAGCGGCGCCACTGCGTCCTCGTCCAGCTCCTCCACGGTACGACAGGTGGTGCAGATCAGGTGATGGTGATGGCCGGGTTCACACCAGATGTAGGCGGACACGTGACCGGGCCTCTCCAATCGCTGCGCCAGGCCGGCCTCGACCAGCATGTCTACCGAGCGGAAGACGGTGGCGCGGCCGATATAGGGATGCCGGCGGCGTACCTGGTCGTAGAGCTCCTGGACGGTCGCCTCTTTGCCGGTGCGGGCGAGCGCCTCGGCGATCGCCAGCCGTTGGGGGGTCAGCCGCTGCCCGGCGCGCTCCAGCGCGGCCATCGACTTCGTCTCAGACATATCCACATGATACTGGCTTGACCGAGCTTAGAATCGGGCGCGTGGCGGCGGAATTCCACCTTCTGTTTACGGGCTACATTGGCGATCGCGTCGCCAGTACCGTCAGTTTCGTACGGGAGGGCACGACTCGAGTCATGATCGACCCCGGGATGGTGCCCGGTCCCCGCTCCATCCTTGAACCGCTGGGCTCGCTCATCAATTCGCCGAACGAAATCACCGATGTCGTCTTCTCGCATCACCATCCCGATCACACGCTGCACGCGGCACTCTTTCCTCGCGCCCGCTACCACGACTTCTGGGCGATCTATACCGGAGACGTCTGGGAGAGCCGTGCCGCCGAAGGCTTCGCCCTGAGCCCGTCAATCCGCCTGATCGAGACGCCCGGCCACACGCCCCAGGACATCACGACGCTGGTCTCAACCGAGCAGGGAGTGGTCGCCTTCACCCACCTCTGGTGGTCAGCGGAGGGCCCTGTCGAGGACCCCTATGCCGTGGATTCCGGGCTTCTCCATCGCAACCGGGCCCGTGTTCTTGAACTTGCGTCG
>JALZAV010000090.1 GCA_030948145.1 Candidatus Dormiibacterota bacterium
TCTTCATCATCAATAACGGGGTCTACGGGATCGTGGACAAGGGACTCGAGGTGGTCATCCCCGAGGTCGACCGGCGCCGCTACCACGCCTCGCTGCCCTCGATCGACTTTGTCGGCGCGGCGCGGGCACATGGCTGGGAGGGGTACCGCATGAACGCGGACCTCAGCAATCTCGACGAGATCATGGACGCCTGCTACGAGACGGTCGGGCAATCGATCCTGATCGACGTGCCCGTGGATGCGGATCAGATGCTCGGGCTGAACCCCAGGCTGAACAACCTCACGACCAAGACGTACCTGTAATGGCGAAGGTCTATCACGATAACGACGCCGATATGTCGGCGCTGGCCGGCATGCGGGTCGCGGTTATCGGCTACGGCAGCCAGGGACACGCGCATGCCCTCAACCTCCAGGACAGCGGGGTGGACGTCGTCGTCGGCCTTTACAAGGGCAGCGCGTCGTGGGCGGCGGCCGAAGAAGAGGACCTCCGGGTCGAGACGGTCGAAAAGGCCGTCGAGCTTGGCAACCTGGTGATGATGCTGGTCCCCGACCAGACGCAGAAGCGGCTCTACGACGAGGCGGTCAAGCCGAATTTGAAGCCCGGCAGCGCGCTGATGTTCGCGCACGGCTTCAACATTCATTTCAGCCAGATCATGCCGCCCGGCGACGTCGACGTCGCCATGGTGGCGCCCAAGGGACCGGGGCACATCGTGCGCCGGCTGTTCCAGGAGCGGGTCGGCGTCCCGGCGCTCTTCGCCGTCCACCAGGACACGACCGGCAAGGCGCGGGCTCGAACGCTCGCATATGCCCGCGGCATCGGGTCGACCATGGCCGGCGTGCTGGAGACGACCTTCAAGGAAGAAACGGAAACCGACCTCTTCGGCGAGCAGGCGGTGCTCTGCGGCGGGCTCACCTCGCTGGTGAAAGCCGGCTTTGACACCCTGGTCGAGGCCGGCTACCAGCCGGAGCTCGCCTACTTCGAATGTCTCCACGAGATGAAGCTGATCGTCGACCTGATGTACCAGGGCGGGATGAGCTACATGCGCTACAGCATCAGCGATACGGCCGAGTTTGGCGACTACGTGAGCGGTCCCCGGTTGATCAACGCCGCGGTGCGCGAGGAGATGCGCCAGATCCTTCGCGAGATCCAGGACGGCACCTTCGCCCGCACCTGGATCCTCGAGAACCAGGCGGGCCGGCCGGCGTTCAACGCCTCGCGCCAGCGCGCGAAGGGCGAGCTGATCGAAAAGGTCGGCGCCGAGCTGCGCGCGATGATGCCCTGGCTCAAACCCAACGGCAAGGCAAAAAACTGATGGGAGACCGGGTCTTCATCTTCGACACCACGCTCCGGGACGGCGAGCAGTCACCGGGGGCCTCCCTCAACCCGGACCAGAAGCTGGCGATTGCATACGAACTGGCCGGCCTCGGCGTCGACGTGATCGAAGCCGGCTTCCCGCTCTCGTCGCCCGGCGACTTCGAGGCAGTCCAGCGAATCGCCCGCGAGGTCCGGGGCCCGATGATCACGGCGCTCGCCAGGGCGGCTCGGCCCGACATCGATGCCGTCTGGGACGCGGTGCGGGACGCGGAACGCAAGCAGATCCACATGGTGCTCTCGGTGTCCGACATCCACATCGAGCGGAAGCTGCGCTCCACCCGCCGCGAGGTGCTGAACCGTGGCGTGCGGGCGGTCGCCTATGCCCGCTCGCTCTGCGACGAGGTCGAGTACTCGCCGGAGGATGCGGGACGAGCCGATCCCGACTACCTCTATGAAACGCTCGAGGCCGTCATCGAGGCAGGCGCGACTGTCGTCAATATCCCGGACACGACCGGCTACACGCTGCCGCATGAATTCGGTGCGCTGATCGCATCGATCCGCGAGCACGTGCGAAACATCGATCGTGCGCTGATCAGCGTCCACTGCCACAACGACCTGGGCCTGTCGACCGCGAACAGCATCGCGGCGGTGCTCAACGGCGCCCGGCGGGTCGAATGCACGGTCAACGGGATCGGGGAGCGGGCCGGGAACGCTTCGCTGGAAGAGGTCGTGATGATCCTGCGGACCCGCGAGAAGTCGCTCGGCCTGCGCACCGGCATCGACACCACGCGGCTGGCCGGGGTCAGCGCGGTGGTGGCCGAGGAGACCGGTATCCCGGTCCAGCCGAACAAGGCGGTGATCGGCGGCAATGCCTTTGCCCACGCCTCGGGCATCCATCAAGACGGGGTGCTCAAGGACAAGCTGACCTACGAAATCATGCGGCCTGAGGACGTCGGGATGGGCGAAAGCCGGATCGTGCTGTCGCCCAGGTCCGGGCGCCACGCCTTCCAGTTCCGGCTGGCGGAGCTGGGTTACCACCTCAGCGAGTCGGCCTTTGCCCAGGCCTGGGAGCACTTCCTCGACCTGGCCGACCGTAAGAAGGATATCCTCGATCGCGACCTCGAGGCGATCGTCGAGCGGGTAAAGGTGCCCGCCTGATGGCGATGGAAGCGGTAACACCGCAGCCTGACCGCCTACCGAGGGTGCTACCGTCGGTCTATCAGGGCTTTGCCTATTTCGAGGGCGAGATCGTCCCCTTCGACCAGGCCAAGGTCAGCGTCGGCACCCACGCCCTCAACTACGGCACCGCGTGCTTCGAGGGGATCCGGGGCTACTGGAATCCGGACCATGAGGAGGTCTACCTCCTCAAGCTGGCCGAGCACTACCAGCGCTTTCTGAAGTCGGCCGCCCTGCTCAAGATCCGGCTCAACGAGACGGTCGAGCAGCTCTGCGAGCTGACCCTTGAGGTGGTCCGGCGCGACGGCTATCGCACCGATCTCTACGTCCGGCCGCTCGCCTACAAGGCATCGCCGATCATCAAGGTGGACCTGCACTCCGCGGAGGATGCCGTCGCCATCTTTGCCATGCCGATGGGCCCCTACTCGCGCACCGACGGCCTGCGGCTCACGATATCCTCGTGGCGCCGGATCAGCGACAACAGCATCCCGGCCCGCGCCAAGATCACCGGCGCCTACATCAATACCGCGCTGGCGACCGAAGACGCGAATGCCGCGGGGTACGACGACTGTCTCCTCCTTACCGAGGACGGGCACATCGCCGAAGCCAGCGCGGCAAACTTCTTCCTGATACAGGGCCGCTCGTTGATCACGCCACCGGTGACCGATGACATCCTGGTCGGAATCACGCGCGCGGCGATGATGCGGCTGGCGATTGATTTCGAGCTCGACGTGGTCGAGCGCAGCATCGACCGGACCGAGGTGTACCAGGCGGACGAGGCCTTTCTCTGCGGCACCGGCGTCCAGGTGGCGCCGATCGTCGAGGTCGACGGACGCCCGGTCGGTACCGGCCGACCGGGCACCATCACGCTCGGCCTGCAGGATTCGTACTTTCGCGCCGTGCGCGGCAACGATCCGCGCTATCGCCAGTGGTGCACCCCGGTGTATGGCGTCGCGCCACGGAGCTAATCGGACAGCGCGTGGATGACGGCGGCGGCCATCGCCGTGGTGCTGACGGCGGGACGGCCTGGCGCCGCGATGTCGGCGGTGCGATATCCTGCGGCGAGCGCGGAGGCCACGGCTTGTTCTATCGCCGCGGCCGGCTGCTCGCGGCCGAGTGACCACCGAAGTAAGAGCGCGGTGCTGAGGATGGCGCCGATCGGGTTCGCGATGTCCTTGCCGGCAATGTCGGGAGCGGAGCCGTGAATCGGCTCGTAGAGGCCGAGCGTTCCCGCGCCCAGGCTGGCGGACGGCAGCATCCCGAGCGCGCCGGCGAGCATCGAGGCCTCGTCGGTCAGGATGTCGCCGAACAGGTTCTCGGTCAGGACCACGTCGAAGCTCTGCGGGCGCCGAAGCAGCTCCATGGCAAAGGCATCGACCAGCATGTGGGAGCAGCGCACCTCCGGGAACCGCTTGGCGACGGCGGTTACCACCGTCCGCCACAATCGCGACGTCTCAAGCACGTTCGCCTTGTCCACCGACAGCAGCTGGCGGCGTCGCAGTCGGGCCAGCTCGAAGGCGCGGACGGCAACGCGCTCGATCTCCGGCTCGCTGTAACGCATGGTGTCCACGGCGGCCGCGCCGCGGGTCGTCATGTAGCGGCGCTTCGGCTTGCTGAAATACAATCCGCCGGTCAGCTCGCGTACGACGATCAGGTCGACACCGCGGACCAGTTCCGGGCGCAGACTCGAGCTCTCGACCATCGCCGGATCGACCCGGACGGGGCGCAGGTTGGCGAAGAGACCGAGCCCCTTGCGCAATCCGAGCAGCGCGGACCCCGGGCGCAGCGAGCTCTGCGGTGCGGCATCGTCCCAGCGGGGCCCGCCGACCGCGCCGAAGAGGACCGCATCCGCGCGCTTGCATTGCTTGAGAGTCTGCGGCCGCAGGGCGACCCCGTGGGCGTCGACGGATGCGCCGCCGATCAGGTCCTCGACGTAGTCGAGCTGCAAGCCGGCTCGCGTCGCGGCCGCGTCGAGCACCCGGCGCGCCGCCGCCGTGACCTCAGGACCGATGCCGTCGCCCGCGAGGACGACGATGCGTGCCGGCGCGGTCACGCTACCCGGTCCATGCGTGCATTGACACCGGCGATTCTAGATTAGAATCGGTCTCCCTATGGTCGAGCACGATGGATCGTCGCCACTGAAGCGCCAGAGCGCGCGCCTGACCGAGGGGGATGACCGGGCGCCGGCGCGTGCCATGCTGCGGGCGATCGGCTTCACGCGCGAGGACCTGCGCAAGCCCCTGATCGGCGTCGGACACAGCTGGATCGAGACCATGCCCTGCAATTACAACCACCGTCGCCTTGCCGAGCAGGTGAAGGCAGGCATCCGTGCCGCGGGCGGGACGCCAATGGAGTTCAACACGATCGCGGTCTCAGACGGCGTGTCGATGGGCACGGAAGGGATGAAGGCGTCGCTGGTGAGCCGGGAGGTGATTACCGACTCGATCGAGCTGGTGACCCGCGGCCACCTCTTCGACGGCCTGGTCATGATCGTCGGCTGCGACAAGACGATCCCGGCGGGCGTGATGGCCCTCGCGCGATTGAACATTCCGGGCCTGGCGCTCTACAGCGGCACGATCGGCCCCGGCCGTCACCGGGGCAAAGACATCACGCTCCAGGAGGTCTTCGAAGCGGTCGGCGCCGTAGCCGCCGGCAAGATGAGTCGGGACGAACTCCGCGAGGTCGAGGAGAGCGCGTGCCCCGGCGCCGGCGCCTGCGGCGGCCAGTTCACGGCAAACACGATGGCCACCGCCATCGAGTTCCTCGGGATCAGCCCGCCGGGCGCCAACGACGTGCCGGCCCTGGATCCGCGCAAGGATGAGGTCTCGGAGCAGGCCGGCAGGCTCGTGATGAGCCTGGTCAAGCAGGACACCCGGCCGAGACAGATCATCACCCGGGCCGCGCTGGAGAACGCGATCGCATCGGTGGCGGCGACCGGGGGCTCGACGAACGGCGTACTGCACCTGCTGGCGATCGCCCGCGAGGCCGGCGTGCCCCTGACGATCGACGATTTCGATCGCGTCGCGGCGCGCACGCCGGTGATCGCGAGCCTCAAGCCGGGCGGCGAATACGTCGCCACCGACCTGCATGACGCCGGCGGCATTCCCCTTTTGGTGCAGCGGCTCTCGAACGCGGGCCTGATCGACAAAACGGCGCGGACGGTCGACGGCCGCACCATGGCGCAGGTCGCGCAGGCCGCCGTCGAGACCCCGGGGCAACGCGTCGTTACCTCGACGGCGGCGCCGCTGAAGCCGACCGGTGGCCTGGCGATCCTCCGCGGAAACCTCGCGCCGGAGGGTTGCGTGGTGAAGCTCGCCGGCCACGGTCGGTTGCTTCATCGCGGTCCGGCCCGGGTCTTCGACAGTGAGGAAGATGCCTTTGCGGCCGTTCGGGAACGACGCATCAAGGCGGGCGATGTCATGGTGATTCGGTACGAGGGCCCGGTCGGTGGCCCGGGCATGCGCGAGATGCTGGGCGTAACGGGCGCGTTGGTCGGCGAGGGCCTTGGCGACTCGGTGGCGCTGATCACGGATGGCCGGTTTTCAGGGGCCACGCGCGGGCTGATGGTCGGTCATGTCGCGCCCGAAGCGGCGCGTCGTGGCCCGATCGCCGCCCTGCGCGACGGGGATTCCATCGTCCTCGATGTCGAGCGCCGCGAACTGAACGTGGAGCTCACGCCCGAGGAGATGGTCGGCCGGCTGAGGCAGTGGACCGCCCCGACCCCGCGCTACGCGGACGGCGTCTTCGCAAAGTACGCCGCGCTCGTTTCTTCCGCGAGCGAAGGTGCGGTCACCCGGCCCGGTTAGGGGGACGCAGTGTCGTCCTTGACATTGGGCAGCTGGCCTGGGTATTATGCCGATAGGCTAATTAGCCAACTGAGAAAATGTAATGCCAACCGACCAGCTTAGTGTCACGTTCGCTGCCCTCGCCGACCCCACGAGGCGGGCGATCCTGGCTCGCGTGGCGGAGGGGGAGGCGACCGTCCTCGAACTCGCCCAGCCCTTCAACTTGAAGCTGCCCACCGTCTCCAAGCATCTCAAGGTGCTGCGCGAGGCCGGACTGGTCAGCCAGGGACGGCAGGCGCAGTGGCGTCCGTGCCGGCTGGAGGCCGCGCCATTAAAAGATGTCGCCGACTGGGTGGAGCGGTACCGCGGGCAATGGGAGGAGCGTATGGGCCAACTCAACGACTATCTGCAGGAATTGAAGCCAGAGAAGGAGAACGATCATGGCCGTGAAAAGTAAGCCGGTTGTCAGCCTGACCATGCCGTCCGATCGCGAGCTCGTCATCACCGCGGTGCTCGATGCCCCGCGCCAGCTGGTCTTCGAAGCCTCGACCAATCCGGCGCACGTCCGGCATTGGTGGGGTCCCCGCCGCACGACCATGACATCCTGCGAGATCGACCTCCGCCCCGGGGGCCGGTGGCGGTACGTCCTGCGCGACACCGAGACCGGACGCGAGGACGGCTGGTCGGGCGTTTATCGCGAGATCGTCGCCCCGGAGCGCGTCGTGTACACGGAGGGCTGGGAAGGCATGCCAGGGCATGAGTACCTGGTCACGGCGACGTTGACAGAACAAGACGGTAAGACGACGCTGACAAGCCACCTGCTATACCAGTCGGTCGCAGACCGTGACGGCCACGTGAATTCCGGGATGGAACCCGGGATGCGCGAGACCTACGACCGCTTTGGCGAGTACCTCGCGAGCCGAGCTTAATGTAACTCCTGGATCGTTCCCACGTTATTCGGGTGTGCGTCGTGAAATGCTCGCCATCCTGGCGGTCGTCGCCCTTACGGCCTGCGGCTCGGCCCGCGTTTCGAGCCTGGCGAATGGGGGGACTGGCAACGTCATCCCGTGGATCGACGCGCAGCCCGCGTTCCCGACGCCGACGCCGCGGCCGGTCGTTCCCACGGGGACCGCACGGTGCGCGATGTCGGAGCTTGCGATGACCTTCGAGGGCGGGCAGGGCCTTGGGGGTGGGCAGCTGGTCGCAACCATCGGCTTCCTGAACGTCAACGACCGGCCATGCGTTGTTCAGGGTGTTCCAGCCGTGACGCTTCTGGATGCGCGTGGCGGTGCGATCAAAACGGTTCC
>JALZAV010000091.1 GCA_030948145.1 Candidatus Dormiibacterota bacterium
CGGCTTGCAGCGAGAGCTCGATGCTGCGGTGCGCGCGGCGGGCGATACGCTTCGGACCAGCGGCCACGCCGCGGACGACACGACGCTGCGACGGATGCAGGAGATCTTGCGGCTTGCCGCCGTGACGGGAGGCGAAACCTGGGACAACCTGGCGGCGGGAGCGCTGATCGAGGAGCCCCAGGCCGGTGAGGACATGCTGACGGCCGCCTTTGCCGTGGGCGCCGGCGGGCCAAGCGCCGGCAAGGCTCCAGACCGCGGCGCGGCGCGGGCGACGGCGAGCGAGGTCGCCGAGATGGAGATGCAGATGGCGCTGGAGCATGCGATCCGGACCGCGAAGCAGGACGAGGAGGCCGCGCAACAGGCGGACCAAACGGCGACACGACTGCGCGACGAAGCCATGCGGATGGCCGCCGATGCGAAACGGGCCAGCGAGAAAGCGAAGGCGGCTGAAAAGCAAGCAGAGCAGGCAGCCGCCAGGGCGAAGGCCTCCTCCGACGCGCTCCGACGGTTGCGGCGTTAGCGAACCTGGGCTCCGCTCTTCAGCTTGGCGTTCAGGACAACCTCCGTACCGGTCAGTGCCTTGGAAACGGGACAACCCTTCTCCGCCGCCCCGGCGATCTGCTTGAGGGCCGCTTCCTCGATCCCTGGGACGACAGCCTCGGTGTTGAGCTCGACTTTCGTGATCGTCCAGCCCTTGTCGGTCTTCTCGAAATGGACCGTGGCATCGGTCGAGATCTCCTGCGGTTGATGGCCTGCGGCGCCGAGTGCGGCGGCAAACGCCATGCTGAAACATCCTGCCGAGGCCGCACCAATCAGCTCCTCCGGGTTCGTTCCGGTACCGTTCTCCATGCGTGAATTGAAGGAATACTTGCCTTCGAAGGCACCACTACCGAATCGCATCGTTCCGCTTCCGTTCTGGAGCGCTCCAGTCCAATGGGCTTGTGCGGTGCGTGTGGGCATCTTGAACTCCTCTTAAATCCGCGGGCCGTCATATCTCTCGATCCTAGGAGCTAACCGGCCCGGCCTGCCGCGAGGATCTCGATCGTCCGTAGCCGCTGGCCTTGATCGCGGCCCTGGATCGCCGCGATTAGGGTCGTTACCCCGGCGGATGCGCAGGCCGCCAGCCGCTCCTTGATCAAGCCCGCGGGGCCGACCAGCGCGATGGTGTCGACCATGGTGTCGGGGACGCGCTTGATCGCTTCGAGCTTCCGTCCGGTCAGGTACAGGTCCTGGATGGTCGCGGCAGCATCGGCGAAGCCGTAGCGGCTGATCGTGTCCTTGTAGAAGTTCTTTAATCGCGAGCCCATGCCGCCGACGTAGAGCGCGACAAAAGGACGGACTTCATCCCGGGCGCGCTGCCGGTCCTCGTCGACGACTACGCGCATGAAGGGCGCCACCTGCAGGCTGTCGACGCGGCGGCCGGCGGCCGCCGCGCCCGCCTTCAGGTCATCCAAAAACAGGTCCTTGCGCTCGGGCGAGAACAGGAAGGGAATCCAGCCGTCGGCGATCTCGCCTGTGAGCCGAAGACCCGCGGGCGTCAGCGTGGCCAGAAAGATCGGGATCTCGGCGCGTATTGGATGCATCAGCAATTTCAACCCATGCGTGAGCCGGAAGACCTCACCGTCGAACCGCACGGGCTCGCGCCGAAGTGCCGAGTGCACGATCTGGACGGTTTCGCGCATGCGCTGGACCGGTTTCTCAAATGGCACGCCGTGCCAGCCGGTGATGACCTGGTGGCCGCTCGTGCCGAGGCCGAGGATGAACCGGCCGCCGGAGATCATGTCCATCGTCGCCGCGGTTTGGGCTATCAGCGCCGGCGTCCGGCTGAACACGTTGATGATGCCGGTCGCGAGACGGATGCGCGACGTTCTTGCGGCCAGCGCCCCGAGGATCGAGATGGCGTCGGTGCCATACGCCTCCGGCATCCAGACCGAGTCGAAGCCGAGGTCCTCGGCTCGGTTCGTGAGCTCCACCATCTCGGCAAACGAGAGGTTCGCTTCGTAGGGAAGCGCGAGTCCCAACTCCACCGCCGCATCTTAGAGTGTGTACGGATGTCGGGGCAGCGATGCAACCTTTGGGGACGCGCCCGCTGAGATGAAGTTGTAACTTAGGCCATATGGCAAAGAGCACAACGATCACGGCAGCAGCAGCCGGAACGATCTCATTCGGCGGCGACCTGCCCGTGAACCGGTTCGGATTTGGCGCCATGCGCGTCACCGGGTCGGGGATCTGGGGCGAGCCTGGCGACCGCGATGAGGCGATCCGTGTGTTGCGGCGCACGCTGGAGCTAGGCATTACGCTGATCGATACGGCCGACTCGTACGGGCCCGAGGTCAGCGAGCGGCTGATCGCCGAGGCACTTTACCCCTATCCCGATGAACTCGTGATCGCCACAAAGGGTGGCTTGCTTCGTCCCGGCCCGGGGCAGTGGACGCCGGACGGCCGGCCGAAGCACCTGCGCGAGGCCTGCGAGGGGAGCCTGCGCCGCCTTCGTGTCGACGAGATCGATGTCTATCAGTTCCACCGGCCCGATCCAAAGGTGCCATTCGAAGAGTCGGTAGGTGCGCTTCTCGAGCTGAAGGAGGAGGGAAAGATCCGCCACATCGGGCTCTCCAATGTCACGGTGGAGCAGTTGCATGAGGCGCAGCGGATCACGCCGATTGTCTCGGTCCAGAACAGGTTCAACCTGACCGACCGCACCTCCGAGCCGGTGCTCGAGGCCTGCGAGCAAGAAAAGCTTGCGTTCATTCCGTGGGCGCCCCTCCAGGCCGAGGTGCCGGGCGAGGTCGCGGAGATTGCGCGCCGTCACGGTGTGTCGACCAACCAGGTCCTGCTGGCGTGGTTGCTGCACCATTCGCCCGTAATGACGCCGATTCCAGGCACCTCGAAGGTCGCGCACCTAGAAGACAACGTCGCCGGCGCCGCCCTCAAGCTGGAATCATCCGACCTGGAGACGATCGACCAGTTGAACCGATGAGCGTTGTCCTCGCCGTTTTCCTGACCACGTTCCTCGCCTCCGCGGTGGAGGCGATCGAGATGGTCACGATCGTGGTCGGCGTCGGGGCAACCCGCGGCTGGCGGTCGACGCTGATCGGCGCGGTCAGCGGGTTCGCCGTCCTTGCCGTGGTCGTGGTCGTCGCCGGGGCGGCACTCCGGGCGGTGCCGATCGGCGCATTGCGCTTGATTGTTGGCGCGCTGCTGCTGGTCTTTGGCTTGCAGTGGTTTCGCAAGGGCGTCATACGGGTCGCTGCCCGCGGCCTGGCCGGGATGAAGGAGATGGACTTCGAGGCGGCCGAACGCTGGCAGAAGCCGGAGATGGACTGGACCGCGTTTGTTCTGAGCTTCAAGGGCGTGGTGCTCGAGGGTCTCGAAGTTGCGTTCATCGTCGTCTCCTTCGGGGCGAACGCGAACCAGCTCGGCGTGGCCGCGGCCGGTGGCATCGCCGCGGTGGTCATCATCGGCGGGGTCGGCCTCGCCATCCGGCACGCCGTCAACCGGATTCCACGGAGCCTACTCCAGCTCGTCGTCGGTGTCATGCTCACCACCTTTGGCACCTTCTGGGCGATCGAGGGGCTCGGGATCGAGTGGCCGGCTCGCGATGGCGCGATCCTCGGCCTGCTGGTGCTCTACGCGCTCACAGCCGCGGTGTACATCACACTGGAGCGCCAGCGCCAGCTTGGCTTCAGCGCCGGGAGGGCCGCGTGAGGCCGCCAATTTCCTGGATCGTCGGCTTCGGCCGCTTCTGGTACCACTTCATCATCGGAGACGACTGGACGATGGCGGTCGCCGTCACTGTCGGACTCGTGGTGACTGCTGTGCTGAATGCCCGCGGCGTCCTCGCCTTCTGGTTGATCCCCTTGATCGTGATCGGCATGCTCGGCATCAGTCTCCGCCATGCCAGTAAGCGCTGAGCCGGCCGGTGAGTGACTTCGCCGTCGTCGGGCTGGCCACGATGGGCGAGAACCTGGCTCGCAACCTCGGCGGCAAGGGTGTGGCCGTTTCCGTCTACAACCGCAGCCCTGCCCGCACCGATGCGTTCATCGCGCAGCATGGAAAAGAGGGCCAGTTCGAGGCCGCGCACAGTCCCGAGGAACTGGTCAAGCAGCTCTCGCGGCCCCGCGCAATTCTGATGATGGTTAAAGCCGGTAAACCGGTCGACGAGACGATCGGCCACCTGGCGCCCCTGCTCGAGCGTGGCGACCTCCTGATCGACGGCGGCAATTCCTACTTCCTGGACACCGTCCGACGGACCCAGGAGATGGAGAAGCGCGGACTGCAGTTCATCGGGACCGGCATCTCCGGTGGGGAAGAGGGAGCCTTCCATGGCCCGAGCATCATGCCCGGTGGGTCGCGGGCCGGCTACCAACAGGTCGAATCAATTCTCACCCGCATCAGCGCCCACGTCGATGGCGAGCCCTGCTGCACCTACATTGGGCCAGGCGGGGCGGGGCACTACGTAAAGATGGTGCATAACGGGATCGAGTACGCGGACATCCAGCTGATCGCCGAAGCCTACGACCTCCTCAGTCACGCCCTCGGATTCGGAGCGGACCAACTGGCCGACATCTTTCGCGGGTGGAACGCGGGCGACCTCGACTCCTACCTGATCCAGATCACGGCCGAGGTGCTGGCAAAGCGGGATGCCGCGACTGGCAAGCCGCTGGTCGACGTGATTCTGGACGAGGCAGCCCAGAAAGGGACCGGCAAGTGGGCCTCGCAGTCGGCCCTCGACCTGGGCATTCCCGTCACCGCCATTACAGAGGCGGTCTTCGCCCGCTTTCTCTCCGCCCTGAAGGCCGACCGCCAGGCGGCGGCTCGTGTCCTTCCAGGCCCGGCCGGCGCGCCAGGCGCAGTTCCGGACGCGCTTGTCGACGACGTCCGAGCCGCACTCTACGCCTCCAAGGTGGTCGCGTATGCACAGGGATTCGAGCAGATGCAGGCTGCGTCGAACGAGAACGGTTGGGACCTGAAGCTTGGCGACATCGCCCGGATCTGGCGCGGCGGCTGCATCATCCGCGCGAAATTCCTCAACCGGATCACCGAAGCCTACGGCGAGCACGCCGAGGTCAAGAACCTTCTGCTCGAGCCCTACTTCAGGGACGCGATCGGTCAGGCCCAGGATCCATGGCGGCGAGTGATCGCGCTGGCGGTGCAGGCCGGCATCCCGGTGCCGGCGTTCTCCTCATCGCTCGCCTACTATGACGCGTACCGCCGCGAGCGGCTACCGGCCAATCTCATCCAGGGCCTGCGTGACTACTTCGGGGCCCACACCTATCACCGGATCGACCGCGAGGGGTCGTTCCACACGCGCTGGGGACAGGACGGCCGGGAAATCGAAGGCTAGCGGTCGCGTTCGCCTGGCTTCAGCTTGCTTGCCGCAGACTGGTCAGCAGAGGTGAGCCGATCAGCGCGTCCGCGGTCGCGACGTTCGTCGCCAGCGGCACGTTGCAGACATTGCAGATCCGCAGCAGTGTCTGGATGTCCGGCTCATGTGGGTGTTTGTCGAGCGGATCGACCATGAAGAGCACTGCGTCGATCTCGCCCTGCACGACCCTCGCGGCGATCTGGACGTCGCCGCCCACCGGACCGGATTCCAGGCATTCGACTTCGAGGCCGACCTTTCCGCTGAGCAGCCGGCCGGTCGAGGCGGTGGCGATCAGATCGAACTCGGCCAGGCGATCGCGGTTGAAGGTGGCGAACGCCACCAGGTCCGCCTTCTTGCCGTCGTGGGCGATGATCGCAAGCCGTGGAATTCGTGGCATGGGATCAGCAGTCTACCGCGTGAAGCTTAAGAATGGGTAAAGCGAATTGCATGAGACCCATTCTGGTGGCTTCCGCGACTGAATACCACGGGCGGTCGCCACGAATTCCGGCCGAGTTTTGGGGCGCCCCGTACAAGGCGCCTTCTGCACCTGCGACACTTGAGCGCCATGGCGGATCGTAAATACGAGCGGCCGGTGGGTGCCCGGTCTCCGGGTACCTGAGGCGGCGAAGGAGCCAGCTTGTTTCACTTTGTCACCAGCAATCTCGACAACCTGCTGTCGAGCTACGGCTACCTCGCCGTGTTTCTCTTCGTTGGCATCGAAAGCATCGGTATTCCGTTCCCGGGCGAGACGATGCTGGTCACGGCGGGCATCTATGCCGGCACCACGCACCGGTTGAGTATCGTTTTTATAATCGTGGCGGCGGCCGCGGGGGCGATCGTCGGCGACAACATCGGCTACGTGATCGGCCGCGTCGGGGGATACCGACTGCTCCGCCGTTACGGCAAGTACATCCGGTTGGAGGAACCCAGGCTCAAGCTCGGCCAGTACCTGTTTCGCAAACATGGCTCGAAGGTCGTCTTCTTCGGCCGCTTCGTCTCGATCCTCCGGACATTTGCGGCTTTCCTGGCAGGGGTGAACCTGATGCCCTGGCGGCGCTTCCTCTTCTACAACGCCGCGGGTGGCATCCTGTGGTCCACGTTCTACGGGGTTGCCTCTTACCAGCTTGGTAGCAAGATCACAACCCTTTCGAAACCGGTGGACTTTGTGCTGATCGTCGTCGGCGCCCTCGCCGTCGTCGGCGCCGTCGTCTTCCTCCGTATCAACGAGGAGCGGTTGACCCGGGAGGCAGAGCGTGCGATGCCGGGCCCACTGGAAGACTATCGAACGGAGGCGGGTCGAACGGCTCGCTAACGGCCCAGCGTGCCGGCCGGCGGTGACGCGGTCCGTCTTCTGCGGAGCATAATTCTAGAGATGCCACAGGCAATCTGGACCGGGACGATCAGCTTCGGATTGGTCAGTGTGCCGGTGCGCCTCTACCCGGCCACCCGGCGAAAAGACGTCCGGTTTCACGAGATCGATCGGGAGAGCGGACAGCGGGTCCGGCACCAGCGTGTAGCGGCGAGCGAGGGGCCGGCGGCGCCCCCCTTGCCGGCGGCGCGTTTCCAGTCCGCAGGTTCGGTTGCACGTGAACCATCGACCGCGGACGTTCCACGGCGAGCCGTCTCCGCGGAGGTCGCGGTCCCACGCTCCGACATCGTCCGAGGCTTCGAGGTCGCACCGGATCGGTATGTCACGGTCGAGCCGGAGGACATCGCTGAGCTGGCTCCGGAACAAACACGGACAATCGACATCCAGCAGTTTGTCGATGCCCAGGCGGTTGATCCCGTGTACCTCGACCGAAGCTATTGCGCTGTGCCCGACCGGGATCATGCCCGTCCTTATGCCTTGCTGGTCGAGGCGATGCGGGAGACGAACAAGATGGCGATCTGCTGGTTCGTGCTCCGCCGCAAGCGGTATCTCGCCGCGATTCGTGCCAACGGAAATCTGATGATCCTCCACACGCTGTACTTCGCCGACGAGGTCGTGCCGCGAGCGCAATTGGAGCCCCGGCCGGTGAACGATCTCACGAAGCGCGAGCGTGAGATGGCCAAGCTGCTGGTCGATACGCTGTCCGGCCCGTTCGAGCCGGAGAAGTACCCGGACGAATACCGGAAGCGAGTCCAGGCGCTTATCGAAGGACGCGCGCCATCGGCGCCGCCTGCCGCCGCGCCGAGCGCCGGGTCCGGGGTCGAGGAGCTGATGGCGGCGCT
>JALZAV010000092.1 GCA_030948145.1 Candidatus Dormiibacterota bacterium
GCTTCGGCGGCGTAATCGCGTTCATCTTCGCCGATCTGATCATCATTCCGATCTTGCACATTTACCGGAAGTACTACGGCCGGCGCATGAGTGTCTATCTCCTGGTCACGTCCTACCTCGCGATGGCATTGGCGGGATTTCTAATCGCGCTCGTCTTCCAGCTGCTTGGGATCGTGCCGGCCAATCGAAATATCACGATCTTCGAATCGACTCCCAGCTGGAACTACACGACGTTCCTGAACATCTTCTTTCTCGGCCTCATGGCACTCCTCGGGTGGCGCTTTCTCAGAACGGGCGGGCCCGAGATGCTGCGCATGATGGAGGTCAATCCGCACGAGCAGCAGCTGGCGCGTGACCCCGTCTGTGGCATGACGGTTGACCCGATGACCGCCAGCGAACGCAGCGAGCATGACGGCCAGGCCTACTACTTCTGCTCGGCCGGCTGCCGGTCGGCATTCAGCGCGAATCCGACTCAGTTTCTAGAGAAGGCCGACGAGCACTCGCGCTAATTTCCGGCTTGACGGGCCATCTCGTCGTGGATCTGCGCGGTCGCCCTGGCGTATTCCGCAAACGCCTCCTCCTGGCCGTCGAGCATCTGCTGCGTCTGCCGGGCCTCGGCCTCGTCGATCTTGCTCATGGCGAAGCCGGTGTAGATCAGCACCCAGTCCCCCACACCCGCCCGGTCCTCGCCTTCGAGCATCGCCAGGCTGATCTTCCGCGGCACGCCGGCCACCTCGACGCTCGCGAACTGGCTGTCCCGGTCAAGGATCTCGAGCACCCGGCCGGGGACCGCTAGGCACATGGCAGGCTGGGGTTCCGCAGGACGACGCCCCCCTCCAACTCGATCTCCTTGATCGTCAGCGCCTCACCGCCGACCTGCTGCTGCTCCACGACGGCACCCTGCGCCGGCGTGGCCTGCGCCGCCACCTGGAACGACTGGTCGAAGCTCTCCGGGCTCACGGCCCAGTCCTTGCCGATCGCCACCTGGACGCGCCGGACCGGCCGCTCTTGGGCAAGCTCCAGGACGACGTCAAGGATGCCTTCGCACATCGAGAGTTCGTGCATCGAGCGCCTTACATATTCCGGATGCGGAAATACCGCTTGATGTCCGGGAAGTTGACGATCCCGATCGCGGCGATGATCGCACCGACGATGAGGCCCACTATCCAACCCATGCTGCTTCCTCCTGTTTCACCAGATTCTCCACCATTTCGATCGCGCCGTGCAGAGCCGAGGCAACCGGCTCACTCAATCCCATGCCTTCGTCCACCGATTGCGGTTCGCAGCCGACGATCTTGACCCGTGGCATCCTCCCCCCCATCGTCCTGACCAGCGCAAAGACTGCCATCGGGTTCATCGCGTGCCCTTCCATCGCGGCGCCCGCCATCGGGTCGGGCTCGAGGACGTAAAGCGTTCCGGGTCGCTCGCCGTGCGGCAGCGCATCGACCAGGATCGCCAGGTCGTAGTCCTCCATCAGGGCGTAGGCGAGGTCGAAGCCGCGGATCCCGAAGTCGCCGACCGTGACATGTTCCGGGTGTGGACGCTGCAGCAGCTTCGCCACCACCTCGACGCCGAAGGCATCATCACTGAGGAAGACGTTGCCGATGCCGGCCACCAGGATCTTCGCCATCAGACCGCTTCCACCTCGCTCAACCTGAAGAAGAAGCGGTGGCCCACCATGCGGTCGAGGCCCAGGTCCTTGCCAGGATCGTCGTCGACCACGACAGCGAGGTAGATCTCGTCGTCGAAGCTGTTCTCGATGGCCTCGATCACCGCCAACTTGCCGTCCAGCTCCATATCGAAGATGTCAGCCCGGCGGCTGGGACGCAGGCGAACGCGATCGCCCGGCTTAAGGGTGGTCCCCAGAGCCTCGACGTGGTCGAGGCGGTTCATCGCGGCCCAGGGATCGTCTGTGATCACGTGGATTCCTCGCGCAGGGTGCGCATGCCGCGCATCGAGCCGTGCAGCTTGAGGAGGTCGTCGGCGGTCAGCGCCTCGGTGCGGGCAAGCAGTTCGCGCGCCCGCTCGTCGACCGTGCGCATCTGCGCCTTTTCCTCGTCGGTCAGGCTCAGAATGCTGAGTGACAGCAGTTCATCGACCTCGGTGGCGTCGAACAGGTCCCCGGGGCTCTCCTCGGCAACCCGCGGGTAGTCCTCGAGGATTATCGGGGACGAGAGGAGCGTGTCGTGCTCCCCCGGCTCACCCACGAGCACCGGCCAGGTGCCGACGTTCTGACAGGCGGCGGCCGCCTCACGAAAGTCCTCAGGCGGATCGGCCATCGAGGGAAAGGCCCCCTCCCGGACGCTCAGAATCGTGTGGGTGGAAAGAAACGTGTGACGAAGCGCCTGGTCACGATCCGCCGGGACGACCGCTGAGCTATTCACGATTCGCACCGTCAGCCTGGTTAGCCCGGGACGAATCTCGTCCCGGGCGACCTCAACCCGGCCGTCGAGGCCATCGAAGTTGATCCCCGACGGCGCCTGGACCGTGCGCTCGACGACGTCGCCATTCTGGACCAGGTGAAGGAACCGGACGGTGATCTCGACCTCGGCCGAAGGTCCGCCGGTCAAGAGGCACTGGGTCTGCATCGTTGACAGGTCGAAGGCCGGCGGGTAGACCCCGCCGAAGGTGAAGCGCTGCTGGTTCTTGATGTTCGAGGTCCGGTAGGGATAGAGGAGGTAGCCCTCGTAGATCACGGCCTTCGCGATCGCGTCGACCTTCGCCGGCGTCACGGGCGTGCCTCGACGCTGGCGGCCGCCAGCAGGCGCTCGAGCGCGGCGTCCCAGGTGGGAATCCCGTGTCGCGTCTTGTACTCGAGCAGCGAGTCGAAAACATCCTGGTGGAGGTAGAGCCAGGCCGCGTTGGGGTAGTAGAAGCGCATCACATCCTTCCAGACCGCCACCGGCAGCCGGAACGACGCCTCCGTCTCCCAGGGAATCTGCGCGATCTGCAGCGCGCCCTCCTCATCACGGAAGAAGATGGTGCCGGAAAAGAGCAAGATGAGCGGTATCTCGCCTTCCTCGAGTGCGTAGATGTACTTGGTCGCGACCACCTCGAAATCGAAGGTGCACCCGACCGGAAGCTCGACCCGCGTCTGGTGCTCGAAGCGTGGCACCGGGACGCTTGCATGCGTCCAGAGGAAGGTGCGCAGAGTCTGCGCCCAGCGGTCCTGGGCGCCGAACAGGTCCTCAAGTCGCTGCTTTTCAGGTGTGCTGTAGCGGCGGCGGGTGGCCTCGATCCGCAGCTGGCACTGCAGGGAAACGGCTTCGATCGGGATGCCCTCCTGCTCGGTGATCGCCAGCGTGAAGCCTAGCGTTGGCACGGCCGCATACGGGATCGCGCTGGCGCGCTCGACGCTGATGGTCAGATCAGGCATGTACCGAGCTCCGCGCGCTCAGGCTGTCGAAGAAGGCCGTGATGGCACGCCAGACCTCGGTCCCGCCCGACAGACCGCGCCACTGGCTGCGGATCAGGCCAACCAGCTTGTAACACTCGTCGATCGGAGCGACGTAGTAGCGATGCTCGGGCCCGGTCCGGTTCACGAGGAGCGCCTGCACGTCGGGCTCCAGTGTCGCAAGGACCGGGTTGTCCTTGACGAGCTGGTCCCAGGAATCGAGCGGAAGCAGCGACTCGGTCGGGCCGGCCGGGCTCGGATAATAGGCGACGATCTTGTTCAAGGGGGTGCTGTGGTGGAAGAACGCCATGTTGACCGGCACCATCAGGTCGTTCCACTGTTCATCGGTGATCTGAAAGTTGGCGAGCACGATGATGTCGCGCGGGACGAGGCGGTATTTCGTGTCGGCCTTGGCGGAGAAAAGGAGGCCACAGGCGTCGCAGGCACAGAGCAGGTCGCGCCGACCGGGATCAAAGAGATGCCGATGCTCGGCCGGTATTGGCGCCTCACAGAGCTCGCAGTGCTCGTCGATGTCCCGCTCCCGGGTGAGGCGCTTGAGGCCAGCCAGGCTCATCGCGTCAGTGCCGGGACCGCGATCCTCGCCTTGCCGCCGATGTCATGCAAGATCGGGAAGGGTTCGAGATGGAGCGTTGCGTCATCGAGGCAACGCCCCGCATGGACCAGATCGAAGCGGCGCACGCAGTGACGGCAGGTGAGGAAGGAATCGGTGATGCGGCCATCGTGAACGGCGTGCGTGCAGCCGGGGCAGCGGTTCGCGTAGGCGAAGAGACTCTCGCCGAGCCGGCACACGATAGCCTCGGTGTCGTTGACGGTGATGGTGCGGATAGCGCCGTCCTCCATCCCATCGAGCCCGCTGAGTGGTTGCCAGGCAGGCTGGGTGAGGATGCTCTGACTTTGACGGCTATTGCCGGGTTTGGATGAAACTGCCTGCAAAGGGATGAAGCCGGCCGGCATGACGCGCGGCTTTTCCTCGACCACCCCTTCGACGTCGATGCCGGCGAGATCGGGCGCGGCTTCATTGAGCACCTGCTCGATGGCGAGCTTGAGGGTCACGGCGGATGACGCGCAGCCGTGGCAACTGCCCTGCAGGCGAAGTTTGGCGACGCCCGCGTCCGTGAGCGCGAGGAATTCGACGTTGCCGCCGTGGGTGCCGAGGTAGGGGCGCACTGAGGCTAGTGCCTGGTTGACACGCTCTTCCAGCGGCACCGGATGAAGATCATGGAGCAGGAGCAGTTTGGAGACGACGGGATCCTGCGCGAGGCGGTCGATAAGCGGCTGGCCACCGCCCGCCGACTCATGGATGACGTCGAAGACCCGCTCCAAGCCCGCGCCGTGGAGATCCATCAACTCCTGGACGATCTCCACGACGCTATCGCGCACCCTCCCCGCAGGGAGGGTATCGATTTCCTGGACTAGCCGCTCGAGTCGATCACCTGGCACGATGATCCATTACGTCTCTTGATTTCCGAACATCGGTGAGTGTCGGGTCTCGACGACCTTGCCATCGCCGACGTACATGTGCACTCCGCAGGGCAGGCAGGGGTCGAAGCTGCGCACCGCGCGCATGATGTCGATGCCCTTGAATTTGTCCGGACCGTTCTCCTCGAAGATCGGCGTGCCCTGGACCGCATCTTCGTAAGGACCCGGGGTCCCGTAGATGTCGCGGGGGTTGGCATTCCAGGGGGTCGGCGGGTACGGATGGTAGTTCGCGATCTTGCCGCCGCGGATTACCAGGTGGTGCGACAGGACGCCGCGCACGGCCTCGTGGAATCCGCATCCGATCGCCTCGTCAGGCACCTTGAACTCGGTGAACGTACGCGTGCGTCCGGCGTGGAGTTCGGCCAGCGCCTTCTCGGCGAAGAAGAGGGCGGCCGCCGCAGCATACGCCTGGAAGTACGTCCGGGCGCGGTCGCGCTCGATTGCGTTCGACCACTTGGGCACCTTCCACTCGAACTCGACCTCGCCCTTGGTCGCGGTCTTCGGCAGGTAGATCTTGACGCTGTTGCCGGTCGCCTTGACGTAACCGATATCGACCAGGCCGGCGAGCGCTGTCGCCCAGAGGCGCGCGATCGCGCCGCCGCCGGTGTCGAGCGCCAGGTGCTCGCCGGTTCGCTTGTCAAGCCAGCGGGGCGACATGACCCAGGTGTAGTTGCCGCCGGGAGCCATGTTCCGCTTCTGTGGCTTCGGAATCGTGGTCTGGTTCCAGGGATGCTTTTTGTCGATCTTGTTGCCAAGCGGGTCTTTGTCGACGAAGGTCTCGGAATTGTCCCAGTCCTCGTAGTAGGAACTGCCAAGCAGGATCCGCATCTGGATGTTGATATCGACCAGGTTGGTCGTCACCAGCTTGCCATCGATGACCACGCCTGGGGTGACGAACATCGCCTTACCCCATTTGTCCATAGTCTTGTAGTCGTAGTCGCAGACGTCGGGATCCTGGAAGGAGCCCCAGCAGCCGAGCAGGATGCGCCGTTCGCCGACATGCTCGTAGCCGGGCAAGGCCTCGTACATGAAGTTGAAGAGGTCGTCGTGCAGGGGCACGCACTTCTTCATGAACTCGACGTAGCGCATCAGGCGCACGATGTAGTCGGTGAAGAGCTGCACCGTGGGCACGGTGCCGACGCCACCCGGATAGAGCGTCGAGGGGTGGACGTGACGCCCTTCCATTAGGCAGAACATCTCGCGCGTGTAGCGGCTGACATGCAGTGTCTCGCGGTAGAAGTCGCCCTCGAAGGGGTTGAGCGCCTTCATGATGTCGCCGATCGTGCGGTAGCCGTGCTCGGCCGCGTGCGGCGCGTTGGTCCGCGTAGCCTTATCCCAGACCGAGGGGTTGGTCTCCTTGACCATCTTCTCGCAGAAGTCGACCCCAACCAGGTTGTCCTGGAAGATGTTGTGGTCGAACATGTACTCGGCCGCCTCGCCGAGGTTGATGATCCATTCCGCGATCGGCGGCGGCTTGACGCCGTACGCCATGTTCTGGGTGTACACGGAACAGGTAGCGTGGTTATCACCGCAGATGCCGCAGATGCGGCTGGTGATGAAGTGGGCGTCGCGCGGGTCCTTCCCCTTCATGAAAATGCTGTAGCCGCGGAAGATCGATGAGGTGCTGTAACACTCCTCGACGCGCTTGTTCTGGAAGTCAATCTTGGTGTAGATGCCCAGGCTACCCACGATCCGGGTGATCGGGTCCCAGGACATCTCAACCAGTTGCTTGGGTTTGGTCTCGACCGGCTTTTGTGCGATGGCCATGCTTTGTCCTTATCCTCCTCGGGTTCCTACCAGTCCTTGCGGTAGCCGGTCGTCAACTCACGGCCGCGGTGCCGCCACTTGGGTTCCTTGTTCACGGTTTTGTTGGTGATGGCACGCATGCTCCGAATCACGTTGCCATAGACGCCGCTGGCGGCGGACGAGACCTTGCCGCCGGGCGGCTCGTCCATGAACGGCATGAACTTATCCGGGAAGCCCGGCATGGTGCAGCCGATACAGATGCCGCCGACATTGGGACAGCCGCCAATCCCGGCCATCCAGCCACGTTTGGGCACGTTGCAGTTGACCACTGGCCCCCAGCACCCTAGCTTGACGATGCACTTCGGCGATCCGTATTCCTTGGCAAAGTCGCCTTGCTCGTAATAGCCGGCACGGTCGCAGCCCTCGTGGACCGTCTTGCCGAACAGCCAGGTCGGGCGAAGCTGATCGTCAAGCGGGATCATGGGCGCCAGACCCGCGGTCTGATACAGCAGGTAGAGCAGCGTCTCCATGAAGTTGTCTGGCTGCACCGGGCAGCCCGGGACGCACACGATCGGTAGACCGGCCTTCGACTTCCATCCCCAGCCGAGGTAGTCCGGCAAGCCCATCGCGCCGGTCGGATTGCCCTGCATGGCGTGGATGCCCCCATAGGTGGCACAGGTTCCGATTGCGACCACCGCGAACGCCTTGGGCGCCAGCCGGTCGATCCACTCGTTGAGCGTGATCGGCTGACCGGTGACAGGGTTCGTCCCGAGCGCAGCCCAATAGCCGTCGCCATTGATCTCTTCGTTCGGGATGGAGCCCTCCACGACAAGGACAAACGGTTCGAGCTGGCCCTTCTCGGCCCGATCGAAGAAGCTCATGAA
>JALZAV010000007.1 GCA_030948145.1 Candidatus Dormiibacterota bacterium
TGATTTTTTAGACTGCCAGGATGTCATCGCAACCGGCGTACGTGACCAAGCACAACCCGTGGCTCGTGCTGCTGGTCCTCTGCCTCGGCTTCTTCATGATCCTGCTCGATCTCACGATCGTGAATATCGGGATCCCGAGTATCATCGACGGGCTCCACGCCAGCCTGGACAGCATCCTCTGGGTCCTGAACGCGTACATCCTGGCCTACGCGGTCCTCCTGATCACGGCCGGCCGGCTCGGCGATATGTTCGGCGCCAGGCGGCTCTTCCTGATCGGGCTGGCGGTCTTCACGCTCGCCTCGATCGCCTGCAGCCTGGCCCAGAGCTCGGGGGAGCTGATCGCGGCCCGCATTGTGCAGGGGATCGGCGGCGCGATCCTGACCCCGCAGACCCTGAGCATGATCACCAACATCTTTCCCGCGGAGAAGCGCGGCGCCGCCTTCGGCGTCTGGGGCGCCGTCGCCGGCGTGGCCTCGCTGACCGGTCCGACGCTGGGCGGCTTCCTCGTCACCAACTATGACTGGCGCGCGATCTTCTGGATCAATGTTCCGGTTGGGATCATCACCTTCGCGTTGGGCATCTGGCTGCTGCCGGCGGTGAAATTCGGCCGGGCCCACAGCCTGGACCCAGTCGGGGTCCTGTTCGCCACCGCCGGACTCTCCGCTCTCGTCTTCGCCCTGATCGAAGGGCAGCGATACCATTGGGGCACCTTCACGGACGCGCTCGCGTTCGATGCTCTCGGTGGCCACTGGGGCCTGATCAGCATCCCCGCGCTGTTTGTGCTCAGCGCCATCCTGCTTGCCGTCTTCCTGCTCTGGGAACGCGGTCAGCCCGAGCCGCTGGTCCCGTTCTCCCTCTTCAAGGAGCGCAACTTTGCGATCGGCAACGCGCTCTCGGCGATCGTGTCCTTCGGGATGCTGGGACTCTTTTTGCCGCTCACGATCTTCCTCCAGTCGGTGCTCGGGTTCAGCGCACTCAAGGCGGGCCTCACCTTCGCCCCAATGTCCCTGGTCTCGATGGTGGTCGCCCCGATCTCGGGTCGTCTCACGGACCGCTATGGCGGCAAGTACATCCTGATGCTCGGGTTGACCCTCTTCGGCATCGGCATGGGACTCGTGATCGCGCTATCCGCTCTGTCGGCCGACCTGTCCACTTACATCCTGCCGCTGATCGTGGCCGGCGTCGGTCTCGGCTGTACCTTCGCGCCCATGACCACGGTCACGATGCGGCGGGTGGATCCGCGACTTGCCGGTGCCGCCTCCGGCATCCTTAACACGATCCGTCAACTGGGCGGCGCGTTCGGGAGCGCGATCGTCGGCGCCATCCTGCAAAACCGGCTGGCGTCCGAGCTGGTCAGCCAGGCGCAGGCACAGTCGGGGAACGTCCCGGCAGCATTTCGGTCCGCCTTCATCCGGGGCTTCGCGAAAGCGGGCAACGGTGCGCTGGAAGTCGGCCGTGGCCAATCCGGTGTTGCCCTGCCACCGAACATCCCCTCGCAGGCAGCGGCGAAGATCGGCCAGGTCGCCCACGATGTGTTTGCCACGGCCTATCTCAATGCCATGCGACCGGCCCTGGCCGTCCCGATCGGGGTCTTATTGATCGGGGCCGTGATGACCACGATGATCGTGCGGCGCAAGAACTTCGCACAGCCTGCCCGGCAACCGGCCGCCGTCAGCGGCTAGACCCTCGCCTCGCATCGGGGCGTCCATATACTGAAACGGTGACCCAGTGGTTGCCGCTTTTTCAGCTCAACGTGGTGCTCTTTCCGCACATGCCGTTGCCGCTGCACATCTTCGAGCCACGCTACCGCCAGATGATCGCCGAGTGCCTCGAGGAGGGCCATAGCTTCGGCGTGGTCGCGATTCGGGAAGGCGGCGAGACGGGGCCGGCGACCCCGCACGACATCGGGACGCTGGCGAAGATCATCAGGATCGAGCGGCTCGACGACGGGCGCATGAACCTGCTCGTCAGCGGCGCGTCACGCTTCGAGATCGTGAAGACCGCCACCGACCGCCCCTACCTGCGCGGGCAGGTCCAGATCATCCCCGAGCTCGGCGACGACATCGAAGCCACCGCCCGCCTGACCGAGGCGACCGCGCTGGCCTTTCAGCGCTACTCGAACCTGGTGCGCGCCCTGGCGGGCCAGGCGCCGCGGGAACCCGAGCCGCCGATGGAGCCCGAGCTGCTCTCCTACCTGATCGCGGCTGCCCTGAATCTGCGGGTTGGGGAAAAGCAGGCGCTCCTCGCCCAGCGACGGACGGACGAGCGGCTAGGGCTCGAGCTCCACATCCTCCGAAAGGAGATCACGCTCGTCAAGGCACTCCTGGGTCACGCGTCGTCGGCAACGGAGCGCGCCGCGCTGAACTGACCGACCGAGTCCCTCGCCTGTATTGGGAGGGTCTTTACGTCGTATGCAGGTCGACGACCAGCCGGTTGCTGTAGGCACCGGCGGCCGGCAGCGTGAAGGCGGTGACCCGAACCGGTCGCGCCAGGTCGACCGTGATCACGAGGTCGGGGCCTTGCTCAACCCCGGGTTCCACGGAAGCCACCTGGAAGCTTCGAATTCCCTTGACCGGTACCGCCGCCCCCTTGGTCCCGCTGAAGGTAATCGCAACATGCGTAGCGTCGGGTTGGGTGATCACGATGGCGGGAAGACCGTGCCCGCGGATGTCAAAGACGAGCCGGGTGTACCCGGCGATGGCCGTGCCAGGCCGGATTCGGTAAAGCGTCCCGCCGGTGACGCTGTCGCCAAGCCGGAAGAGGACGGGCGCCGTCGACACCGACGGTGCGGCACTCGCCACCGGGGGCGGTGTGGCGGTGGCAAGGGCATGCACGGTCGGCGTTGGCCGCGGAATTACGGCGCTGGTTTTGTGCGAACCACGCGATAGGAGCCCGCCTTCATAGAGAAACGCCGCCAGTAACACGCACGCCGCCGCGCCAAGTCCGACCGCGACGCGCATGACGGTGTCCGACCGTCCGGTTGCAGGGGCGGATTCCGCGGTCATGGCCTCCGCTTGCGCGGGCGGGGCCGCCGGCCAGGGCTCCGACGCGGCCCACTGGGGCGCTGCCGGTACCGTCATCTCCCGCTCCCTCGCCGCCAGTTCATCATCGAAGAGGGACGGTGCGGCGAGCACCGGCAGAGGAGGAGGAGGCGGCGGAGCGGGTATCAGGTCGTGATGGTCTTCGAGGGGAGACTCTACCGGGACCTGCCGAGAATCCACGCTCACCTCGCGCAGGTCGTGAGCCAGGATCCCGGGCAGTGACGGCGCGCTGGGTGCGGGAGCCGGTGCCGCGACCGGCTCGGTGCTCGCCTCCGGCTCGGTACTCGCCGCGACCGGCTCAGTGCTCGCCTCCGGCTCGGTGCTCGCCTCCGGCTCGGTACTCGCCGCGACCGGCTCAGTGCTCGCCTCCGGCTCGGTGCTCGCCTCCGGCTCGGCCGCGATCGTCGCTGCGGCCGCCGCGACCGGCGGCATCGCGGTCGGATGATCCTGGGCCGGTTCGTCGCGAAAGATCTCGCGCTCGAGGTCGCTCATCAGGTCGCGCACGTTGGTGACTTCCGGGCGCACCGGCTGGGGAGGCAGGTCGAGGATCGGCTCGGCCGCCGTGTCGATCGGCAAGGGGAACGCGTCGAAGCCGCGGGCCCCGCCCGAGGCGGCCCGCACGCGATCGGGGATCGCCCTGGCGAATGCCTCGTCCATGGCGACGGCGCCGATCTGCGCGCTCGGCAGCCGGCCGACCCGCATCATCATCTCGCGGAAGTCTTCAACGCGCTCCCGGCAGGACTCGCAACGGCGTAGGTGATCGCGCGCCCACTCCAGGTCCTTGCCGTGCAGCCGGTCGTCGAGCACCGCACTCGGTGAAATCCGAGTGCACCGGTCAGAACTTGATGTACTCATAGATCTCTTTCAACTCGGCGCGACTCCGGTCGACCGCATGTACCAGCTTCCTGGGAGCGATGTCCACAACCTCCGCCAGGTCGTCGTAGGGCAGTTTCACATAGTCGCGCAGGAGGATGATCGCGCGTGCCTCAAACGGCAGGGCGGTCAGCGCCCGCTGCATCGTGTCACGCCGAAGCGCGCGGCGGGCCTCCGGTTGCGGGAAATCGGCGAGGACGATCAAATCGCGCCGCTGACGGCGAAACCATCGTCTCGGCCGCAGTGCCTGGCGGCTGAGCTCGGTTGCCGTCCGAAACACATTGGTTCGAGAAAGTCCCTGGGCGACCGCGGCACCCTTGCCTTGCGCCGCCTGCCGGAAGGCCTCACAGGCGATTCCGATCGCCTCGTCCAGATCGTCGATCAAGCGGGCAACGTAGTTGACGAGGAGGGGGAACTCCGAGTAGAAGTCGCGCTCAACGGACCCGGTCCGCGCGCGGATGCTGGGAGCGTCGACGTGTACTTGATCCATTAGTGGGACGTGGGGCGGATGCCTGCAGTCTAGTCAGGCGGGCTGTTCCCGTCAACTTGGCGTTTTATCGGCCGGACGAGTTCGAGCAGACTCCCCTCGGCGTAAACGGCCGCCACCGCGGCCTGATCCGGGCCAAAGAGGGCGGCGGGAAGGCCGATATCCGCCAGGAACACCTGGCCCGGCGACCGCGCCGTTGCCAGCGCGGGTTTGGGCAGCCCGAGCGTGACGGTGAACTCCGCCTGAACCGCAAGCGCGTCGCCGGCGCCCGTGTCGGAGTCCAGACCCGAGGGGAGATCGATCGCGATCACGGGCGACGTCGAGCGGTTGATCGCGCTGATCAGGGCGGGTGCCGGATGACGAAGCGGAAGCCGGACCCCGGTGCCCAGCAGCCCATCGAGGATCAGGTCAGCGGACAGGTCGAGGGAGTCGGTGGCGGACCGGCAGGCGATCCCCATCGCACGCAGCGTACGGGCGTGCGACGCGGCGAGGCTCGTCGGATCGCGCGCCTCGAGGATCCAGGCGATGACCCCGGCGCCAAGCTGCGAGAGAAAGCGCGCCGCCACGAGCGCGTCCCCGCCGTTGTTGCCCGCGCCGGCGACCACTGCGACCCGCCGGCCGGCCACGCCGCCGCGCCGGCCGGCCAGAAAGCGCGCGACCTGGAAGCCTGCCACCTCCATCAACTGGCGCGCCTCGATCCCGAACCGCTGGGCTGCCTCGGCGTCCGCCCGACGCATCATCGCAGCGTCGGCGAGCGGCACTCGCGAAAACGCGATCGCCGGCCAGCTCACGCGACCAGCAGCGTCTCGCCGGGGGCGGTGTGCAGGCGCTCGGCGGCGGAGCCTTCCGGCAGCGCGAATTCGATCCGGCCGCTGCTGCCGACGAGCGCGACGAGTTCGCCCGGTTGCGCCTCGTCGTAGGTCTCGACGGTGCGCACTCGCGTCCCGTTGACGGCGGTCAGCCGTGCCAGCGCGCGCAGCGGCAGGTTGCTGATGACGTTGCCGAAGTGGTCACAGTGCAACACCTGCGCCCGCCAGGCCTCGCCGACCTTCTTGGCCCAGGCTTCATCGAGGCGAATGAGCGACGCGGTCGAAGCGTTCCCGACCGTCTCGAGCGCCTGGCCGGCGGCGATCCGCGCCGCCGTCGGCCCGAAGACATCACGACCGTGAAAGGTGGGCGCGGCCTCGGGAGGGATTCTGAGCTCGACGAGATCGCTGACCGGCTCGCTAAGGAATGTGAAGAGACCATTGTCCGGGCCCACCATCAAATGCTCGCCGGCCTGAAATGCGATTGCCCGGCGCGGCCCGCCCACGCCCGGATCGACGACCGCCACATGTACCGTACCGACGGGAAAACTACGCCAGGCACTGTCGAGGAGAAAGGCGCCCTGCAGCACGGCGAAGGGCCGAACGCCATGGGTCAGGTCGACGATCGTGGCGTGCGGATGGACCTGGAGGATCGTGCCTTTCATCGCCCCGACGTAGGCGTCGTCCACGCCGAAGTCGGTCAGCAGCGTGATGATGCCGCTCCGCGCTGTCATGTCGCAATGCTAGTGTCCGGCGGGAAAAAAAGAGCCGCCCGGCGGGGCGGCTCCAATCGTCGAGAGTCTCCGGTTCTAGTAGTCGGGCATCGACGGCGCCGGGGCTGCCTGGTTCTTCTTCTCCGGAATGTCCGAGATCAACGCCTCCGTCGTCAGCAGCATCGCGGCGATGCTGGCCGCATTCTGCAGCGCCGAGCGGGTGACCTTGGTCGGGTCGACGATGCCGGCCTTCACCATATCGGTGTACTCGCCCTTGGCGGCGTCGAAGCCCTGGCCCTTGGGCAGGCCCTTGACCTTCTCGACCACCACGGAGCCTTCCCAGCCCGCGTTGTTCACGATCTGGCGGAGCGGCTCCTCGAGCGCGCGGCGGACCAGCTGGACGCCGGTTGCCTCGTCACCCGTCAGGTTCCGCAGGTTCTCGAGCGACTTGATGGAGTGGACCAGCACCGAACCGCCGCCCGGCACGATGCCTTCCTCGACGGCCGCGCGGGTTGCCGAGACGGCATCCTCCATGCGGTGCTTCTTCTCCTTGAGCTCGGTCTCGGTCGCGGCACCAACTTTGATGACGGCGACGCCGCCGGCCAGCTTGGCCAGCCGCTCCTGTAGCTTCTCCTTGTCCCAGTCCGAGGTGCTCTTCTCGATCTCGGCCTTGATCTGGTTGATCCGGCCCTTGATGTCGTCCTGCTTGCCGTGACCTTCGACGATCGTGGTGTCATCCTTGGTGACGGTGACGCGACGGGCCTTGCCCAGCTGGTTCAGCTGAACCGAATCGAGCTTGAGGCCCAGGTCCTCGGAGATCACCTGGCCACCGGTGAGGATGGCGAGGTCCTGCAACATCGCCTTGCGGCGATCGCCGAAGCCCGGCGCCTTGACGGCCACCGCGGTGAAGGTGCCACGCAGCTTGTTGACGATCAGGGTCGCGAGCGCCTCGCCCTCGACGTCCTCGGCGATGACAACGAGCGGGCGGCCGCCCTGAACGACCTTCTCCAGCACGGGAAGCAGGTCCGCGACCGCCGAGATCTTCTTTTCGGTGATCAGGATGTAGGGATCCTCGAGGGTGGCCTCCATCCGCGTGGCATCGGTCACCATGTACGCGGAGATGTAGCCCTTGTCGAACTGCATTCCATCGACGAGCTTGAGCTCGTCCTCGATGCCCTTCGACTCCTCCACGGTGATGACGCCGTCCTTGCCGACCTTCTCCATCGCGTCGGCGACCATCTCACCGATGCGCGTGTCGCCCGATGAGATCGTGGCAACCTGGGCGATCTTCTCGCGCTCAGAGATCTGGATCGACTGGTCCTTGATAGCCTTGACGACTTCGTCGACCGCCTTCTGGATGCCGATCTTCAGCAGCATGGGGTTGGCGCCGGCGGTCACGTTACGCAGGCCGTCGCCGATGATCGCCGCGGCCAGCACCACCGAGGTGGTCGTGCCGTCGCCGGCAATGTCATTCGTCTTGCTCGCAACTTCCTTGATGAGCTGGGCGCCCATGTTCTCGAAAGCGTCCTCGAGCTCGATCTCCTTCGCGATCGTCACCCCGTCATTCGTGATCGTCGGGGAGCCGAATTTCTTGTCGAGTACGACGTTACGGCCCTTCGGGCCGATGGTAATTCGAACCGCGTCAGCGACTTTGTCGACGCCGCGCTTCAGTGCTGCGCGGGCTTCGGCATCGTATGCCAGTTGCTTCGCCATTGATCGTCCTCCTTCCAGTTCAGTTCTTGGTACAGCCGTGGTCTGCCAGTGGTAGCCCACGTATTTTAGCACTCCGGGCAAGAGAGTGCTAGCAATCGACCCGGCCGAGCGCCAACCGCGGGAGCGCCGACTAGAATGGATTTCCGCCGGCCGTGCTGGCGCTCGCAAACACCATGCCCTATTCCCCAGGTTCCCGTCGAAGCCCCGGCCGCGCGCTGGCCTGGGGGGTGGCGATCGGCGTCGGCGCCGTGATGCTGCGCGAGCTCGTGCGCCCGCGGGAGCAGGCGACCGAACTGATCGACTGGGGCAAGGTGGAGGAGGTGGCCCTCGGCCGGTGTGGCGAAGCCCGGGAGGTCGCCGTCGATCGAGCCCTGGCGGACGCCTACCACACGATTGCCGCTGAGCTCGAGCCGATCCTTACCGAGGCCCTGGGGAGCGGGACCGCCGTCATCGGCAGCCGTCTCTATCCCGGCCTGACGGCGGTCGGCCGCCGCCAGTGGGTTCGCTTCAACATCCGTATTTTCCGCCAGATGTTCGCCCCCCTCGAACGGCTGCAGCGCATGATCCCGGGCTCGTTTATGGTCAGCCTCGGCTCCCGGAGCATCAGCCGTTACCTTGGCCTGATGCTCGGCCTGCTGAGCCGGCGGGTGCTGGGGCAGTACGACCCCGCGCTGCTGGGCCACGAGCCCCTCGAAACGAACTCGCTGATCCTGGTCGAACCCAACCTCCAGGCCTGGGCGAAAAAAGACAGCCTTCCGGTGGACGAGCTGCGCCGCTGGCTCGCCATGCACGAGATGACCCATGCCTGGGAGTTCCGCGCCCATCCCTGGCTGCAGGCCTACCTCGAGGGATTGCTCGCCCAGGTGCTGATCGGCAACCTCGGCGATGGGCGCCGGCCCAACACGCTCGAGCTGATCCGGACCCTGACCGTCGGCGTCGGCCAGCAATGGAAGGCGATCAACAAGATGCAAGCCGCCATGAGCCTGCTCGAGGGCTACAGCAACCTGGTAATGAATGATATCGGCCGCCGCCAGTTGCCTCACTTTGCCTTGCTGGAGACCGCCTACCGCCGACGGCAGGAGCAACGGACGCCGCTGGAGCGTGCCTTTCTCCGTCTGACCGGGATGGAAATGAAGATGCGGCAGTACGTCCAGGGCGAGCGCTTCTGCCGCGCGGTCCAGGAGGCCGGGGGCAAGCAGTTGCTGAGCCGGGTCTGGGAGGGCGAGGCGATGCTCCCGACGCTGGCCGAGGTGCAGCGCCCGCAACTGTGGGTGGAGCGGGTCCAGCAGCAACGGTGAAGCGCGCCGCGATCGCGCTGGCGTTCCTGACGCTGAGCGCGTGCGCCGGCATCGGGTCGACTGTCACCGCCCCGCCGGCCGGAAGCCTGACGGTCCAGTCCGTCGCGTCCGAGCTGGTCGTGGGTGAGCAGCGCGTCCCGGTTGGAGTCCTCGACCACAACACCCCGGTCAGCGATGCCACGGTCCACATTCGGTCGTTTTACGTCGGGACCGGCAGCGCGGAGACCAGGGGTGAATCGGCGGCGCCCTTCAAAGGCGACGGTCTTCAGGGCGCGGGCATCTATGCCGGCCGCCTGACGTTTGACAAGCCGGGCAACTGGCGTCTCGATGTCACCGCCACCCGGCCGAACGGCGAGCACGCCGTGATGCAGCTCCCGATCAACGTGCTCGCGCAGCCGGTCGTCCCGGGCGTCGGCCAGCCTGCGCCCAGGAGCAATAACCCGACGGCGAGCACGGTTTCGGACGTGAGCCTGATCGATACCGGCCAGCCGCCCGACGATATGCACCAGGTCTCGATCGCCCAGGCGATCGAGAGCCACAAGCCGACGCTGGTGATCTTCGCCTCGCCTGCCTTCTGCTCCAGCCAACTCTGCGGGCCCGAGGTCAAGGTGGTCCAAGGCCTTGAAACCACCTACCGGGACAAGCTCACGTTTATCCACGTCGAGATCTACACGAATTACAAGCCGGACCCCGCGAAGCGCCAGCCGGCGCAGACGGTGGTGGATTGGCGACTCCAGACGGAGCCCTGGATATTCCTGATCGACCCGAGCGGTACGATTCGGACCCGGATCGAGGGCGCCGCCGGCGCTGACGAGGTCAAAGCCGCCATCGACCAGCTCCTCAAGTAGCCCGTTTACATTTTCTAACAGGGCCGCCGCGGGACCGTTGCCGGCAAAGTAGCAGAGCGGTGATACGGTCGGTTGGAAAGATGGCTGACATGATGTTCGACCTGTTCTGCCGCCACTGTGGGCGCCGGGAAACGCGGCGCTGGGAGAGCCGGGAGAGCGTGGCGGTCACGAACTGCCGGATGTGCAAGCTGGGGATGTCGGTCGTAGGGATCGCGTTCTTCGCCCCGCCAGCGGCGGTCCAGCAGCAAGCCGCTTAGACTCACTCCAGCTCAGCGATGAGCTGACCCTCCTGCACCGTGTCCCCCTCGCTCACGTGGAGCCGCACGACCGCACCAGCCTTGGGGGCGTTCACGGGAATCTCCATCTTCATCGACTCGAGGATGACTAGTGTCTCGTCGGCGGCGACCCGCTGGCCATCCTTGACCAGGACCTTCCAGACGTTTCCGGCCAGCTCGGCCTTGATCTGCACCTAAGAAACCTATCACGGGCGATGTGTCGAACCGCACCGGCTCGGGTAAGATGGCGACGGTTTGCGAAAGAAGCGTAGCTATCCGAAAAAGCGAGGCGGCCCCACCACGCCGCGGCCCGGGATCGACACCCTTGAGCAGAAGGAAACCCCTGAAGGCAAAGAGGAAACGATCGAGATGGATGCTGAGGTGGTCGAGCCGCTTCCGAACGCCATGTTCAAGGTCAAGCTCCAGACCGGCCAGACGATCCTCGCCTACACCTCGGGCAAGATGCGGAAGTTCTACATCCGGATCCTGATCGGCGACCGGGTGCGCGTCGACCTGTCCCCCTATGACCTGACCCGCGGCCGGATCATCTTCCGGTACAAATAGCCCCGCGCGGCGATGTCGCCCATCGTCCTGCTCTATGCGGCGATTCTCCTGGTCGCGGCTCTCGGTCTCCTCGTCGCCTACCGCGTTCTCGGGACGCCTTCGAGGCTGACGCCTCCGGATTACACGATCGTGCTTCTGGACGTCGCGCGCAGCGTGACGCGGTCGGCGGGCCGCCTTCGTGACGCGCTCGATGGCGGAGCCGGGGCGACGCATCTCGAGGAGGTGGCGGCCGAGTGCCGGAAGATCTTTCAGACCGGCTACTACCAGACGTTGCGGCTACGCCCATCGACCGGCAGCGACCCGGGCGTGTCGATACGGCAGCAACTTGGGCAGGCCTGCGAGGCCTACGACTGGGCCAGCCGGATGGTCGGGAGCTCGAGTGTGAGCAATCCGGTGATCCTGATGGCCGCCCGGCAGTTGCTCGACGCCGGGGATCAGCAGCTCAGCCGCGCCGAGCGGGAACTGGCGGCGCTGGCGCCGGCTGCGAGCGGAAGAACCGCACCGTAGCCATAAGGCCATCCTCGAGCGTGGTCGCCGGTTTCCACCCGAGCGCGGCCTCGAGCTTGCGCGCGTCGACCACCGACCGCTGCTGCTCGCCGGCGAGCGCGGGCCCGTGTTGCTCCGGTTGCTCGCTCCCGGTCAGTCGCTTGAGGATCGTGAAGATGGTGGTGATGTCGGTTTCCATTCCGGTGCCCACATTGAAGGCCCCGATCATGGATGAGTCGAGCGCTCGCGCATTGGCCTCCGCGATGTCGCCGACGTAGACGAAGTCCCGAGTCTGGCTGCCGTCGCCGTTGATGCGCGCTGGCTCCTTCGCCAGCAGGCGGCGCGTGAAGATGGCCACCACCCCGGCCTCGCCGTGCGGATCCTGGCGCGGACCGTAGACGTTCGCGTAGCGGAGCGCCACGAAGGGCAGCCCATGCAGCGCATGAAAGGTCCGCAGGTACCCTTCGGCGGCCAGCTTCGAGGCGCCGTAGGGAGAGACCGGTCGCGTGGGGAAGTCCTCGGGGGTCGGCGTGACGTCGGCCTCGCCGTAGAGCGCGCCCCCCGTGGAGGCGAAGAGGAAGCGGCGGACCTTGTGCCTGGCGCAGGCCTGGAGGAGGCCGGCGGTCCCCAGGACGTTGACCCTGGCGTCGAAGACGGGGTCCTCGACCGAGCGCCGGACGCTTGCCTGGGCGGCCTGATGAACCACCGCCTCGGGCTGTTCGATCCGAAACAGCTCGTCGAGCCATGGCGAGCCCAGATCCATCTGGTAGAAGCGGGCCTTTGGATGGACCTGTTCGACGTGGCCGGTCGAGAGGTCGTCGAGGATGACCAGATCGTGGCCGTCCGCCGCCAGGCGATCGGCGATGTGCGACCCGATGAAGCCGGCGCCACCGGTGACCAGCACTTTCATCGGCGGTGGCTGAGCAAAAAGGTGACGAAGCCGACCGCGATCAGGCTCCAGTAACTGATGATGCGGTCCAGGATTGCGACCGACAGGGCCTGCGAGGGGGTGAGATGGAAAAAGACCAGCACCGTGATGATGCCGCCCTCGACCAGGACGAGGCCGCCGGGGAGCGCAGGGATGGTGGTCAGCAGCGAGGCGACGAGGGCGATGAAGACGATCTGGGCGATGCTGAGCGAGAGGTGCAGGGGGAAGGCCTGCACGACCAGGAACAGCCGGGCCGACTCCGCCATCCAGACCAAAACGGTCAGGCCAACGAGCATCGGAATTCGCCCGTGGAACGCACTCAGCAGCCCATCGCGGAACCGGGAGGCACGCGCGCGAAATCGCTCGGGTACCAGGCTTCCCAGGCGTCGGTGGCTGAAGCGCAGGAGCAGCAAGGCGCCGGCGAGCGCTGCCGCAATCACGAGACCAACAAGCAGCGCAGGCACGAATCGGGCCGGCACGCTGTTGCGGAAGCTGATCAGGCCGCTCACGACGAGCAGGCTCATCAGGACCAGGAAGTCGAGCGCGCGCTCGCTGAATATGGTTCCCAGTCCCTTGGAGCCGGAGACCTCGGTCTGCTCGCGGAGCAGGTAGGCACGATAGAAGTCGCCCATTTTTGCCGGCAACACGCAGTTCGCGAACCAGGCCAGGATGATGATGTGAAAGAGCTCCCCAAAGCGATTCGACTCGCCGCTATTCGAAAGCAGGATCTCCCACCGAATCGTCCGTACCACGAACGAGAGGTAGAACGCCACGAACGCCAGCCCGTAGATCAGGAGATTGACCTGCGTGATCGCCCGCAGGCTCTGGCCGTAGTCCAGCTGGACGTGCGTCAGCACAACGAAGAGGACGACCGCCAGGATGACAAACGAGATCAGCGTCCTGGGATCGAGGAAACGGTCCCGTAACGCGGAACGCGGCGCGCCCGCCGGAGGCGGAAGGGCGGCGGGCTCCATCTCGCGTTTCAACATACCAATCTATCGACGGCCCAGCGGCGGCCGACCGTCAGTCAGCGATCTTGCGACGGCGAATAATCCGTTCGAGTAACGGCATTCGGTGACGGGGCTTGCCGGTCGCACCATACTGGCGCCTGACCTGTTCCTTCTCCCGCTCTTCGAGCACGCGAGGCACCCAGTCCGACTCCAGCATCGGCGATTCGCCCCCTTCCCAGGTCTTGAGATAGAAGATGCCCTTGAGCGCGGTGAACGGTATCGCGAGGTCCTTGACCTCGCTCTGATCCGGGGAGACGAGCGACAGCGTGATCCCGTAGCGGGCGGGGTGCATCTCCCGCATGCTGTAGCCGCGCAGCACTTCATGGTCGACGAAGTGGATCGCGATCCGCTGGTACCGCGCGATGTCGACTTCGGCCGACGGCGCCCGGGAGTCCAGCAGGACGTACTTGAGGCTGCTCACCGGGACGAACGCGCCCCGATTGTTCGTTCCTAGATTGTGGATCCGGGTCTCGACAACCGGCGAATCCAGCTCCCGCTTTGGCAGCTCACCATGCAGGGTCTCGCCGTCGAGGAAGCAGTAGATGGCGTGCGCCACGACCCGCATTGTATGCCCCCAACACCGTTCTCGCGAATACCACCTGGCCGGAAGCCAACGCCAGCCTTACCCGGTGGCCCGGAGCCTCGCGCGCGGGCTCGCGCCGAGCAACCGGCGGACCGCGTCAACGGCGTAGTCGACGTCGTCCGCCGAGACGCCCCGGTGCGTCACCATCCGCCAGCGTCGCGGGCTCGCCTGGTCGAGTAGAACGCCGACTGCACGGCAGCGCTCGATGAACTGGCTCGCCGTCAATGGCGGCCGGCAGTCGCCGAACACCATGTTGCTTTCGATCCGCGCGCGATCGACCTCAATCTCGGCGAGTCCTTGCAGACCCTCGCCGAGCCGTCGGGCGTTGGCGTGGTCCTCGGCAAGACGCTCGACCATGCGATCGAGAGCGACGATCCCGGCCGCCGCCAGGACGCCCGCCTGTCGCATCCCGCCGCCCAGCATCTTGCGTCGCCGCCGCGCCGCCTCGACAAACTCGACCGAGCCCGCCAGCATCGACCCGACCGGCGCGCTCAAGCCCTTCGAGAGGCAGAACATGACCGAATCGACCGGGCTGGTGAGTTCGCGAACATCGATTCCCTGGGCAACGGCGGCGTTGAACACCCTCGCGCCGTCCAGGTGGACCATCATGCCCGCCTCGTGGGCCACGTCCGCGACCGCCTGCGTCTCAATCGGGGTGAGGCAAATGCCGCCCTGCCGGTTGTGGGTGTTCTCGAGACAGAGCAGGGCGCTGCGTGGTTCGTGGATGTCCGGCTCGCGGATGGCGGCCCGCACCTGCTCCGGCCGGAGCCGGCCGTCGCTGCTGGACAACGGTCGCAGCTGGAGGCCACCGACGACCGCGGACCCTGCGACTTCCGAGACAAAGATATGGCTCTCCGATTCGACGATCACCTCGTCACCCGCCTTCGTATGCGACAGCAGGGCGCAGAGATTCCCCATTGTCCCGCTCGGCACGAACAGGGCCGCCTCTTTGCCCACCATGCGCGCCGCCTGTTCCTGGAGGCGGTGGATCGTCGGGTCCTCGTCCCAGACGTCGTCCCCCACCTCCGCGGCCGTCATCGCGGCCCGCATCTCGTCCGTGGGGAGCGTGAACGTGTCGCTACGCAGTTCGATAAGCCGCCTCACCTGGTCATCCTACTTCCCGAGTTGAGCGTAGATCAGTGGGTGCGGCGCGACCACGTCCGTGATCGCGATGTCGGTCTGGCGCGCGATCGCCACCTGCAGGCGGGTCTGCAGGCTGGTGACGGCGATTTCCGCCGCGGCGGAGAGCGCTTCCGGACCGCCAATCGCCCGCAAGACGTACGGCGACCGCACCGTATAGCCGTTGATCGTGAGGAGCTGGCCGCGGGACTGGATTGGGGTATCGCTTACGATCCGGTGACCATTCAGGGAGAACGCCTCCGCCCCCGCGTTCCGCAGGCTGTTGAGGGCGTCCTGCAGCTCGAAGTCCATGACCGTCCCGTCGAGGTGGATCTCGATCCCCGGACCGTGGACGGGGACCTCGCCGCCGACCTCCTGCAAGAGCGTCAACTCTTTCTCGATCGTCTTGGCATCGGTGCCGCCGGCGATCAGCGCCTGCTGCAGGGAAGCTTCCTGCTGTGTCAGCGCCGCGCTCTGCTGGAGCAACTGGTTGTTGGCTCGGTTGAGGTCGTTGATCAACAGTGCGACGCTGGTGTTGTCCTGCGCCGCGAGCGTCCGCGCGACCACCGCCTGCGAGCGCAGCTGGACGACGAGCAAAAAGCCGAGGGCAATCGCGATTACGCTGACCGCGATCAGCCGTTGCGCCCGGGCTGTCTGTTCAGCTGATCGGTTGCGCATATTTCAAGAGGAACGTTGCTTCGTACCGGGGCACGGTAAGGTGCGTACCCCTCTGCCAGCCGAGCCCGAGGCCGTAAATGCGGCTGCGACTCTTCAGCTCCGCGACCTGGTCCCGGTCGTTCAGCGCCCGTGCCAGCGTCGGCGGGTCGCCAAGCGCCGTGATCGTGTACGGGCCTGTGATCCGGCTGGCGTTGTTCAGCAAGATGTTGACGCCGGCGTAAAAGAAGGATGTCGTAGGGACAACGCGCTGGCCGTTGACGGCCACCGCCTCGGCGCCGCTGGCCCAGAGCAGATTCACGACGTCCTGGAGATCCTGGTAGTGGATGACCCAGCCCAGCGACTTGTCGTTGGGATTGTTCGGATCCGTCCCGTCGTGCAGCGTGATGGTTAGACCCGGCCCGTGCAGGGCGACCAGGCCGACCACGACTTTTTGAGCGTCCAAACGCGCATTGACCTGTTCGGCAGCACTCGACCGTCGGGCGCTCTCATCTTCACGGGCTTTGACGTCGGCCTGCAGCCCCTGGACCCGGGACTTAAGCAAGTGGTTCTGGGCCTCCAGCTCGTTGACGCTCTTGCGGAGGGCCTCATCGCGCGCCAACCGATTGGATGGCGGCAGCGGCTGGCTTCGGAATTGGGTGGCGGCGAGCCCGGCAACGATGAACGTCGCGAGGGATAGGCTCGCGAGCACGGTCATCCGCGGCGTCACGGTGCCGTGTAGTGTAATGAATGCCGATTTCGAGTTCGATCGAGAAGAGCAGGAGGAAACCATGGCTCAGACGGTAGAGGCGACTCCGCGCAAGGGGTTTGCCGAGTCGGACCCGGGTCACGCTGATCCCTGGAAGATAGCCCAGCAGCAATTCGACATAGCCGCCAACGTCCTAGGACTCGATCCGAACATCGGCCGCGTGCTCCGCGAATGCAAGCGGGAGCTCAAGGTGACGTTCCCGGTACTGATGGACGACCACTCGATCGAGATGTTCACGGGATTCCGCGTTCACCACAACATCGACCGAGGCCCAGCCAAGGGTGGTATTCGGTACCACCCCGACGTGAACATCCAGGAAGTCAAGGCGCTGGCGATGTGGATGACCTGGAAATGTGCCGTGGTGGGTATCCCCTACGGCGGGGCCAAGGGCGGGGTCATCCTCGACCCGAAGCGCCTGAGCCGTAACGAGCTCGAGAACCTGACGCGCCGCTACACCAGCGAGATCAGCATGATGATCGGCCCCGATCGGGACATCCCCGCCCCTGACGTCAACACGAATGCCCAGATCATGGCCTGGATGATGGACACGATCAGCATGCACGCCGGCCATTCGGTGCCGGCGGTCGTGACCGGGAAGCCGCTTGGGATCGGCGGTTCCGAAGGCCGGCCTGAGGCGACGGGCCGCGGCTGCATGCTCACCACCATGGCCGCCCTGAAGCATCTCGGGATCCGCCCCGAAGACGCAACCGTTGCCGTCCAGGGCGTTGGAAACGTGGGCTACACGACGGCGAAGTTACTGGCCGAGAAAGGCTGCAAGGTGATCGCAGTCAGCGACTCCAACGGCGCCTGCTACAACGACGGCGGGATCATGCTGGACGAGGTTGTCCGGGAGAAGGAGCTCAACGGACGCCTCCGCCAGGCGGTCTGCGAGACGATCACGAACGCCGAGCTGCTCGAGCTGCCGGTGACGGTGCTGGTCCCGGCCGCGCTCGAGAACCAGATCCATCGAGGCAACGCGCATCGAATCAAGGCGAAGATCCTATGCGAGGGCGCCAACGGTCCCACCTCGCCGGAGGCGGATGAGATCCTTTATGACAACGGCCAGTTCGTGATCCCGGACATCCTCGCGAACGCCGGCGGCGTCACGGTCTCCTACTTCGAGTGGGTCCAGGACCTTCAGGAGTTCTTCTGGGACGAGCACGACATCAATGAGCGCCTGGAGCGCATCATGTTGCGGGCCTTCGACGCGGTCCTCAAGGTCAGCCTGGAAAAGAGGGTGAACATGCGGACGGCGGCCTACGTGTTGGCCGTCGACAAAGTCGCCCAGGCTACCACCATCCGCGGCATCTACCCGTAAGCCCATTCGCGACTATCGCGCCTGGCACCGCGACTATGACGACCCGCGCAGCGGGCTCTCCCAGCGACTCCGAGTCGTCCAGCAGCGCCTGGGCGAGCAGCTGTCCGCGATGCCGCCCGGGCCCATCCAGGTGATCAGCATGTGCGCCGGCCAGGGCAGAGACATCATCGGTGTCCTTCCGGACCACGCCCGCCGAGCCGACGTCCGAGCGAGGCTCGTGGAGCTCGATCCGGAAAATGTTGCGTGGGCTCGCGAAGCCGCGCGCCGCCACGGCCTGACCGCGCTCGAGATCGTCGAGGCAGATGCCGCGTTGAGCGACGCCTATGCCGGCCTGGTTCCCGCCGACGTCCTCCTGGTCTGTGGGATTCTCGGCAACATTCCTGAAGCGGACATCGAGCGCACCGTCCAGCACCTCTCCATGCTTGGCCGGTGCGGCACGACCGTTATCTGGACCCGGCATCGGAATCCGCCGGATTTCACGCCGACCTTACGGCGGTGGTTCAGCGACAGCGGCTACGAGGAGGTGAGCTTTGACGCGCTGAATAACGAACGCAACCCGGCGATCGGCGTGCATCGACTGCGCGGGCCGGCGCTCCCGTTCCGGCCCGGGTTTCGCTTCTTTACGTTCGTCCGCTAGGGTGCACTGACGCGGAGGTCGCAGACGGAGCCGCCTGTCAGCCGGGCCAGCGCCGACGGTGTGAGTCGAAACACGTGGCGTGGGGTTCCCGCGGCGGCCCAGATACGGTCGTACTGGAGCAGGTCCTTGTCGATAAACGTCGGAATCGGCGCCGGAAAGCCAACCGGCGGGACCCCGCCAATGGCAAAACTGGTGGCGGATCGGACCGCCTCCGCATCTGCCTTGCGAATGGTGGCGCCGGTGAGCGCCGACAGTCGCGCCAGGTCGAGCTGATTGCTGCCGGACATCAACGCCAGGACCGGGGAATCCCCGGCAAGGAAGACCAGTGACTTGACGATCTGGCCCACCGAAGTGCCGATGGCGCTGGCGGCATCCTGGGCGGTCCGCGTCGAGGCCGGGAACTCCTTGATCTCCGCATTGATCCCTGCCTCGGACAATGCGGCACGAACCCGGTGGACGGATGAAAGTTGTTGAGTCATGGGCAAACCGTTCCGTTATAATGCCGGGAAACCAAGTCGTTGCGAGGTACACGCATACCCCTTGAGCTCGACAATCGATGCGGAGCGCTGAGATGAGCGTGCGTGCGCCCATCAAGGCGATCGTTGCGCCACCGGCGCAAACCTTCGAGCTGGGACGCTTTAAACAGGCCCGTCGGGCCTATGGCTTTGACGAGGTCGCGCTGGTACCAGGCCGGGTGACGATCAACCCCGACGAGGTCGACACGAGCGTAACGTTCGGCGACCTGCGATTGGCGGTACCGATCCTCGCCGCGGCGATGGACGGCGTAGTCGATGTGCGCTTCGCGGTGGAAATCGGCCGGCTGGGCGGGATCGGCGTGCTCAACCTCGACGGTCTGCAGACCCGGTATCCCGATCCCACGAGCATCCTGCGCGAGATTGCCGAGGCGCCGCGCGAGCACATCAACGGTCTTTTGCAGAAGGTTTACCAGGCGCCCGTCCGTGAGCACTTGATCGGCGAGCGCATCGCGGCGATCAAGCGCGCAGGCGTCCCGATCGCGGTCTCGACGGTCCCGGCGCACGCCCGCCGTCGCGCGCCGGTCGTCCAGGAGGCCGGGGCTGACTGCCTCGTCGTGCAGGGAACGGTCCTCACCGCCCGCCACATCTCGCGCTCCTACGAACAACTCTCTTTCGAAAAGCTGTGTGCCAGTCTCAGGATCCCCGTGCTCGCGGGTAACTGTGTCGAGTACGAGACCGCGCTCGAGCTGATGCAGACGGGCATTGCCGGCATCCTGGTCGGGGTCGGGCCTGGCGCCGCGTGCACCACCCGCGGCGTGCTCGGGGTCGGCGTGCCGCAGGTCACCGCCACCAGCGACGTGGCCGCGGCGCGCGAGACCTATCTGCAGGAAACAGGCCGGCGGGTGCAGGTCATCACCGATGGCGGGATGCGAGTCGGTGGCGACGTCGCCAAGGCGTTCGCCTCCGGCGCCGACGCCGTCATGATCGGCTCGATCTTCGCCGGCACGGTCGAGGCCGCCGGCGGTGGTTACCACTGGGGAATGGCAACCCCGGACCCCAACCTTCCGCGAGGCACCAGGATCCGGGTCGGCCAGCGCGGCACGCTTCGCGAAGTCCTCCTGGGTCCGGCCCGCGTCGACGACGGAACGCAGAACCTTGTCGGTGCCCTGCGGTCGGCGATGGGAGTCTGTGGGGCGCGAACGCTCAGCGACTTCCAGCACACCGAGCTCGTCATCGCGCCGGCGATCCAGAGCGAAGGCAAGCTGTTCCAGCAGGCGCAGCAAGTCGGGATGGGGACATAGCCGTTTCCAGCCGGTCGACCGGCACCGTCACCGCCGTCGCCCAGGAAGTGGTGCTGGTGCTCGACTTCGGGTCGCAATACAGCCAGCTGATCGCGCGACGGGTTCGTGAGGCCGGCGTCTACTGCGAGCTGATCCCCGGCACCACCCCCTGGACGGCGATCCGTGAGCGCGCGCCGCGGGCATTGATCCTGTCGGGCGGACCCGCCAGCGTCTACGCCGAGGGGGCGCCCCTCGTCGATCCGCAAGCGCTGACGGCCGGTGTCCCGGTGCTCGGGATCTGCTACGGCATGCAGCTGCTGGCCCATCAGCTCGGCGGCCGGGTCGCCTCCAGGGGCGGGCACGAGTATGGGCCGGCTAACGTGCAGGTGGACGATGACGGCGGGCTGTTTGCCGATCTTCCCACCGACCTGTCGGTCTGGATGAGCCATGGGGATACGATCCTCGAGGTGCCGGCCGGCTTCCGCCGGCTTGCCCATACCACGAACTCGCCGTTCGCGGCGATGGGCGACGATGCCGGCCGCTTCGGTATCGCCTTCCACCCGGAGGTCGTCCACACGCGGCAGGGCCGCGAGATCCTCCACAACTTCCTCTATGCCGTCGCCGGCTGTGAGGGGACCTGGAGGCCGGCGACGTTTATCGAGGAGGCGGTGCGGAGCATCCGTGAGACCGTTAAAACTGGCCACGTTCTCTGCGCCCTTTCGGGGGGCGTCGATTCCGCGGTATGCGCGACGTTGATCCACCGGGCGCTTCCCGGCCAGCTCACCTGCCTCCTCGTGGACAACGGCCTGCTCCGCCGGGACGAGCGTCGCCGGGTCGAGGAGGTGATGGCTCAACACCTCGGTGTTGACCTGAGGTCGGTCGATGCGAGCGTCGAGTTCCTCGAGGCGCTGCGCGGGGTGGTCGATCCGGAGGAGAAGCGCCGCCGCATCGGGGCGACCTTCATCAAGGTCTTCGACCGGGAAGCGGCGGCCATCCGGCAAATCGACTTCCTCGCCCAGGGGACGCTCTACCCCGACGTCATCGAAAGCACCAGTCACGATACCTTCGGCGCGCATCGGATCAAGACCCATCACAACGTCGGCGGCCTGCCCGCCGACCTCCGGTTCCGGCTGGTCGAGCCACTGCGCTACCTCTTCAAGGACGAGGTACGCGCGATCGGCGCGGCGCTCGGCCTGCCCGACGATATGGTGCATCGCCAGCCGTTTCCCGGCCCCGGGCTCGCGGTCCGGATCCTGGGCGAGGTCACCCAGCCGCGACTCGAGACGCTGCGCGCCGCCGACTGGATTGTCGTCGACGAGATCAAAGCGGCCGGGCTCTACCGCGCGCTCTGGCAGTCGTTTGCGATCCTGACCCCGCTGCAGAGCGTCGGAGTCATGGGCGACTACCGCACCTATGGCAACGTGGTCGCCATTCGGGCCGTGCAGAGCGAGGATGGGATGACCGCCGACTGGGCGCGCCTTCCCTACGAGGTGCTGGCGAAGATCTCGACCCGCATCGTCAACGAGGTCCCCGGAGTCAACCGCGTCGTCTACGACGTCTCCTCCAAGCCGCCCTCGACGATCGAATGGGAATAGGTCCTTTCGCCCCCTCCCGCTTGCGGGGAGGGTTGGGGAGGGGGTAATCAAAGTCCTCGTTGTCGGTAGTGGCGCCCGCGAGCACGCGCTGACCTGGAAGGCGCTGCAGAGCCCCCTCACGACAGAGGTCTACTGCGCACCCGGCAACGCCGCGACCGGATCGATTGCTGTCAACACCGAACTCGCAGCCACCGATGTCGATCGAATCGTGCGCTTCGTCAACGAGCGGGACATCGGGCTCACGATCATCGGCCCGGAGGCTTCGGTCGCGGCTGGGCTGGCCGATCGGCTGGCCGACGCGGGACGGCTCGCATTCGGTCCAACCGCCGGGGCGGGACGGATCGAGAGCAGCAAGGCGTTTGCCAAGGAGGTGCTGACGCGGAGCGGCGTGCCCACACCGGCCTATCGGGTGTTTGGTGACGCCGCCTTGGCACGAGACTTCGTCAAGGGTGAGCGGCGCGCTTTCGTCGTCAAGGCGGATGGGCTGGCGAAAGGCAAAGGGACGATCGTGCCCACCGATGTCGAGGAGACGCTTCGCGCCATTGATCAGTTGATGGTTGACAAAACGGTCGGCGTCGCAGGCGAGTCGATCGTGCTGGAGGAGAAGATCGAAGGACGCGAGGTTTCGCTGATGGCCCTGGTGGACGGGCAGCGCGTGGTCCCCCTGGCACCGGCCTGCGACTACAAGCGGGCCCTTGCCGGCGACCGGGGAGCAAACACCGGTGGGATGGGTGGGTACTCGCCGGTCGGCTTCTTTCGCGAAGCCGAAGTTGACCGCGCCGTCCGCACCGTCTTCGAGCCGGTCGTCGAGGCGCTCCGCGCCGGGGGGACATCCTACCGCGGTTGCCTTTATGCTGGGCTGATGGTTGGCGAAGGCGACCTCCAGGTGCTTGAATTCAACGCCCGGTTTGGCGACCCCGAGGCTGAGGTGGTTCTGCCACGCCTCTCCGACGACCTGATCCCACTGATGGAGGCAACCGCGCGGGGCGAGCTTCCGTCAGGTAGCCCGGACTGGTCCACCAGAGCGAGCGTCGGCGTCGTGCTGGCGTCGGAGGGATACCCCGGGCGGTACGAGGTGGGCCGCCTCATCGCCGGCCTCAGCCGGCTCGAACCGGAGACGTTTGCCTTTCACGCCGGCACCGACGCTGGACCGACCGGGTACGTGACCGCCGGCGGCCGGGTGCTGACGATCGTCGCGCTCGGCGACACGATCGCCGAAGCCCGCGACCGTGTCTACCGAAATGTCGATCGGATCCACTTCGAGGGCATGACCTACAGGCCTGACGTGGCGGCGCGCGAGGTTGCGGTCGCAACCGGATGAGCGACGCGCCCCTGGTCGGGATCGTGATGGGTAGTGAGTCGGATCGGCCGACGATGCAGAAATGCTGCGAGATCCTCGACTCCTACAGCCTGCCCTACGAAGTGGTGGTGCGCTCGGCCCATCGTGATCCCGAAGGCTGTCGCACCTGGGCCAAGGAGGCAGAAGGCCGGGGAATCAAGGTGCTGATCGCGGCCGCCGGCGGCGCCGCGCACTTGCCCGGGGTTGCGGCCGCCTGGAGCATCCTGCCGGTGATCGGCGTCCCCATGTCGGGCGGCGCGCTGGGAGGTCTCGACGCCCTGCTGTCGATGGCGCAGATGCCGGCCGGCATTCCAGTGGCGACCGTCGCGATCGGCGATGCGGGGGCGCGGAACGCGGCGCACCTCGCGGCCGCCATCCTCGGGCTCAGCGACCCTGGGAAGCGCGACGCCGTGCTCAAGCATCGTGAGTCGATGCGCGCGCCCAAGCGCTCCTGACCGCCCGGCCTGCCGAGCTGAGATCGATGCGCGCATAGAATAGTGCCCGTGCCGAAGGTCTTGATAACCGAGACCGTGCTGCGCGATGCCCAGCAAAGTCTGGTCCAGGGTCGCCTCAAGCTTCAGCACGTCCTTCCGATCGCTAAAACGCTCGACGACATCGGCTATCACGCGCTGGATGCCTGGGGCGGGTGGACGTTCTCGGCCTCGATCCGCGTCCTGCACGAAGATCCCTGGCAGCGGCTGCGGGCCTTGAAGGCGGCCATCGTCAAGACCCCGCTCCAGATGCTGATCCGCGGCCAGACCCTGATATCGCAATCGCACCAGCCCGATGACGTCGTGCGTGCTTTCATCGAGCAGGCGGTCCAGGCCGGCGTGTCGGTGGTGCGGCTCTTTGACCCGCTCAACGACCTGCGCAACCTCGAGGTGCCGGTGCAGGCCGCCAAAAAGACCGGCGCGCGGGTCATCGGCGCGCTTGTCTACAGTCCGAGCCCGGTCCACGACCGGAGCTGGATGGTAAATGCCAGCCGCCGCCTCAAGGCACTTGGGTGCGACTGGATCGGCATCGAGGACGTGGCGGGGATCCTCGGTCCAGACACCGCGCGCGTGCTCGTTGGTGCGCTGATCGAGGGCACCGGCTTACCGGTCAGCATCCACTCCCATTCGACCACGGCGCTTGCCCCGATCACCTACTTTGCCGCCATCGAGGCCGGCGCAACCGGCATCGACACCGCGCTCTCGGCGATGGCATGGGGCGCCTCGCAGCCTGCGACGGAGACGATGGTCGCCGCCCTTCGTGGTGGCTCGTTCGATACCGGCCTCGACCTGCCGCTCATCGGCCAGGCGAATCGGTATTTCGACGAGCTCCACGATGACTACGCGGAGTTCCAGGACCCAATCGCGTTTCGAAACGACATCCATGTGATGGACCATCAGTTGCCGGCGCCGGTGCTGGCGGTGCTGATACGGACCCTGCGTGAGCGCAAGGCGCTCGACCGCTACGAACGGTTGCTCCATGAGCTCGTGCTGGTCCGCGAGGAAATGGGCTACCCACCCATGGCGGCTCCCATCAACCAGATCGCCGCCCGCCAGGCTCTGGCCAACACGCTCGACGAGAAGCGGTACCAGCACATCGAGCAGCCGTTCCGCGACTACATCAAGGGCCTGTTCGGCGCCCCGCCGGCGCCGGTCGACGCGGAGGTGCGCAAGCGGGCCCTCGGCGACTCCGAACCGATCACGATCAGGCCGGCCGACCTGCTGAAGCCCGCCATGGACCGCGCTCACCGCGAGATGCGCAAGCAGGGGCTGACGCCGACCGGCCCGGACCAGGTCCTCACCTACATCCTCTTTCCTGAGGAGGCGCCGGGCATCCTGCGCCCCGTCGCCAGGGTCGAACCGTCACCTACACCGACGCCCGCCCCCGCCGAGGTGGCCGCGGCGCCGGTCGCGCCCCCACCGTCGCCAGCCCCACCCAGCGACAGATCGACGGTACGAGAGTTCACGGTCGAGGTCGATGGCGAGCCGTACCACATCCGCATCCGGGGGGAGGGCCTTGGCCGCTCCGCGCCGGCGGCCGGCCCACCGGTCGCCTCGGGCGAGCCCGCCCCAAGCCCGCCGTCAGGCAACGGTGCCATCCAGGCGCCGATGCAGGGGATGGTGGTGAAGGTCAAGGTGAAGGTCGGCGACAAGGTCAGGCTGGGGGACGTCGTCGTGATCCTCGAGGCGATGAAGATGCAGAACGACATCGTCGCCACGATCGGCGGCACGGTGCGCGAAGTGCTGGCCAAAGAGGGGACGATCGTCGCCCCGAACGACGTGCTGATGACAATTGGCTAAGGTCTCAAAGGTCCTCGTCGCCAATCGCGGCGAGATCGCGCTCCGCGTGATGCGCACCTGTCGCGAGATGAACATCCCAACGGTCGCCGTCTACGCGGAGCCGGACACGCGAACGCCGCACGTGTATTTCGCGGATGAGCGCGCCGCGCTCAGCGGGACGTCGCCGCGGCAAGCCTATCTCGATGTCGACCAGCTGGTCAGGCTGGCGCGCGAGCATCAAGCGGACGCGATCCATCCTGGATACGGATTCCTCTCGGAGAACCCTGCCTTCGCGGACGCCTGTGGGAAGGCCGGCATCACGTTCATCGGGCCCGGGCCGGCCAGCATGCGTGCCATGGGGGACAAGGTCGAGGCCCGTCGCCGGATGAGCGAAGCCGGCGTCCCGGTGGTCCCGGGCTCGGCCGCGCTGGCGGACGAACGCGCGGCGCTGGTCGAGGCCGAGCGGATCGGCTACCCGGTCCTTGTCAAGGCCGCGGCCGGTGGCGGCGGCATCGGCATGCGCGTCGCGCAGGACCGAGGGGAGGTCCCGGCGGCATTCGAGGCCTGCCGGCGGGCAGCGCAGGCGTCATTCGCGAGCCCTGACGTGTACCTCGAGCGTTACCTCGAGCATCCACGCCACATCGAGATGCAGGTGCTCGCCGACAGCCGCGGCACGACGCTCGCCCTTGGCGAGCGGGAGTGCTCGATCCAGCGCCGCCATCAGAAACTCCTCGAGGAGACGCCGGCGGTGGGGCTCGCGGAGGCGCGCCGCTCGGCGATGAAGGAGGCGGCGGTCCGAGCCGCGTCGGCCGTCCAGTACCAGAATGCCGGCACGATCGAGTTCATCGTGGGCGGGGACGATTTCTACTTCCTCGAAATGAACACGCGGTTGCAGGTCGAGCACCCGGTAACGGAGGCGGTACTGGGCATCGACCTGGTGCGCTGGCAGATCGAGATCGCGCGCGGCGCCGCCCTACCCGCGGCTGGATTTCCCGCGCCGCGTGGTCACGCGATCGAGTTTCGGATCAACGCCGAGGACCCACTCCGGAATTTCATGCCGACGCCTCGGCGCATCCTTCGGTACGCACCGCCAACCGGCCCCGGGGTCCGCGTCGATGCCGGCATCCGTCCCCACCAGGAGGTGTCGCCACACTTCGATTCGCTGCTGGCCAAGCTGATCGTCTGGGCCCAGGATCGGGACGCGGCGATCGGCCGCGGCCGCCGAGCGCTCCAGGAGTTCGTCCTGACCGGCCCCTCGACGACGATCCCGTTTCACCGGGCGGTACTGCTCGAGCCGGATTTCCAGGCGGGCCGAATCTCGACCGGCTTCATCCCGGATCACCCGGGCCTTACCGAGAAGACCAGGGCCCTGGCGGCCGAGCCGTCACCCCTGGGACCGCTCTACGGCGGCGCGGCGGTTTCCGCGGCGATCGCGGCCGGCGTTCAGGTCGTCGAGGGCTAAGAGCCAGCGCCGATGACGAGTGGCGAGTTGTAGGTCTGCGCCACCGGCGTGCCATTGATGTCGGCGACGCCGGTCGTCACCACCAGGGTGTAGGTGCCCGGCCGGAGCCTGGCCTCGACCGTGACGAGGTGGGCGTCGGGATCAAAGCTGACCTGCGCGGTCGCCGTGTTGCCCTGTCCGTCCTTGATCAGGATGGTGTTGGCTGACAGCGACTCGGGCTTGAGGTCGGCGTCGAAGCGAACCATGACCTGCTGGTTTGCTCCGCTGCGGCGGACCTCTACCGAGACCACAGTCGGACCGTGGCCAAGCGCCACGGTCGAGGTGGCCGTCACCGCGTCGATCAGGTAGCGCTGGTCCCGGAGCATGACCGTCAACTGCTCCTCGAAGAAGCTGATCTCGGTGTTGCCGCGGGCGATGAAGATCCGGGCACCCACCGTGAACCGGTTCGGCCCGGCAAGCTGGACGGTGACCGGGTAATAGCGACTGAACTGAGCGCCGGGGCTCAGCAGCGAGGACGCGCCATTGGCGTAGGCCTGCTGGGCCTGGGGATCGAGCTGGGCCTGGGCGGTGGCCACGTCGCCCTTGATCCGGGCCTGCATGAACTTGTCCACCTCGGCCAGCGCCTGGCTTTCAGCCTCGTCGGCCGCGGAGCGCTGGCCGACGGCGGCTTTGGCGGTCCAGAGTGCCATCCCTCCGGCCTCGTCCCGGCGGGCGAACAGGACCCGGTCACCCTGGGGCGACCACAGGGGGCTGGCATAGTCGAGCTGGTTCGTGCCGAAGGTCGCCGGCGCCGTGCCGTCGGCGTTGACCAGGCGCAACCGTACCTGCTGGGAGTTTCCCGAACCCAGGTGGCTGGCGAACAGCAGCGAGGTCGAGTCCGGTGCCCAGTTGAGATCCGACCATGTCTCCCCGCTCTTGCTAACGGCAATCTTCTTTGCCGAGCTGGCATCAGCCCCGGCATAGAGGACGGTTCCGGCCGCCTCGGGGACGGTGAACGCCAGCTGTCCGGTCGGTGACCAGGCGAACCCGGTCGCACCGGCCGGCAGGGGCGTCGTGGTCATCGCCGTGAGGTCCAGCACGACCGAACCGGTGTCGAGTTTGACGGCCAGCAACTGGCCGGTCCGGGAGGCGGCCATCGGCCCGCCGACCTTCAAAGTCGGTCCGGCGATCACGGTGCCATGCACGTCCACGATCCGCAGCGTCCCGTCCGCCACATAGGCGAGCCGATTGCTTCCGAGCCACACCGCCGGCCGGACGGGCCGGCCGCTGATGGTGGCAACGCTGGACGTCTGGACGGTCCCTTGCAGATCGCGGATTTCGAGCGTGGAGTGGTCCGCGGAAATTTCCTGCCAGTCGGCGAAGAGGCCGCCGGATGGGGCCGCGGCCGCGTAGCTCCCGTTGGGGGCGACCTTCCTGAGCAGCGTGCCCTGGGTGTTCATCAGCCAGATGTCGGTGGTCCCGGTCGGCCCCAACGGCGTCGGGGACGCCGACGGCGACGCCGACGTGGTTGTGCTAGCGGCGGGACTGGCCGGGGCGGCCGGGCGCGTCACGAGCAACTGCCCGTCCGGTGTCCAGGTCGGGCTGGAAAGATTGCTCGAATCGGGGATCCGCTCGTCGTTCTTCCAGCTCACCGAACCGCTCCGAAACGAGGGCGGGACAACCGGCGGGACCGGAGCTGGCGCGGTCAGGAAATGCACGACCACCGGGCGCTGCGCCGGGGCCGAGGCGGCCGGGCTGGCCGGCGGCGGAACTGCCTTGGGCTGCAACGTGACCTTGTAGGTCGTGTTGGGTGCCAGGGGATGCGCCGGGGTGATGACCAGCGTCTGGCCCTCCCAGCGCGTGGTCACGGCGGTCGCCGGCTGGAGCACAACGCTCTCCTCGACCGCCGTCTTGTCGACGGGGCCGCTGAAGGGGATGTGGATCGGTTCCGCCGTCGCGACGTTCTTCGCATGGTCGATGGCCTGGATGTTGGCCGCAACCGGGGACGTTTGAACCGACTGCTGCCGGAGATAGATCTGGATGCCGAGAACCAGAATGAAACCGGCGGCGACCGCCGCCATGGCCGGCACCATGCCCGCCGGGCCCAGTTGATACCAGCGGCGTCGGCTCGGCGCAGCGAGCGTGTTGCGGGCCTCGGTCATCAGTTTGGCGCGAAGGTAGTTGCGAAAGTGAGGATCCAGCGGCGGCGCGGAAGGCCGGGACGATTGCAGGAGCTTGATGACCTCCCGGTCAGCCGGATCGGTGAAGAGTTCTTGAAGCTCGGTGTCGTCCATCATGGCCTCACCAATTCGGGTCCGAGGTCGGGCCCGAGATCGGGTGGGAGCTCGCGGCGAAGCCGCTCGACGCCGCGGTGCAGGAGCAGCTTGACCGCCCCGGAGCTCTTGCCCAGGATCACGGCGATCTCTTCGATCTTCCGGTCCTCGCCGAACTTGAGCACCATGGCCGCTCGCTGCTGCTTGGGCAGCTGATCGATCGCGGACCAGACGCGACGGCTCCGATCGCGGCGCACGACCTCGTCGACCACCGGCGGCTCGGTGCTCGCCATATCACTGCCTTCTTCCAGCTCGACCTCGCCCCGCTGCCCGCGGTAGTGGTCAGCGACGGCGTTGAGCGTGATCTGGTACAGCCACGAGGAAAAAGGATGGCCGCCGTAGGTGTATCGCTTGATGTTCTTGAGCGCCTTGAAAAACACCTCTGACGTCACGTCCTCTGCCAGGGATTGGTCGCGGACCCGCGAATACGCAAAGCGGTAGATCTGCGGGAAATAGCGATCGTAGAGCGCCCCGAACGCTTCGGGGTCCCGTTTCGCTCGTTCGACAAGTTCGCGCTCTTCAATACTGTCAGGCATCAGGACACCCAAAGGGCGCCCGTTGCAAAGTGAACGGGAAGCGCCCCCCAATGGTTACGTGTGCGCCCAATCTACCAGCCCTTCCCGTAAGTAAAGGGCCAAAAGGCCTTTGGGGTTACGGGGTCGTAACGCCCTATAATCAGCCAGTCACCGACGGCCCGCCACCCTCAAAGGAGACCTGCCGCCGTTTGATTCCTCGATACGCTCACCCGGAGATGAGCGAAATCTTCTCCTCCCAGGCGCGATACGAGCTTTGGCTAAAGGTCGAGCTCGAGGTTTGCGACGGCTGGGCGGAGATCGGCGAGATCCCACGCTCGGCCGTGGCGTCCCTACGACGGGCGAAGGTCGACCCTGATCGGATCGCCCGGCTGGAGGAGCGGGTCGGCCACGATGTGGTCGCCTTTCTCGACTCGATCGCGGAGGAGGTGGGCGAGGATGCCCGCTACCTGCATCGGGGTCTGACCTCCTCGGACGTCCTCGACACCGCGCTGGCGCTTCAGATGGTGGCGGCCGGCGACATCCTCCTCAAGGACATCGACCGCCTCTCCTCGGTCGTTCGCCGCCGTGCGATCGAGGAGCGCGAGACGCTGATGGCGGGGCGGACCCACGGTATCCATGCCGAGCCGATCAGCTTCGGCTTCGTGCTGGCGGGCTGGCTCGACGAACTCGACCGGGCGCGCCAGCGGCTGGTCACCGGGCGCGAGGAGATCCGGGTGGGCAAGCTGTCCGGCGCGGTTGGCACACACGCCACCGTCGATCCTCGGGTCGAGGAGCGTTCGCTCCAGCGGCTCGGCCTCCGGGTGGCACCGGTCACGACCCAGGTCCTCGCCCGTGATCGGCACGCCGCCTACGTGGCGGCGCTCGGCATCCTGGCCGGGAGCCTGGAGAAATTCGCGACCGACATCCGTCACCTGCAGCGCAGCGAGGTCGCCGAGGTCCGCGAGCCGTTCGGGGCCGAGCAAAAAGGCTCTTCCGCGATGCCCCACAAGCGCAACCCGATCCTCAGCGAACGGATCTGCGGGTTGGCGCGGCTGGTGCGAGGCTACGTGCTGACCGCGCTCGAAGACCAGGCGCTCTGGCACGAACGCGACATCAGCCATTCATCGGCGGAGCGGATCATCATTCCGGACGCCTGCTCGCTGCTCGACTACATGCTCCGCCTGATGGGCGACATCGTCGAGGGGATGACCGTTGACCGTGCCCGTATGCGCGCCAACCTCTTCAAGAGCGGCGGCGTCGTCTTCTCCCAGCGGGTGCTCCTGGCGCTCGTTCAGAAGGGGATGTCCCGGCAGGATGCCTACCGCGTCGTCCAGCGCGCCGCGCTCAGCGCGCTCGACGGCGGCACGGACTTCCGGGCGCTGGTCGGCGAGGCGCCGGAGGTGCGTGAGCGGCTGCGCCCCGAGGAGCTGGCGGAGCTCTTTGACCCGGCCTATTACCTGCGATTTCTCGATGTCACCTTCGAGCGTGTCGGGCTTCAGCCGACCGAGGTCGAGGTGGCGTCCGCGTGAGCGCGATCCTGCGGACCGACCTGCCGCTGCCGCTGCACTCCCGTGGGAAGGTCCGCGATACCTACCGCCTCAGCGATACGGAGCTCTTGATGGTGGCGACCGACCGCCTCTCTGCCTTTGACGTGGTGTTTCCGACGCCGATCCCGGAGAAGGGCCGAGTGCTCACCCAGCTCTCGCACGGCTGGTTTAACCAGACCGGCGAGCTGATCCGGAACCACCGGGCGCCGGATCAAACGATTCCGAGCGAGCTTCTCGAGCGCCAGCCCGACCTCGCCTCCCGAAGCATGCGGGTCGTCAGGGCCCAACCGATCATGTTCGAGTGCGTCGTGCGCGGCTACATCTCCGGCTCGGGCTGGAAGGATTACCAGCGCACCGGCACGATCGCGGGAGAGCGGTTGCCGGGCGGATTGGTCGAAAGCGATCGGCTGCCCGAACCGATCTTCACGCCGGCCACCAAGGCCTTGACCGGACACGACGAAAACATCTCACGCGCCGAGCTGGCGAAGCAGTTGGGTCAGGAGCTGGCGACCGCGCTCGAGGCGGCCAGCCTCAGCCTCTATCGCTTCGGTGCCGACCGCGCCCTGGAACGGGGACTGATCCTGGCCGACACGAAATTCGAATTCGGGCACCTGGACGGCGGGTTGATCTTGATCGACGAGGTGCTGACGCCGGATTCCTCGCGCTTCTGGGACCTCGACCAGTACCGGCCGGGTGGACCGCAGGCCTCCTTCGACAAGCAATACGTCCGCGATTACCTCGAGCGGATCGGGTGGAACAAGCAGCCACCGGCTCCGGCACTCCCCGAAGATGTAGTGAGCGGAACGAGTGCCCGGTATCTCGAAGCGATGAGCCGGCTGACCGCTGCGCCCGCCCCGGCGCGGAAATGACCTACCGTGCCGAGGTCTTTGTGACGCTTAAGCCGGTGGTCAACGATCCAGAGGGCCTGACGATCCAGCGTGGGCTGCGGTCGCTTGGCTTTGATTCGATCCAGGAGGTGCGCTCCGGAAAGTACCTGGTCCTCACGCTCGACGCGGCTGACGAAGCGCGCGCGCGGGTCCTGGTCGACGCGATGGCCGCCGAGGTGCTCGCGAACGCGGTGATCGAGGACTACCGGATCGCGATCGAGAGGGTTGCCGAGCCGGCTGCCTCAGGAGACGGACGCGGTTGAGGACAGGTATCGTTGTCTTCCCGGGCACCTGGAGTGACCGGGACTGCGCTCACGCCGTCGGCCAGATCCTGCAGCACCCGGTCCGTTTCGTCGATCACCGCGAGCACCGGCTTGACGGCCTGGACCTGGTGATCCTGCCCGGAGGTTTCTCCTACGGCGACTACCTGCGCTGCGGCGCCATCGCCCGCTTCGCGCCGGTGATGGAGGCGGTGGCGGCCTTTGCGGATCGCGGCGGCCTCGTCCTCGGCATCTGCAACGGCTTCCAGGTGCTCCAGGAGGCCCGGATGCTTCCGGGAGCGTTGCTCAGAAATGCGTCCTGCGAGTTCCGCTGCGAGTGGGTCGATCTTCGGGTCGAGCAAACCGAGAGCGCCTTCACCGCCGCCTGTCGCCCGGGCCAGGTGCTTCGCATTCCGATCTCGCACGGCGAGGGCAACTTTTATGCGGACGCAGCCACGCTCGCCGGCCTGGAGGCGAACCGCCAGGTCGTCTTCCGCTATGCCTCGCGCGACGGCCGGATCACTGAGGGAGTGAATCCCAACGGCTCCCTCAACAACATCGCCGGCATCATGAACGCCCGGGGCAATGTCCTCGGCATGATGCCCCACCCGGAGCGCGCCTGCGAGACATTGCTGGGCGGGCTTGACGGGCTGGCCATCTTTGAATCCGCCGTCCGGGCCCTGAAACAAGTGGCCGCCTGATGGCCGTGGCGCTTCGCCGCTCGGAGCTGGTCGGTGTCGCGCTCGACGAAACGGAATACGCGGCCATCGTCGATTTGATTGGACGGGACCCGAACGAGGTCGAGCTGGGTATGTTCGGCGCGCTGTGGAGCGAGCACTGTGGCTACAAAACGTCACGCGCCCTGCTTCGCCAGCTGCCGACCCAGGGGCCCCACGTACTGCAGGGCCCGGGTGAGAATGCCGGCGCCGTCGACATCGGTGACGGCCTCGCGGTCGTCTTCAAGGTCGAGTCGCACAACCATCCGTCGGCGATTGAGCCCTACCAGGGTGCCGCGACCGGTGTGGGGGGCATCCTCCGCGACGTCTTCGCCATGGGCGCCCGGCCGATCGCGATCCTCGACGTCCTCTCGTTTGGTCCGCTCGAGGCGGCCCGCAATCGCCACCTCTTTACGGGCGTGGTGGCGGGGATCGGCGGCTATGGCAACTGTTTTGGCTGTCCGACGGTCGGCGGTGGATTGACGTTCGACGACGGCTATACCGACAACCCGATCGTCAATGCGATGTGCGTTGGCCTCGTCACCCACGACCGGCTGCGGCGCGCCCGGGCGGACCGGGTGGGCGACGTCCTCTTTCTGGTCGGGGCCGACACCGGGCGCGACGGGATCCACGGAGCGACCTTCGCCTCGGTCGAGATGGACGACCGGTCGTCCTCCCGCCGGCCGGCGGTCCAGGTTGGGAATCCCTTCCTCGAGAAGCTGTTGTGCGAGGCGTGCCTTCGGCTCAACGAGCTTCCCGAGGTGACCGCGATCCAGGATCTCGGTGCGGCGGGCCTGACCAGCGCGGCATGCGAGCTGGCGCATCGCGGCGGTCGTGGGCTGGAGATCGACGTTGCCACGGTCAGCCGCCGGGAGCGCGGAATGACCCCCTACGAGGTCATGCTCTCCGAATCCCAGGAGCGGATGCTGATCCTGGTCCGGCCGGACGGAGAGGACGCGGTCCGCGAGATCTTCGAGCACTTCGAGTTGCACGCCGACCGCATCGGCACCATCACGGAAGGTGATCGCGTCGTGGTCCGTGATGGCACGCGGTCGGTGGTCGATCTCCCGCTCCACGCCCTGGTCGACGGCGTCCCGCTGCGCTCGCCCGACGCCAGGCCTCGGACCGTTCCTCCGGCGCCGAGCCTGCCCCCGCTCGAGCACCCGGAATCCGTTCTTCTCGAGCTACTCGGCAGTCCCGCGTTGCGGAGTCGCCGGCCCGTCTACCGGACGTTCGATCACCAGGTGCTCGATAACACCGTGATCGGGCCGGGTGCCGACGCAGCCCTGCTGCGCGTCCCGGGGACCCGGCGCGGACTGGCGCTGACCACGGACGGCAACCATCGCTACGTCACCCTCGACCCCTACGCCGGAACCCAGGCCGCGGTCGTGGAGGCGGCTCGGAACATCGTGTGTGTCGGGGCGAGGCCGGTCGCGGTGACGAATTGCCTCAACTTCGGCAACCCGCAGCGGCCGGAGGTCTACTGGCAGCTGCAGGAGAGCGTTCGCGGCCTTGCCGACGCCTGTCGCGTCCTCGGCCTGCCGGTGGTCAGTGGCAACGTCTCGCTCTTCAACGAGACCAGCGGGCGCAACATCCCGCCGACCCCGGTGATCGGCATGGTCGGGGTGATCGATGACCTGGAGCTGCGCTGCCAGGCGGCCTTCCAGGAGGACGGCGACCTCGTCTTCCTGCTCGGCGAAACACGCGAGGAGCTGGGTGGGAGCGAGTACCTGCGGCTGCGCGGGGTGCCCCTCTCCGGGGCCCCGCCTGCGGTCGAGCTCAACCGCGAGGCCGGGTTGCAGGCCGCCGTCCTGGAGTGCACCGAACACGGCATCCTTCGCAGTGCTCACGACGTCTCGGAGGGAGGCTTGCTCGTTGCGCTGGCGGAGAGCGCGCTCTACGGGTCGCGCGGTCTGCGCTGCCCCGCGCTGGTCGGGCCCGTGAGCGCGAGCGCGCTCTACTTCGGTGAATCGCAGGCCCGTATCGTGGTCAGCATCACCCCGCGGCGGGTGCCTGAGCTGCAACAGGTCGCGGCTCGCCATGGCATCCCGCTGCATGCGCTCGGTGTGATCGGCGGTGACAGCTTCCAGGTCGGCCCGGACATCAAGATACCGCTCGAAATCCTTCGCCAGGCGTGGGAGACGGTCTTTTGAGACGCGACGATCCGATGGCGGCCGAGCGCATGAGCGAAGAGTGCGGGCTCTTCGGCATCAATGCGCCGGGCGAGGAGGTCGCGAACCTCACCTACTTCGGCCTCTATGCCCTGCAGCATCGAGGCCAGGAAAGTGCCGGCATCGCCACAAGTGACGGCGCGACGATCCGCGTCCACAAGGACGTGGGTCTCGTCTCCCAGGTGTTTGACGAGGCCTCCCTGGAGGGATTGGTCGGTCACATTGCGCTTGGTCACACCCGGTATTCGACGACAGGCTCCAATCGACTCGTGAACGCGCAGCCGATCGTGGTCATCCACCCGCAGCTGGGAATGGTCGCGATCGGCCACAACGGTAATCTCACGAATTCCGCGGCGCTGCGAAACGCCCTGGAGGCCGAGGGCACCGGCTTCAAAACGTCGAGCGATACCGAGGTGATCGGTGAGCTGCTGGTCCGCACACCAGGGTCGGATCTGCTGGCAGTCCTGCGGCGGGCGCTGCCGCGCCTGCAGGGAGCCTACTGCCTCCTCGTCCTGACCGCTGACACGCTGGTCGGCGTCCGGGACCCGCTGGGCATCCGGCCGCTCTGCCTCGGACGGCTTCCCGAGGGCGGCGCCATCATCGCGTCCGAAACCTGTGCCCTCGACACCGTCGGCGCCGAGCTGGTCCGCGAGATAGAACCGGGTGAGGCGGTTGTCCTGCGCGGTGGCGAGCCGCGCGCCGAGCAGGTGATGCCGTCCGTTCGGAAGGCGACATGCATGTTCGAATTCATCTATTTCGCCCGGCCCGATTCCCGGCTGCAGGGTCATTCGCTGTACGAGGCTCGACGAAACATGGGCCGGCAGCTCGCGCTCGAAGCGCCCGCCGATGCCGACATGGTCATCTCCATCCCCGACTCTGCGACTCCGGCAGCGGTGGGGTACGCCGAGCAGAGTGGAATTCCCTACAGCGAGGGCTTGATCAAGAACCGCTACATCACCCGAACGTTCATCCAGCCGACGCAGCGTCTCCGCAATGTAGGCATCAAGCTGAAGTTCAATCCGCTCCGCGAGATCCTCGCCGGCAAGCGCGTGGTGCTCGTCGACGACTCGATCGTCCGCGGCACGACCACCCGGAAGGTCGTCGAGGAACTGCGTCGCGCCGGCGCCCGCGAGATCCATATGCGGGTGAGCAGCCCGCCGATCCAGTGGCCCTGCTTCATGGGCATCGACATCGCGAGCCGGGCCGAGTTGATCGCCTCGGGCCGCAGTGTCGCGGAGGTGGAGCGCGTCATCGACGCCGACTCGCTCCGGTACCTGAGCAAGGGCGGGCTCTTTCGCGCGGTCCCGAATGTGAACGGGTTCTGCATGGCCTGTTTCGATGGGGACTACCCCGTCCCGGTTCCGGTCCAGATGGAGATGGACAAGCTCGCGCTGGAAGGGGCCGCCGTCCGATGACCACCTACCGCGAGTCCGGCGTCGACATCGACGCCGGCAACCGCGCGGTCGAGCTGATCCGGCCCCTGGCGGCGGCGACCCAGGGACCGGAGGTGCTGGCGGGCGTCGGGCCGTTCAGTGGACTCTTCGCCCTCGATACCAGCCGCTACCGGACACCGATCCTCGTCGCCAGCACGGACGGTGTCGGAACCAAGGTTCTTCTCTCGATCGAGGCCGGCCGGCATTCGACGATCGGCGCGGACCTGGTCAATCACTGCGTCAACGATGTGCTCACGGCGGGCGCCGATCCGCTCTTCTTTCTCGACTACGTCGCGACCGGCCGCCTGAACCCGCCGATCATCGCCGAGGTCGTCGCCGGGATGGCGAATGCGTGCCGCCGGGTCGGCTGTGCGCTGCTCGGCGGCGAGACCGCCGAGATGCCCGGCCTCTATCACGATGCCACCTATGACATTGCCGGCTTCATGGTCGGCGTCTGTGAACGAGAGGCCCTGATCGATGGCCGCGATATCCACGATGGCGACATCCTGCTGGCCCTCCCGTCCACCGGGCTGCATACGAACGGGTACAGCCTGGCCCGGCGCGTGATTCCGAAACAGGCGTTGACCCAGCCGATTGGAAACGGCGGCACGGTGCTCGATGCGCTGCTCGTTCCACACCGCTCCTATCTCGAACCCGTGCGCCGGCTCCGACAGGACATGACGGTCAAGGGTCTCGCGCACATTACGGGCGGAGGGGTTGTCGGCAACCTGCCTCGCATCCTGCCCCTGGGCACCGGTGCGCGGATTCACCGCGGCACCTGGCCGGAGCCGGAGATCTTCTCTTACCTCGCGCCCTTCATCCCGGACGACGAGATGTGGCGAACCTTCAACATGGGACTGGGGATGATCGTCGTCGTCGACGAGGCGAACGTGGCGGCCGCCATGGATGCACTGGAGGGCAATGTCTTCGCGGTCGGAGAGATCGTGTCATCCGAGCAGCGGCGGGTCCAGATCGTCGAGTGAGCCGCCTTCGGGTTGGGGTGCTCGTCTCCGGCCAGGGCAGCAACCTGCGGGCCCTGATCCGGGCGGGCCGAGACCCGATGTACCCGGCACGGGTGGTGGTCGTCCTCGCCAATCACGACTGCCCGGCCCTGGAACATGCCCGGAAGGCCGGAATCACCCGCAGCGTCTTCCGCCTCGGGGCCTATCCCGATCGAAAGACGCGCGACCTGGAGATGGCCAAGGTGCTTCATTTCCACGGCGTTGAGCTGGTCGTCTGCGCCGGCTACGACGCGATCCTGATGCCGGCCTTCACCCGGCAGTTCACCGGCCGCATCATCAACATCCACCCATCGCTGCTGCCTGCTTTCAGTGGCACCATGGATGCGGTGGCGATGGCGTTGAACAGCGGCGCGACCGAGACGGGCTGCACGGTTCATATCGTGACGGACGACGTCGACGCCGGCCCGATCCTGGCGCAGCGCCGCGTGGCGATTCGTCCTGACGACACGGTCGAGTCGTTGCGGGAACGCGTCCACCAGGAGGAGCACATCCTGCTCCCGGTTGTCGTCCGGCGTCTTGCCGGGCAGGTGCTGCCACTTCCGGTTTGAACGCACTGCTCAGCGTTTCCGACAAGACCGGGCTGACCGAGTTTGCCCGCGGGCTGCAGCGGCTCGGAATCCGAATGTTCGCCACCGGTGGGACCGAGCGGGCCTTGCGCGATGCCGCGATCCCGGTCAGCAGCCTCCAGGAGCTGACCGGCTTTCCCGAGCTGCTCGATGGCCGGGTCAAGACGCTGCATCCCCATGTGCACGCCGGGATCCTGGCTCGCCGCGATGAGCCGCGCCACCTGGAGGAACTCGCGGAGCGGGGACTGCAACTCATCGACCTGGTGGTGGTCAATCTCTACCCGTTCGTCGAAACGGTCGCCTCGGGAGCGACGGGGCTGGCCGCCATCGAATCGATCGACATCGGTGGCGTGACGCTGCTGCGGGCCGCGGCCAAGAATCACGAGCACGTCCTCCCCGTGGTGCGGCCGAGCGATTACCCCGCGGTCCTTTCGGCGCTCAAGGCGCCCGGTGGCGCGACGCCGGCATTCCGCCGCCATCTCGCCGCGGTGGCGTTCGGTCATACGGCCGCCTACGACGCCGCCGTCTGCGATCACCTGCGCGGTGACCACCCGTCGCCGCCGCTCCCCATGGACTTCACGCTCGGCGGCCACAAGGTCAGGGACCTCCGCTATGGCGAGAACCCGCATCAAGGTGCCGCCCTCTACCGGACGGTCGAGGGGGGCGGCATTGCCGGGGCGAGGCAGTGGCAGGGCCTGGAGCTCTCCTATAACAATCTGCTCGATGCCCAGGCCGCCTGGTCGTTAGTCAGCGATTTCGCCGAGCCGGCGGTGGCGATCATCAAACACGCCAACCCCTGCGGCGTTGCGCTGGGGACCGATCCCGCCCAGGGGTTCGACCGCGCCTTTGCGGCCGACCGCCGCTCCGCCTTCGGCGGCATCGTCGCCTTCAACCGGCCGGTTGACCTTGCCGCCGCGCGATCCCTGACCGCGACGTTCCTCGAGGTCGTGGTCGCGCCATCCTATGCGGAGGACGCGCTCGAAACCCTGAAGGCCAGGCCCAAGCTCCGGGTCCTGCAGCCGGGCGCCGGCTCGTCGACGACTCCCCTGGACGCCAGGCCGATCACGGGAGGGTTCCTGGTCCAGACGGCCGACCTGAGCGGGATGACCCTGGGTGAGGCGCGCGTCGTGACCTCCACCGAGCCCGACGCCGAAACCGTAAAGGATCTGCAGTTCGCCTGGACCGTGGTAAAACACGTGCGTTCGAATGCGATCGTGCTGGTCCACGAGCGGACCGCCGTCGGGATCGGCGCCGGCCAGATGAACCGGGTTGAGGCGGTCGAACTGGCGGTGCATCGCGCGGGTGGCCGGGCCAAGGGAGCGGTCCTTGCCAGCGACGGCTTCTTTCCATATCCCGATGGCGTCGAGGTTGCCGCCGCGGCCGGCGTCCGCGCGATCGTCCAACCGGGCGGCTCGGTGAAGGATAGCGAGGCGATCGCCGCCGCGGAAAAGGCCGGTGTGGCGATGATCCTGACCGGCGAGCGCCACTTCAAGCACTGAGCCGGTTGCTCTCGGCGTCTCAAAAGGGTATCGTGGCCTGACTCGGATGGCCACCGAAGCCCGACCACAGGCGCCGGTTACCGCGTCCAGCAGCCCGGACGTGACGCTCGAGGAACTGCAGCTGGCCGCGCGGAATCATTCGATGCCGCTGGAAGCGCTCCAATATCCCATCACGCCGATCGGGCTGCACTACCTGCTGACACATTTCGACATCCCGCTCGTCGATCCCGCCAGCTGGCGGCTGACGATTGGAGGCCGGGTCCGCGATCCGGTGAGCCTCACGCTGGACAACATCAAGGAACGACCGGCGGTCACGCGTGCCGTGACGCTCGAATGCGCCGGCAACGGTCGCGCCAGGCTTTCCCCGCGCCCGCTGAGCCAGCCCTGGCTCTTCGAAGCGGTCGGCACCGCGGAGTGGACCGGCACGGCGTTGCGACCGCTGCTGGAGGCGGCGGGGCCGCTCGATGACGCCGTCGAGGTGGTTTTTGCCGGGCTCGACCGTGGCGTCCAGGGCGGCGTCGAGCAGCAGTACGAGCGGAGCCTGCCCCTGGCCGAGGCATTGCGCGAGGAGGTCTTCCTCGCTTATGCCATCAACGGCCAGCAGCTGCCCCCGCAGCACGGCTTTCCCGTCCGACTCGTCGTTCCCGGATGGTATGGCATGACGCACGTCAAGTGGCTTCGGTCGATCACGGTCGTGAACCATCCATTCCGCGGCTACCAGCAGGAGCCCGCCTATCACGTGACGCCGTCCGATCATGAGCTGGGCAAGCCGGTCACGCGGATGCTGCCACGGGCGCTGATGGTCCCGCCCGGCATTCCGGATTTTCTGTCGCGAACGCGCCTCGTCGACCTGGGCCGGTGGACGATCGAAGGCCGCTCCTGGTCCGGGCGCGGGCCCGTGGTCCGCGTCGAGCTGAGCGTCGACGGTGGTCACGCCTGGGCCGATGCGGAGCTTGGCACCGACGTGGGTCAGTTCAGCTGGCGGGCATGGCGGTACCGGTGGGACGCCGTCCGCGAGGGCGAGTACGAGCTCTGCTGCCGCGCAACCGACGCCGCTGGTAACGTGCAGCCGTTGACGCCACCGTGGAACGCCCAGGGGATGTGCAATAACGAGGTGCAGCGGATCATGGTGCGGGCCGGACGGGGACTGGTGCCGGTGCAGCCGCCCGTCGACGGCATTTCCTGATCAAACGCGCGAGTTGCCCGAGGGCGCTGCTATGCTGAATTCGGTCCTTCGGGGCAGGGGTGAAATTCCCCGATCGGCGGTATAGCCCGCGAGCGTCCTACGACGCATGACCCGGTGACGGCGTAAGCCCACTCCGGGGCCGACCGTACAGTCGGGATGGAAGAAGGCCTACGGGTGGTGTGCAGCCATCCCGCTGATGCCCCGACGGCCAAGGGAGAAAGCGGATGGCCGCCGTAACGAAGCAGTCGGAGATCGTGAGTCCGCGAATCAATCTTGTCGATCGCTTTTCCGTCGTCCTGGTGGCGGTCGCCGCAACGCTCTGGGCGTCTGACGCGTATTTTCGTGCGCCGCTCGTTACCCATCTGAAGCCGACGCAGATCGTCGTCCTCGAGGATGCGCTGATCAGCCTGTTTCTCGTCGTCTTCCTCGTGCGCGGAATCCCCGAGATGCGGCGCCTATCCCGCCGCGGCTGGCTGGCGATGGGACTGATCGCACTTGGCCCGCAGGCGATCGCCACGATCCTGTTCACGACCTCGTTTTCATACGGTCACTACGCGGAAACCTTCGTGCTCCAGCAAACCCAGCCCCTGCTCGCCATCCTGTTGGCCTGGATCGTGCTGGGCGAGCGCCGGCGTCCCTGGTTCTGGCCGGCGGCCGCGGTCGCAGTGATCGGCGTCTACCTGGTCGTGTTCGCGCAGAATTTCGCCGCTCCCTTCTCCGACCTGCGGCATGGCCGCCTCGAGGCCGGCCTCTACGCCTTGGGCGCCGCCGCGTTGTGGGCGAGCGGCACGGTTCTCGGTCGCTTCGTGCTCGGCAAGCTCTCCTTCTCCACAACGACCGCGCTTCGATTCACGCTTGCGCTTCCGGTGCTGATCGTGATTGTCCTGGTCCAGTTCGGTCCCTCCGGATTCACGCACTATCACGCTGGCGACGCGCTGCCGTTCTTCGGCATCGCCCTGATCCCGGGACTGTTCGCCCTTCTCCTTTATTACCGGGCGCTGGCGAGCACCCCGGCGACGCTCGCCACGATTGCCGAGATGGCGTTTCCCGTGGCGGCGACCTTTATCGCCTCGGCGCCGCCGCCGTATGGCTTCAACCAGCCGCTCTCCTTCCCGCAGTTTCTCGGAACGGCCCTCTTGATCGGGGTCATCTTCTTCCTCAACTGGACCAAGAAGCGCCGGCCGCCGGTTGTCGTGCAGGAGACGGCCGCCGCATAGACGCGAACCGCTACTCGCCCCAGTGGTTTGAGCACTTTCTCGAGCCGATCGCTGACGAGGTCTCGCTGCGCGAGGTCGAGGCGGTGCTGGAGCGACTGCCGTTGCCCCAGTTCAAACGGGTCCTCGACATCGCTTGCGGTCGCGGCCGGCACGCTGGTCGGTTGGCTGACCGCGGATATGTTGTGACCGGAATCGACCGAGATGAGAACGGGTTGACGATCGCCAGGCGGCTGGCGCCCCGGGCAACCTTTGAGCGCCTCGACATGCGCGCCATCGACCGCTTGGCTGGCCCCTTCGATGGTGCGCTGATCCTCTGGCAGAGCTTCGGCTACTTCTCCACCGCGCAAAACGACCAGGTCTTACGGTCGATCTTTGCGCTCCTTCGGCCAGGTGGGCGGCTTCTGCTCGACGTCTTCCATCCTGACTACTTTCGATCGCGTCAGGGACGCCGCGACAAGGTCCCTCCAGGGGTGCTGGCCATTGAGGATCGCATTGACGGTAATCGCCTAACCTCTGTGATCACTTACGCAGATGGCAGCACCGAATTGATGGACTTCGAAGTCTTCACGCCCGAGCAACTGACCGACCGAGCCGCGAGCGCGGGTTTCCATCTGCTAGAGGCCTGTTGCTGGTGGGATTCGGCGCGACCGCCGGATCCCAACCAGGCGCGCTACCAACTGACCCTCGAGCGTGCCCCCGCCTGACGCGCCCCCGCGGCTCGGGTGATTGTCGAACTCCGACACGCAGCTTTCGCAAACCGCTGCCATAATGCGGGCGGCTTTGAAGAAAGAACGTCGAGCCTGGATCCTCCCCGAACCCCTACGCGCGCGACCCGGCCTGCGAGAGATCGCCTGGGCCGCTTTTTGCCTTGGCGCCCTAATGGTCATCGGATCTGTTATCGAGATATTCCGCCTTGCGGACAGGCAACAAAGCCTCGGGTTCGCTTCGAACGCGGGCTTGCTCCGCGTAGTGGTCGCGGGTGAGATGGTCATCGCAATTCTGGCTGTTCTAGTTCTTCGCGCGCTCGGAAAGAAGCCACTATCGAGTAGTGCTGGTGTCGTCTTCTTTTTTGGGGTTATCGACGTAATTTTCACCGCCCAAGCCGGGGTTATCCCCTAACGGAGACTTAAAGGCCTAAAGGCCAGCGCATTCCTACCGGGCGGCGCCGGGAGCGTTGGCTATCGATTTCCGGCCGTCCCTTCCCTGTGGAAAACTCCGACACGCAGCTGTCGCAAACCGCTGCCATAATGCTGGCGGTTTTGAAGAAAGAACGTCGGACCTGGGTCCTCCCCGAACCGCTTCGCGCTCTACCAGGATTGGAGGCCTACTCGCCGGTCTTTCGTCAGATCCTTCATGGACGCAGCGTCACCCAGCCTCACCAGCTGGACCGATGGCTGGTGAGTGACCTGAGCCAGTCACCCGATCCCTTTCTCCTCAAAGACATGGCGCGTGCGTGCGATCTGATTGGCGACGCCGTCGGGAGTGGCCGGCGGATTGCCGTCTACGGCGACTATGACGCCGACGGCGTGACCGCCTGTGTCACGCTCGCCCGCGGTCTGCGGTCGGTCGGCGCCGACGTGGTCACCTACATCCCGAACCGGTTCACCGAAGGCTACGGCCTCAATGGCGAGGCACTGAAGGAGCTGGCGAGTCGCGGCGTCTCGCTGGTCATCACCTGCGACTGCGGGACGAATTCGGTGGAGGTGGCTCGTGACCGACCGGCGGGGATGCAGTTGATCGTCACCGACCATCACGAGGTCGGCGCGGAGCGACCGCCGGTCGATGCCCTGGTCAACCCGAAGCAGCCGGACTGTCCCTATCCATTCGATGGCCTGGCTGCCTGCGGCGTTGCCTACAAGATGCTGGTCGCGCTCGAGCAGCGGACGTTTCCAGGCAGGCTCGACCCGACCGCCTCCCTGGATGCCGTCGCCCTTGGGACGGTCGCGGACGTCGTCCCCCTCCATGCCGAGAATCGCGCCATCGTTCGCGCCGGGCTAAGGCGATTGATGGACGCGCCCGGCCACGGGTGCGCCGCGTTGCTCGCGGTCGCGGGCATCAAGGGCGCGGTCACCGCCGAGCACCTCGCCTTCCAGCTCGGCCCGCGTATCAACGCCGCCGGACGTATGGAGGATGCGGTGCTCGCGCTGGACCTCCTTATGGCCGACTCGCGTGAGGCAGCTGAGCCGATGGCGGCGCGCCTGCACGAACAGAACGCGCAGCGGCAGCAACTGACCGCCGAGATCGTGCGCCAGGCGAGGGCCCAGGTGGCGGAGCTCGGTGACGACACGCCCATCATCGTCATGGGGACCGAAGACTGGCCGCTGGGCGTGCTCGGCCTCGCCGCCAGCCGGCTCGTCGAGGAGTTCTACCGACCAACCTTCATTTTCAACATGGACGGTGACGAGTGGCGCGGGTCGGCGCGCAGTATCGAAGGCTTTCATCTCGTCGAGTGTTTGCAACATTGCGCGCCGCTGCTGCACCGATTCGGTGGCCATGCGATGGCGGCTGGCCTGACCGTCCGTCGTGACCTGTTCTCGGCATTGCAGGAATGCCTTCGTGACTACGCCGCCGAGCGACTGGACCGGCTGGCGTTCTCGCGCCCGATCAAGGTCGAGGCCACGGCCTCCCTGGCCGACCTGAAGCCGAGTTTGCACCAGGAGATCCAGATGCTCGCGCCTTTTGGCGTCGGCAATCGGGAACCGCTGCTGATCAGCCGGGATGTCGAGGTCTTACGCGCCGAGACGTTCGGGACTGGGGCGCGGCACCTGCGCTTGCAGTTGAAAGACCGGACGGCGAGCGCCGAGGCCTTCGCCTTCGACAAGGGCGACTCGGCCGCGCATCTCCCCCGGGGCCGCCGGATCGACGTTGTCTACGGGCTTGATTGTGAGCGCTGGGACGGGCTCGATCGGGTTCGCCTCCATCTCAAGGATCTCCGGCTATCGGCCGTGCCCGCGATCGTACCGATTGACAGCCGGATTGCTTTACGAAACCAAACGCCTGTGCTACGGTAGCTCTCAGGTGCTTGGGGAAGGGCACCTTGTTTAGCAACACATAGTAGAGGCAGGATGCTGGACGAGGTTCGCACTCCAAGGCTGATGATCGCCGGCACGGCGAGTAGTGTTGGCAAGACCACGATCACTGCTGGTCTCATTGCGGCCTTCAAGGCTCGCGGTCTCGCTGTCCAGGCCTTCAAGGTCGGCCCCGACTTCATCGACCCCGCCTACCTCGCGCACGTCAGCGGCCGGCCCTGCCGGAACCTTGACTCCTGGATGCTCGGTGAAGGCGCGCTTCGCCAGGTGCTGGCGCATGGCTCGGTGGGCGCCGACCTGGTCGTCATCGAGGGAATGATGGGACTGTTCGACGGACGCGGAGGCAACACCGAAGGCAGCAGCGCCGAGGTGGCGAGGACGACGCGGGCCCCGGTCGTGTTGATCATGGACGTCGGCCACATGGCCGAAAGCGCGGCGGCGATCGCCTTGGGCTTCAAGTCATACGCGGGTTCACTCAAGATCGCGGGCGTCCTGCTCAACAACGTCGGCTCTGACGCTCATCGGCGCAGCGTTGAAGAGGCGATCTGGAACGGCGCCAAGCTGCCGGTACTCGGCGCGCTGCCGGCGATGCCCGAGGTCGGCATCCCCGAGCGTCAACTCGGCCTGCTGCCGGTCCTGGAGAACAAGGCCTGGGATCGCATGATCGCCGTGCTGGCCGAGGTAATCGAGCGGCAGGTCGACCTCGACCTGCTCTTGCGCATCGCGCGCAAGGCAGAGCTGGTCCCCCTGGTTCCGAACAAAGTCTTCCAGGACAAGCCCGCTCCCGGACGGCCGGTGCGCATCGCGGTCGCCTATGACGAAGCCTTCAATTTTTACTATCCCGAGAACCTCGAGCTGATGGAGGAGCACGGCGCCGAGGTCGTCCCCTTCAGTCCGCTCGAAGACGCCGCGCTTCCGTCGGATGTGGCCGGCGTTTACCTGGGCGGCGGCTTCCCGGAAGTCTTCGCCGAGCCGCTGGCCAGAAATCACTCCATGGCCGAATCGCTTCAGCGCGCCCACCGGGCCGGGATGCCCATCTACGCGGAGTGTGGCGGGCTGATGTTCCTCTCGCGTTCGCTGCAGACGGAATCAGGGGTGCGTCATCGAATGGCCGGGATCGTCCCGGTCGACGTCGAAATGGACGGTCAGGTGCATCGCTTTGGATACCGCCAGATCATGACGCTCGAGGACAGCCTGCTCGCCGCCAAAGGGCAGTTCTACCGGGGACACGAATTCCACTGGAGCCGTATCGTAAACCAGGATCCGGCCATCAAGCCCGCATACCAGATGACCAATGCGGAGGGCGACGTGATCGGCTACGAGGGCGTCGTCATGCCCGGGCTGCTGGCCAGCTACGTCCACCTGCACTTCGGCCAGAACCCGTTGCTGGTGGAGAAACTGCTGACTCACTGCCGCGAATACAACACGGTGCACAGCGCGGCCTGACGACGCTGACGGTTTGAATCACGGGTCGGGTGGGCATCTACCGATAGACCATGGCCACGCCACAGTACAAGGACTACTACCAGACGCTGGGACTACAGCGGTCCGCGACGGAGAAGGAGATCAAGTCCGCCTACCGACGGCTCGCCCGCCAGTTCCATCCGGACATCAACAAGGATCCGAAGGCGACCGATCGGTTCAAGCTCATCAATGAGGCCTACGAAGTCCTCAGCGACCAAAAGAAACGCACCAAGTACGACCAGCTCGGCGCCGACTGGGAGCGCATCGAGCGGGAGCAGGAGTATGCCCGGCAGTACCAGTCGCAGCCTGGTGCCCAGGCCGGCGGGTTCGGGGATTTCAGCGACTTCTTCAACACCTTCTTCTCGGGCGAGAGCGGCAGGTTTGCCGGCTTCGACACGGGCCGCCAGCGAACGGCAACCCGCGAGCGCGGCGAGGATATTGAGCACCCGATCGAGGTCAGCCTGGAGGAGGCGGCTCGGGGTGGTGAGCGCACGATTCAGACCGAGGTCCCCGAGCCCTGTCCTACCTGTGGCGGCTCCGGATACACGACCGAGCGGCGGCGGGTCGGCAATCGTACGGTCATGGAGACGGTGAGCTGTCCAACCTGCGGGGGAACAGGCGTCCGGGCGAGCCGCCGCCAGATCAGGGTCACGATCCCGCCGGGCGTCACCGAGGGTTCCAAAATCCGGGTTCGGGGCGAAGGCCAGCGAGGTGGCGAGCACGGCGATCTCTACCTCAAGGTGCACCTGCAGCCGCACCCACGCTTCGCCGCAAAAGGCCGCGACCTGCACACATCCCTGCCGGTCCTCGACGACCAGGCGGTGCTCGGGGACGAGGTCGTCGTGCCGACGCTTACTGGCAGCCAGCTGCAGCTTCGCATCCCGGCCGGCAGCCAGGCGGGCCGGGTCTTTCGGCTGAAGGGGAAGGGCCTACCGGGGCTGAAGGATGGCGTGCCCGGAGACCTGTACGCCACACTCGAAATCCGGACTCCCGACCAGGTCACGCCGGAAATGCGGGACCTCTACGAGCGCCTGCGCCAGGCTCGCTCGGCCAAACCCTAGCGGCTTCGAAAGAAGACGTTCAGGAGAACGGTAAGAATCAGGCTGATCACGACCCCTGACGCGAGCGGGATGAAGACGTGGGTGTTGCCCCGGCTGAATGACAGGTCGCCGGGGAGACGACCGAGAAAAGGGATCCTCCAGCCTGCCACGAGGAAGATGCCGACGACGAGGATCAGCCCGCCGAGGACGATCAGGAGCCTGCCAATCTCGGGCACGATCAGATCGTACCCGCCCGCCGGACGGGCCAATCGGCGGCCTTGACGCTTTAGAAGCCGACCCAGCCGATCGCTTGTTCGATCTGGGCGCGGTTCATGCCGGAAATAGCCACCCCGTCGATGACGGTGAACGGAACGTTCCTCGCGTCGCCGGTGACTCCCTTGAGTTCGCGGCCGTCCAGCTTTCCGTCGGCGCAGACGTGCTCCTGGAATTCGACACCACGATCCTCGAGGATCTCCTTGATTCGACGGCTGCTGTCGCAGCCGGGTTTCGTGTAGACGATAACTTCCACGGTCGGCCTCCTGTTCTCATGTGGGCGACTCGCCCGCGCTTCCACATGTCTTGATACCGCGCCTATCAATAGGCTGGAGTCCAGCGTAGCATCGAACGTGGTATCTGTCCAATCTGTTCTGTCGATGAATTCGATTGAAATCGTTGATAGCTTGGCCGCGTCCTGAACGTTGACAGGCGCGACCCCGAGCCCCTACACTTGCCGGGACCCGTCGTCCTTTAAGCAGCCCGGTGAGGCTGGAAGGAGAGACCGTTGAGCGACACCCTGACCGCCGTCTGGGCTCCCCGGACCCGAGTCCCCCTCCGCCACCTCCGTGGCCCCATCGACCTCGACCGCCCGCTCGCCGAGCGGCTGCTGACCCTGTCCGCCGCCTACGAGGCAGGCGGGAGGGCCGGCCTTGAGGGGCGCCTGCTGGCGACGATCTTCTACGAGCCCAGCACGCGGACCCGCTTCTCCTTTGAATCGGCCATGCTCCGCCTCGGCGGGCAGGTGCTGTCGGCGGAGAACGCCGCCCGGGCCTCATCCTCCTCGAAGGGCGAGTCGCTCGAGGACACGATCCGGATCATCAGCGGCTACGCGGATGCGATCGTGTTGCGCCACCCGGAGATCGGGGCGGCCGACCGGGCCGCGGGCGCCGCCGACGTCCCCATCATCAACGCCGGCGACGGGGCGGGTCACCACCCGACCCAGGCGCTCCTCGACCTGTACACAATCAAGAAAGAGTTGGGGCGCCTCGATCACCTGCGGGTCGGATTCGTTGGCGACCTTCGCCACGGCCGCACGGTCCGCTCCCTGGCCCTGCTCCTGGCGCAGTTTCCGGGGATTGAGCTCACGTTCGTCTCGCCCGGATCGCTGTCGATGGAGCAGGACGTACTCACCGCGCTGACCGGCAATGGGGTTCGCCATACCCAGGTCGATCAACTGGCCGATGTCGTTCCAACGCTGGACGTGCTCTACCAGACGCGGATCCAGGCGGAGCGTTTCGAGTCCCCGGAGTCGTATGAGTGCCACCGCGGCCTGTACATCATCGATCCGGCGGTGATGCAACGCCTGCCCGATCACGCGATCCTGATGCACCCACTGCCGCGCGTCGGCGAGATCGACCCCGCCGTTGACTCGGACCCGCGAGCTGCCTACTTCCGGCAGGCGAAAAACGGCCTGGTGGTGCGGATGGCCGTCCTTGCGTGGGCGATGGGCGCGTGATGCTCCAAACGCCGCGGGCCAAAGCCGTCATCCTCGACCACGACGGCATCCGGCGTGCCTGGCGCCGGATCGCCCACGAGGTGGTGGAGCGGCAACCGGGTCTCGACCGACTGGCACTGATCGGCATCGTCACCCGCGGCGTCCCACTGGCCGAGCGGCTCGCCGCCACGCTGGAGGAGCTCGAGGGCGTCCGTCCGCCCGTGATCACGCTCGACGTCCGCAACTACCGCGACGACCTGCCCAGGGGGGTGAGCGCGCCGCCCACGCTGCCCGCCTCGTCGGTGCAGGGTCGACCGATCTTGCTTGTCGATGATGTGCTCTTCAACGGCCGGACCGTCCGGGCGGCGATCGATGCCGTGATCGCCGCCGGGCGCCCGACGCTCATCCAGCTTGCCGTGCTGGTGGATCGCGGCCATCGGGAGCTTCCCATCCGGCCGGACTACGTCGGCAAGAACGTACCGACCTCCCGGCAGGAGTGGGTCGACGTCCATCTGCAGGAGGTGGACGGCGAGGACGCGGTCCGCATCCTCGAGCGTGCGGATTCGTGATCCGCTTTCATGCCGTTCGCCTGCTGGGCCCGAGCGGGCTCTCCGGACCGCAAACGATTGATATCGATACCGACGGTGAGGTCGTCGACCGGGATGCCACCGGCCTGATCCTGTCGCCTGGCTGGGTCGACCTCCATGCCCACCTCCGCGATCCGGGATTCCCGGAGAGTGAGACGCTCGCCTCGGGCACGGCGAGCGCGGCCGCGGGCGGATTCACGCACATTGTGGCGATGGCCAATACCAACCCAGTGATCGACCAGCCCTCCCTCGTCAGCGCCCTGCTGGCGCGCGCGGACGCCATGCCGGTTCGCGTCAGCGTGGTGGCGGCCTTGACCGCACGTCTCGAGGGGCGGACCCTGACCGATGCGGCCGCGCTCCAGCGGGCGGGCGCGGTGGCACTCTCCGATGACGGTCGCCATGCGATGGATCTACCCACCCTGACGCGCGGCTTGCGGGCGGCTGCCAGAGTAGGACTCCCGGTGCTCGTCCATGGCCAGATCGAGGCCTTCGGGAGGGACCCGGCGGCCGAGGACGCCGGCGTCGCGCAGGCGCTCGAGGCGCTCAGCGAAGCGCCCGGGGCCCGTCTGCATCTCCAGCACGTCAGCACGAAAAAGGCCGTCGAGCGGTTGCGGACGGCGAAGGCGGCCGGGCTCGCGGTCACGGCTGAGGCGACTCCCCATCACCTGGCGCTGAGTGCCGCCGATGTCCGGAACGGCGATCCCAATGTCAGCCCGCCCTTGCGCACCGGACACGACCGCGACGCCGTCGTCGAGGCACTCATCGATGGCGTCATCGACGTCATTGCGACGGACCACGCCCCGCATTCCCTGGCGGCCAAAGCCGCCGGCGCGAACGGGTATCACGGCTTCGAAATCGCCGCCGGCGTTGCCCTCGGCCTTCATCTACCCTGGACCGTCCTGCATCGCGCCACGGTGACCCGCCCCGCCGAAATCCTCGGCCTGGCCACCGGGCGCGACTGGATTCTGATCGACCCACGCGAACGCTGGACAGTCGACCCCGCGCGGTTCGCCAGCGCAGGGCGCAACACCCCGTTCGCCGGGCGTCAGCTTCATGGCCGAGTCGTGATGACACTGTGCCGGAACCGGGTCGTCCACCGGGAGGCTTCGCTGGTTGGCTGAGCCGATGGTCCTCGTTCTCGAGGATGGGTTCACGCTGCTCGGGGAACGGGGCGGCCTCGCGGGAGAGGCGGTCGGGGAGGTCGTGATCAACACCTCGATGACCGGCTACCAGGAGGTGCTTTCGGACCCGTCCTATGCCGGCCAGATGGTTGTCATGACTTATCCACTGATCGGTAACTATGGCGCGGCGCCGGCCTTCCAGGAGTCTGGCCGGCCATGGGTGCGTGCCCTTATCACCCGCGAACTCAGCCCCGACTACGAACACTGGCAGGCCCAGCAGGCGCTGACGGATTGGCTCGACCCCTTCGAGATCCCGGTGCTGACCGGCTGCGATACCCGTCGCCTGGCGCGCCACCTGCGAGGCAGCGGAGCGCAGCGGGCCGTCATCGGTCCGCCCGGCCAGCTCGCGGCCCTCCACGAGCGCATCCATCAGGTGAGGCCACTGGAAGAGCAGGACCTGGTGCGCGAGGTCTCGGAGGCATTTCACGATGTCGACGAGTCGCTCGATCCGGCGCTGACGAGTCGCGGGCTCCGCCAGTGGCCCGGGATGCGGGTTGTCGTGGTTGACCTCGGCGTCAAGCGGAACATCCTGCGCTCGCTCCGCGCTCGCGGGCTCGTGGTCGAGGTCGTCCCCCACGACGCCGATGCGGCAAGCATTCTCGCTCGCAGGCCGGACGCCGTCGTGCTCTCCAACGGGCCGGGTGATCCCGCCAGGCTCCCGGGCCAGGTGGCGATGACGGCGCAGCTGATCCAGGCGGTGCCCGTCCTCGGCATCTGCCTCGGGCACCAGCTGATCGCGCAGGCAGCGGGAGCGCGCACCTCGCGACTTCGATTCGGTCATCACGGCGGCAACCATCCAGTGCTCGACCTGCGCAGTGGCCGGGTCTCGATGACCTCGCAAAACCACGAGTTCCAGGTCGATGCCGCCACCATCCCGGGCGATAGCGGGTTTAGCGTCAGTCATCGAAACCTGCACGACGGCTCGGTCGAAGGGCTCGCCCACGCGCGCCTCCCGGTTCGGTCGGTGCAGTTCCATCCCGAGGGTTGCCCGGGGCCGCAGGACAATCAGGGCGTCTTCGATGACTTCCTGGACCTCGTCCGCGGCGTGCCGGGCCCGATCGTCGTGAGCGCGCACCGCACGGCCCGGCCGAACACCGTGCTTGTGATCGGCTCCGGCCCGATCATCATCGGGCAGGCCGCGGAATTCGACTATGCGGGGACGCAGGCCTGCCGGGCGCTTCGGGAGGAGGGCGTCAGAACGATCCTGGTCAACTCGAACCCGGCGACCATCATGACGGACGAGGGCGTCGCCGACCGCGTCTACATCGAGCCGCTGACGGTAGACGCAGTGACCGCGATCATCGAGCGCGAGCGCCCGGACGGTCTCCTGGCGACGCTCGGCGGCCAGACGGGTCTCAACCTCGCGGTGGCGCTGGCGGACGCGGGCGTGCTCGAACGGTACGGCGTTCGTTTGCTCGGGACACCGCTCACGTCAATCAAGGACGCGGAGGATCGCGACGCGTTCAAGCGCGTGCTGCTGCGAATCGGGGAACCGGTGCCGGAAAGCGTGACCGTGACCACGGTCGACGCGGCGCGGGACTTCGGGGCGGCAATCGGATTCCCGTTGGTGGTGCGCCCGGCCTATACGCTCGGCGGGACCGGCGGGGGGATGGCGGGGAGCCCGATCGAGCTCGAGGCGATCGTGCGTGACGGGCTGGCGGCCAGCCCGATCCACCAGGTCCTGGTCGAGCGGGCGCTAATTGGATGGAAGGAGATCGAGTACGAGGTGATGCGGGACGCCAACGATACGTGCATCACGGTCTGCAACATGGAAAACCTGGACCCGATGGGGGTTCACACCGGCGACAGCATTGTCGTGGCACCGAGCCAGACGCTTTCCGATCGCCAGCACCAGATGCTTCGCTCGGCCTCGCTTCGCATCATCCGGGCGCTCCGCATCGAGGGCGGCTGCAATGTCCAGTTCGCGCTCGACCCCACTTCCGATCAGTACTTCGTGATCGAGGTGAATCCGCGCGTCAGCCGGTCGTCCGCGCTCGCCTCGAAAGCGACCGGCTACCCGATCGCGCGCGTCGCAGCGAAGATCGCGGTCGGGCGATCCCTGCACGAGATCCCGAACGCCGTCACCGGCAAGACTAGCGCGGCCTTCGAGCCGGCCCTCGACTACTGCGTGGTCAAGATTCCACGATGGCCCTTCGACAAATTTCCGGCGGCCGACCGCACGCTTGGAACCCAGATGAAGTCGACTGGCGAGGTGATGGCAATCGAGCGAACCTTCGAGGCTGCGTTGAGCAAGGCGATTCGCGCGCTCGAGCAGCGGCTGCCGGACGCGACGCAACTCCGGGGACGGCCTGACCTGCTGAACCAGCCGAACGATCGACGACTCTTCGCAGCATTCCAGGCGCTGCGTGACGGGGCCACGAACCCTGAGGTCAGTCGGGCCACCGGCTATGCCCCCTGGTTCACGCATCGGCTGCAGACGCTGGTCTGGCTGGAGGCGGCCCTCGCCGCCGGCCCTGTGGATGCCGGGCTTTTGCGTCGCGCCAGGCGGGCCGGGTTCGCCGAGGCGCGGATCGCCGAACTGGCCGGGGGCGAGAGCCAGGCAGAGAGCCAGAGACCCGTCTACCGCCAGGTGGACACCTGTGCCGCCGAGTTCGAGGCGGTGACGCCGTACTTCTATTCAACTTACGAGGACGAGGACGAAGTGATGACCACGGCGAAGACCGCCGTCGCCGTGATCGGCTCGGGTCCAATCCGGATCGGTCAGGGGGTCGAGTTCGACTACTGCAGCGTGCACGCCTCGGCGGCCCTGCGTGATGCCGGCTACGACAGCGTGCTCATCAACAGCAACCCGGAGACCGTGAGCACCGACTTCGATGCCTCGACCCGCCTCTACTTCGAGCCGCTGGACCTCGACGCCGTGCGAAACGTGCTCCAGCGTGAGGCGGCCCTGGGCGTCATCGTGCAATTCGGTGGCCAGACCGGTCTCAACCTGGCCGATGGACTTGCTGCCGCGGGCATCCGCATCATCGGGTCGTCGGTCGAGACGATCGACCTGGCCGAGGACCGACGCCGCTGCGAGGCGCTCCTGCGCGCCAGTGGGATCCCCCAATCACCGGGCGGCTCGGCCACCGACGCGGCGACCGCGCTAACGGTGGCCGATCGGGTCGGGTACCCGGTCCTGGTGCGGCCGTCCTACGTGCTCGGCGGCCGGGCGATGGAAATCATTCACACGCCGACCGACCTGCGCCGCTATCTCGAGACGGCACCCGCTTTGGGCATCCGAGGTCCGATCCTCGTCGACAAGTACCTGCTCGGTAGGGAGCTGGACGTTGACGCGCTCTCCGACGGGGCCACGGTGCTGATCCCGGGCATCCTCGAGCACATCGAGCGCGCCGGGATCCACTCGGGCGACTCGTTTGCCGTCTATCCGCCGATCACGCTGACCGCGCAGGAGCAGGATCGCGTCGTGGAGGCCACGACTACGATCGCCCGCCTGTTGCGCGTGGTCGGCCTGGTCAACATCCAGTTCGTGATCCAGGATGGCATCCCCTTCGTGCTGGAGGTGAATCCGCGAGCCAGCCGGACCGTGCCATTCCTGAGCAAGGTCACGGGCATCGCGATGGTGAATCTCGCGACCCGCATCTCGCTCGGTCAATCGCTCGCGGACCAGGGAGTGGATGGCGGCCTCCATCCGCCCGGCGCGCTCCATGCGGTCAAGGCGCCGGTCTTCTCGATGGCGAAGCTGCCCGCCGTCGACGCGGTGCTCGGTCCGGAGATGAAGTCCACCGGCGAGGCGATGGGCATCGCGGAAGATCTGCCCACGGCGCTCTACAAGGCCTTCCGCTCCACGATGCAGGAGCCTCCTCCCGACGGGTCGGCGCTCTGCTCCATCGCCGACGTCGACAAGCTCGAGGCCGTTCCGATCATGCGAGCCCTGCACGCGCTTGGCATCCGGCTCCATGCGACGGAGGGCACCGCCCGCTTGCTCCGCGACGCCGGCCTACCGGTGACGTCCGTGCACAAACTGCGTGATGGCCATCCCAATGTCATCGACGTGATCGAGTCCGGCCAGGTGCACCTCGTCATCAACACCGTCTCCGGCTCGGGACCCACCAGCGTGCCGGCCGCCGGCATGCCGTTGCGGGACGGCTACGAAATCCGGCGGGCCTCGGTGGAACGCCGGATCCCCTGTCTGACGTCGCTCGATACCGCGCGGGCGCTCGCCGAGGCGCTTGGCGCGGCACGGCGCGAACCGCGAGGGAGCGTCGCGGTTCTGGGCGAGTATGTCCGCCGCATCGCGCAGCAGCCGGTGCACGCATGAGCGCAACCGTGGCGGCGGCGCGCGTCGTCCAGTGCTCCGCCCCGATGGCCGGCGCTGTGGAGCTGGTGCTGCACCACCCGGAAGCGGCGGCCTCTGCCGGCCCGGGCCAGTTCTTCCAGCTCGCGGTCGACGCGCCGCACGCGATTCTGCGACGGCCGTACAGCCTCGCCTGGGCCGATCCGCCGAGCGGACGCATCGCCTTTATCTTCAACGTGGTCGGCGCCGGCAGCGGCTGGCTCGCCTCCCGGCGCGCCGGTGATGGGATCGATCTCCTCGGCCCGCTCGGAGTTGGCTTCACGGTCGAGGCCGGCATTCGTCCGGCCGTCTGCGTCGCCGGCGGCCTGGGGATCGCCGCCTTCCCGGCGCTGGTCGCCGCCCTGGTAGGGCTCGGTCGCCCGGTCCTCGTCCTGCATGGAGCGAGGACCGCGACCCAGCTCTTGCCCTCCGCGCGGCTTCAGGGCGCCGAGGTCCGCCAGGCGACCGATGACGGAAGCGCCGGGCGGCAGGGGACGGTGCTGGACCTGCTGCCGAGCGCCTCGCTCGCGGACGCCGACCTGTTCGCCTGCGGCCCGACCCCGATGCTCTGTGGGTTGATCGACATCGCACACCGCCTCGAGGTGCGGCTGGCCCGGATCCAGGTTGCCCTGGAAACGCCGATGGGCTGCGGGATGGGGACCTGTCTGGGTTGCGTCACGCCGAAACCGGGGGACGGCTACCTGCTCACCTGCACCGACGGTCCGTGCATCCGGGCGGACCGGATCGACTGGGGGCGGATGGTGGACGCGTTTCATGGCTGATCAGCCCGATATCAGCGTCGACCTCGGGCGCGGTCTACGGTTGCGGTCGCCCGTCCTGATGGCGTCGGGAACGTTCGGCTATGGCTTTGACGCTCCGCTGGTCGACCGCAGCGCTCTCGGCGCCATCGTCAGCAAGGGGACGACGGTCAGGCCGCGCCAGGGCAACCCGCCAACCAGGATCGCGGAGACCGCATCGGGGATGCTGAATGCGATCGGGCTGCAAAACCCCGGGGTCGAGCACGTCGCCACCGCCTATGCCCCGCGCTGGGCGGGATGGGACGTGCCGGTAATCGTCAACGTCGCGGGCGAGTCGATCGAGGACTATGCCTTTATCGCGCGCCGGCTGAGCGGCCTGCCCGGCATCGCGGGCTTCGAGCTCAACATCTCCTGCCCGAATGTCGCCCGCGGCTTGCAGTTCGGTGTCGACGCGCGGCTGGCGGCGGAGTTGACAGCAGCCGTCCGCGCGGCCACGCCGCTGCCGCTAACCGTCAAGCTCACCCCCAATGTCACCGACATCGTCGCCATTGCACGCGCGGTCGAGGACGCCGGGGCGGACAGCATTTCCGCGATCAACACCTACGTGGGAATGGCGGTCGACAGCCGTCGGCGCCGGCCCGTCCTGGATCGCGGGAGCGGCGGCCTGAGCGGTCCGGCGATCAAGCCGCTCGCGCTGCAGGCGGTCTGGCAGGTCGCGGCAGCGGTCCGGGTCCCCGTGATCGGCATCGGTGGGATCACGACGGTCGGGGACGCGCTCGAATTCCTGATGGCGGGCGCCGCCGCGATCCAGCTGGGGACCGTCAACTACAGCCGGCCACAGGCCGCCCGCGAGATCCGGGATGGCGTTGTCGCCTACCTGCAGAGCCGGCAGATGCGCAATCTCTCCTCGGTGCGGATCGCCGCGCCGCGGGTGGCCGCGCATGTCTGATCCGAGGCAGACGTTCGAGTCAGCCGGCGCATTCCTCCGCGGCCATTTCGTCTATACCAGTGGCCGGCACGGCGCGGATTACCTGGAAAAATTCCGGATTCTTGAAGACCCGGCGGCGACCGAGCAGCTGTGCGCCATGATTGCGGAGCACTTTCGACCGCTCCGCCCCGAACTGGTCGCCGGGCCGACCACCGGCGGGGTGATCCTCGCCTACGAAGTCGCCCGGCAGCTGGGCGTCACTGCGGTCTACGCCGAGCGAGGCGGTGGCAGCGGCCGTGTCCTTCGCCGCGGGTTCGAGGTGACACCGAACGCACGCGTGCTCGTCGTCGATGACATCGTCACGACCGGTGGCTCGATCCATGAGATGGTGAACTGCATCGAGCTGGCCGGTGGTGCCGTGATCGGGATTGGAGTCCTCGCCGACCGCACGGCTGGTCGGGCGGCGGCTACCGTGCCGTATTACGCCTGCCTGACGGTCGACTTCCCCTCGTATGCGCCGGAGGAGTGCCCGCTGTGTGCTGGTGGTCTTCCGGTTGCCGCACCGCGGGGCAGCAGCAAGAAGCCCGCCCCCGTCTAACCGCTACTGAAGCCAGGAGGGCGCCGCGGCCGCTTCGCGTTGCAACTGCTCGCGCATCTCCCGCATCTGGCCGCCGCGCCGGCCGGCGGCCGGCGTCGTCTGCGCTGCCGTCTGGCCCGTGACCGGGCGCACCGGCGGCGTGGCAGGCATCCCCTTGTTGCGGCTGCTTGCGCCGCTCGCGAGCAGCATCTGGCGCAGCCGGACGGTCCAGAGCACGCTGCCGAAATCCCATTTGCCGAGTGCGGTGGTCGTATCAGGTTGTCGGATCACGCGTGCGGTGAGGCTCTGCTCGTGATCGGCGTCGGCGAGCTGCATCGCGACGGCGTTGGTGGCGACGGGAGCGATCAGCGCCGCGGCCGAGGCGCCGGTCTCGCGGAGGATTCGCACGATCGCCTGGGTCGGAACGAAATTCGATAGTGCGATGTCGGGGTCCGCCATCCAGCTGGTGCCGCGGTCGAGCCGCGCGCCGCTGCTCACCAGGCTCTCGACATCCCAGGTCGTCTCCTGATGGCCCGCGCCGAGGACGACGAGGACGGTCGCGAGCGTTGCCGTCGGGGCGACGAGCTCCTTGACGCGCTCCTGCACCACCGCATCAGCCATTTCCCGAAGGTGTTCCAGCTGAGATCGCTGGGTGAGGCAGCCGGTATCGTCAGTTAACTGCATGCTTCTTGCCCTTCCGTCGTGGATCGCTGCCTGCGACAGCCTTGCAAGCTCGATTGTACCAGTGGTTCTCGCTCCTTGCGAACTTTCGTGATGGCATTGACGTTTCAAGAAGTCCTGCGTAAGCTTGCGCTAAGAAATTTCACGGAGGTGAGGTCGATGAGCGTTGTGCAGCCGACAAAGGTCCAATGCATCATGCCGTCACGTCCCTCCGGAGCAGTCCGCTAACAAAGACGGGCTCCCTCCTCGGAGGACGTGCGGCGTCCGAACGCAACACTTCCCTGGAGGGTTACTGCATGAATTCAGCGGCGCTCGATCAGCTCGGCTGGTCGTCCTGGTTTGAGATTCGGTTTGAGCCATATCACGAGCAGGCGCTTGAGCCCGGCCGTATCAGCGCGGACTACGGCATCGCGGTCACGGTCAGCACCGCAACCGGCGACGTAACGGGCCGGGCCACCGGCAGGCTGCGCCGTGAGGACCTGGCTCCGGCGGCACGACCCGTGGTGGGCGACTGGGTGGCGTTCCGCCGCGAGCCGGCGGGCAAAGCCTCGATCCACGCCGTGCTGGAGCGACGGACGTCCTTCTCGCGCAAGGCCGCCGGCGAAACAACCGAAGAGCAGGTGATGGCGGCCAATATCGATCGGGTCTTCGTCGTCAGCGCCCTGAGCGGCGACCTGAACCTCGCCAGGCTGGAGCGCTACCTGACGATCGGTTGGGAAAGTGGCGCGCTGCCCGTCGTGCTCCTCACCAAGGCCGACCTCAACCCCGACCTCGGCGCGGTCCGCGACCGGGTCCAGGAGATCGCCCCGGGCGCGACGGTCCTGATCACGAGCAGCCTCACGGGCGAGGGCCTGGAGTTCGTCCGAGCTGAGCTTGGCCCCGGTATAACGGCCGTCCTCGTCGGTCCGTCGGGCGTCGGCAAGTCAACCTTGATCAACCGGCTGACCGGGCGCCAGGACATGGCGACCGCCGACGTGCGCCAGGACGGCAAGGGCCGGCACACGACCACGCACCGCCAGCTAATCCCGATCGAGTCGGGTGGCATGATCATCGACACCCCCGGCATCCGCGAGCTTCAGCTCTGGCACGGTACCGAAGGCATCGACCGGGCCTTCGACGACATCGCGACGCTTGCGGGCGGCTGCCGTTTCAACAACTGTCAACACGAGTCGGAGCCCGGGTGCGCGGTGCAGGCCGCCATCGAGGCGGGGACTCTACCTGCCGACCGCCTGGCCAGCTATCGGAAGCTAGGGCGGGAGATCAGGGCCATGCGCCGCAAGGAAGACAGGCGGCTGCAGATCGAGGACAAGAACCGGTGGAAGTCGATCACGAAAGCGATGCGTACGCGATAGCAGGTGAGGAGGTGCAGTTAACGCTGAAACCGCACATCCGGTTACGGTTGCGCGCCGCATTCTGCGCCTTCGTACCCATCTGTGCGGCCGGCCCGTTGTCCGGGTAAGGCGATGAACATTACGCGAGGCGCAGTGTTGGTGGTCGGGGTAATGCTCGGCGGCGTCGCCGGGGCGCTGCTCCAAACTACGGGATCGAGCGCGGCGGCAGCGCCAGTCGCCGCGACCGCCTCATCGCGGCCGGTCGTGGCGGCCGCGCCAAGCTGCCCCACCATGGAGCTGGCGATTGCCTTCACCACCAATGTAGGTGAGGTCAGGGCGTTGAACCTGCATCTGCCCTGGGGCAAACCCGGCGACTCGGAAGGAACCATCGTCGAGGACTACGGGGCGTACGACGGCACCTCGGTTCGCAAGCATCTGCCGGTCCACGATGTGACCACGGGATCGCTCGTCGAACTCGACGGTCACAACGCGATCGACATCGCGCTCCCCAGCGGTACGCCGCTCTATGCCGTGACCTCGGGTACGGCCTTCCGCATCACGAACTGGACAATTCCCGGATTCCCAACCGGCTGGGCCACCGTCGTCGTCTCGGACGTGCTGAGGGACGATCGAGGTGAGGCGATAGCCTTCCTCTACGGCCACGTCCGCGAGTTCGACGCGAGGAACGGCGCGCATGTGGATGCCGGTGCCCTGATCGCGAAAAGCGGTGGCGATCCCGACGACGTAGGCGCCGGCTTCAGCGACATGGCCAACGTCCATTTCGAGGTGCTCGAGTCGCCCAACCCGTTACTGGCTCGCGCCGGGACGGTCAACCCGCACCAGTTCCTGGAAAACCTGTACGCGCACGCGGCCTTGCCGGCCTGCGCCTAGCGGAGCAGGCCGAGACGCACTTCCCAGAAGTCGAAGCGTTCGCGGAACCGCTCCGCGTCCGCGAGCAGGGCGGGCAAGGCCTGCCGCGAGGCCTCGCGCCGGCGATCGCCCGTCAACGGCCCGACGATGCCCTTGAGCTGGCCGAGCGTGTGATCAAAGCTGGCAAGGTTACGATAGACCCCCGCCCAGTGCTGGGCGACCCCGGCTGACGTCGTGGAGACGTCCTCTGCGGCGGGCATCCCAAGCAGGAAATCCACAGCACCAGTATGCACGGCTACCTTTCGCCCGGCAATCGTCCGTTCGGATGATGCCGAGGTCGCTCGGGTTGGGCACGGCTACTGGCGCTGAGCGATCTCCCGCGCTCGCCGTTGCCAGAAATCCAGGCGCGCTTCCCAGCTCGAAAGACGACGGCTTAAGGCTGGCGCCCCTGCCTCCTGCGCGGGAAACTCCCCCGCCAGCTCGACTAGATTCGAGTAGACGCGAATCCAGTGCCGGACGTCCCGGATATCGGAGACATCGGCCGGCTCATCGAGCAAGAGGAGCTCGACAGCCTCGTCGTGACGCGGGAGCTCAATAATCAACGGAAAACAAGTCTGAACCCGGTGGGGGACGCTGTCATCCTCCATTCGGAGGATGCCGCTCCCCTAGCCTTACAGAGATGGGCTTCATCGAGCTGAACGAGGTCGGGTACACGTTTCCGGGGGGTCGAAGCCTGTTCGAGCAGGTCTCCTTCAAAGTCGCCGACGGACAGCGGGTTGCCCTGACGGGCGCCAACGGCGTCGGCAAGACGACGCTGTTGCGGCTGATCGCGGAACCGGACGGCGACCGTCGGGGAACGGTCCGCGCCATCGGCCGATTGGCCCGAATGCCGCAGATGCTCCACGACCCGCGCTCCGCGGCGACCGTCCGCGAGATGCTGCTCGCCCAGGCGCCGGTCGCGTTGGCTCGCGCCGGTCGGGCCCTGCTCCTGGCAGAACGACGAATGGCGGCGGAGCCGTCGGAAGCCTCCGGTAGCAGCTACGCGGATGCGGTACACCGGTGGGGCGAGCTGGGCGGTTACGACCTCGAGGTCACCTGGAATACCGCATCGATCGCCGCCATGGAGGAACCGTTCGAGGCGATCGGCGATCGACTCGCCAACACGCTGTCCGGTGGCGAGCTGAAACGCGTCCTGCTCGAGGCACTGTTGCGCTCGGACGCGGATGTCCTCCTGCTCGACGAGCCGGACAACTTTCTCGACGTTCGCGGAAAGGAATGGCTCGAGCAAACGATGACGGGCAGCCGGAAGACCATCCTTTATGTGAGCCACGATCGCGAGTTCCTCGCCAATACCTCGACCCAGGTGGTGACGCTCGAGGCGCGGGGCGCGTGGACGCATCCCGCCTCCTTTACCACCTACGAGGAGGCGCGACGGCGGCGGATCGCCGGCCTCGAAGAGGATCACCGGCGCTACCAGGAACAGCGTGCCGCGTTGATCGCAACGCTCAAGGAATATCAGCGGCGGGCCCAGCAGTCGGACGTGTGGGGGCCGAAGGTTCGGGCGGCGGAGACCCGGCTGCGCATGTTCGAGGAGAAGACGGAGCTGGTGGAGCGGCCCCCGGAGCAGAACGTCACCATCCGACTCGGCGGCGGCCGGACGGGGACGATCGCCCTGCGCCTGACCAGACTGGAGATCCCGGGCCTGGTCCAGCCTTTCAGCACCGAGATCCTATTCGGGCAGCGCGTTGGGGTCATCGGCAAGAACGGCACCGGCAAGAGCCATTTCGCCCGTATGCTCGGCGGTCTGCCGGTCGACCATACCGGCGAGTGGATGCTTGGCGCGCGTGTCAAGGTTGGCTACTTCTCGCAGGTCCACGACTCGCCTCACCTTGCCCGGGCCGCGCCCCTGACCATCCTGACTCGGGAAGGTCTCGACCGGACGGCCGCGATGGGGACGCTTCGCCGCTATGAGCTCGATGGGGCTGCCGACGTGCCCTTCGAGAAGTTGTCAGGCGGCCAGCAGGCGCGATTGCAAATCCTCGTCCTGGAGGTGCGAGGCTCGACGATGCTCGTGCTCGACGAACCGACGGACAACCTGGACGTCGCCTCCGCCGACGCGCTCGAGTACGCGCTCTGGAACTACGAGGGCACGATCATCGCGGTCACGCATGACCGCTGGCTCCTGAAGTCCTTCCAGCGCTTCCTGGTCTTCGGCTCAGACGGCTCCGTGTCGGAGCGCGATGAGCCGACCTGGACCTAGGGTCGGCGTGCCGAAAGATCAACGCGGCCGGCTGATCGCGGATCCATTCGAATATCGGGTGACCAAAGACGGAAAGCTGATGATCAGCCGCGCCGGTCGTCGTGTGGGCGTCGTTGCGGGCACAGCCTCCGAGCAGTTGCGTAAGCGCCTGACTGAGACCAGCGATAAGCAAGCGGTCCAGATCTTGCTCGCGCGTGCCACGGGCCATTACCGGCACGGCACCGAGCGCCGATAGTCGGCGCTACCATCGCCCGGCGTGAAACATATCCTCATAGGTGCGTCGCCGCTTGGCAAAAACGGAGGTGCGGGGCTTGTCCTCGGGTGAGGGATATCCGAGTGCGATGACGCCGAGCAACTTGCAGGCTGGCGGCACTCCGAGCTCGCGCATCACGTCAGCCTCACCGCGGGAGATGAAGAGGTACCAGGCCCCGAGCCCCTCCTCCACCGCGGCCAGCAGGATGAGCATGATTGCCATCGAGGCATCGACCGTCCAGGAGGGAACCGGCCAGTTTTCTTCCTTGTCCATCCCGAACTGCGCCTTGTCTGGCTGCGCATAGCGGTCCAGATAGGCCTGCTTGTTTGCGAAGGGCAGAATGATGCAAACGGGGGCCGCGCTCGGCTCCCGTCCCGGAAATGGATCCGGGTCGGTGGGGTCATCCGTCGTGCGGTAAAACCAGTCGAGCTCTTCCGGCTTGCTGAGGACGATGAAGTCGAAGCCCTGGCTGAATCCCCCGGATGGCGCGTGTCTCGCGACCTCCAGGACGCGCCGGAGCACATCGTCAGGGATCGGTTTCTGCTCGAACCGCCGAATCATCCGTCGCCGGCGCACGACGTCGTGTAGCTCCATTACTCGCGCCTATAGATGGCGTCGTTGAAATCCTCGCGACCATCGAAGCCGCCCGCGATGTACAGGGTAATGTTCAGTTTGGCCTTCAGTTCTGCCACGATGCCTCACAGCGTGTTTGATCGGCGTCGCTAAATCCTATGCCATCCATAACCGGGCCCCCTTGGAGCCGGATGGACTGGACGAAGAGGCCGGCGCCGCCTGGCAACCGGCCTCCCGCGCGTAAAGACGATCGGCCGTCGGGTAGTCCACCCTGGGCTAACTAGTTGTTTCGGTTGTCACCGCCTTCGCCGCCTTCGCCGCGGATCGCCCTTAGCGCATTGATTTCGCCATGGCCGTACCAGGAATTGTTCGCTGCGGGGCCTGTGCATGTCTGCGGCGCGTCATTGTTTGCAGACGGGAAAGGCGCGTACTGGGCGAGCTGGGCTGCGGTCGGGCAGGCGATCGGATCCGCGGTCTGCTCGAGCTGCCGGCGGACGTCGCTTGGGCTCATCTGCCCGGACTGGCTGATGATCAGGGCGGCAAGTCCCGTCACGTGGGGAGATGCCATCGACGTTCCCTGCAGATAGCAGTACAGGGCAGGTGGGGAGACGGATGTATCGAGCACGGTGCGGCTCGCCCGACACCGCCGAGTGTCGCCCACCGGGAACGTTGGGTAGCTTGAGAGCACGCGCCCATTGGGCGCGGCCGGCGTTACCTGCAGGAGGCTATCTCCGCCCGGAGCTGCCACCTTGATGATGTTGGTGCCGTAGTTCGAATAGAAGGACTTCATGCGCTTGTTGCCTGTGGCGCTAACACCGATAACACCCGGGATGTCAACGGGAACCACGAGGCAGTCCCGCGTAACCGGTCGCGTGACGGGCGTCGTGTCATCAGGACTCTGGCGGTCCTGCGTCGGATTGGCCAGATCATCGCTGAAGTTGCCCGCGGCAGCTACATTCGTGACTCCCCTGCGCTGGGCATACGCGATGGCGCGAGATTCGGCCTTCAGGATCGCGCGCTGGGCCGGTTCGCTCGGGCAATTGAAGTAATAGGGGTCAGCGAAATAGCTGTTGTTTGTCACGCTGAAGTGGTGGGAACCCGCCCACATGAAGGCGCACACAACGGCCTGCGGGAAGAAGAACCCGTTCCGATCGCCGGCCTTGATTCCAGCGATCCGCACCTTGGGGGCCACGCCCACGATGCCGATTCCATTGGAGGCGGCGGCAATGGTCCCGGCGGTATGGGTGCCGTGACCGTTGTCATCCATGGCAGCGACTTTGCCAGCCACCGGCGAGCCGCTGAG